>CABUQK010000097.1 GCA_902493615.1 uncultured Collinsella sp.
GGAACGGGCAACTGCTGGGCGTTATACATAACGGTGCTGTCGGCCGATTTGCCCTGCGTCGCTGCAGCGAGAAATGCCGCCGTCTCGGACGGGTCGCTTGCGGGGCGGGGAGCGGGCGTGGGCGCCGAAGTGGGTGCGGGCGACTGCGCAGGAGTCGGCGCAGATGCGGGCTTAGGCGCAAGTGCGGGATTGGGACTTGACGGGCGAGCCCCGCCGCCCATGAGTTCGTCGGCGGTCCACGGGCGATCATCCATCACGTCGTCAAGGCTCAGCGAAAACAGGTCGTCTTCACTCTCATCGAACATGCGGTGCACATGTCCACCAATTGCCGGAATCAATCCGCGACCGGTGCATGATGCCTTGCTTAACGCCATTCTGTCCCATCCTTTCGAAATACTAATGACATCGATTATATGGAACTTCCCAAGCGGCCCGGTCTTGGATTCGTGCTTTCCAGAACTCGCGCCCAAAAGGGGAGGGGCAATCCAGGCGAGTGCCTACTTGTCGCCGGCCGCCGCCTTGGCCTCATTGAGGTAGCTATAGAAGCTGTACTTGGAGATGCCAAAGAACTCGCAGGCGCGCTCGCTCGACTTGGAAATGAGAAAGGCGCCGCGACGGTCGAGGTAGCCAATGGCACGAATGCGCTCGTCTTTGGTCATGAGTGCCGCGGGCTTGCCCACAAACTGCTCGCACTCGTGCAGCAGGTCCTCGAGCAGGTCGCCGATGTTCTTGGTAATGGGCTCGGGCTCGGTATAGCCCGTGCCGCCGGTGCCGGTAAAGGCATCGAGCGAACGCTCAAAAGCCTTCATAAGCGTAATGTCAAAGTTGATGCCCAAAATGCCGACGGGTTTGCCCTCATCGTTGCGGATAAAGATCGTCGACGATTTGAGCAGCTTACCGTCGGTGGTTTTAGTGAGGTACGGCTCGCGGTCGTGTACGTCGGTGGCGCCTTCGTGCATGGACTCAAACACGATATGGCTGGGGCCGTCACCCAGTTTGCGCCCGCTGACGTGGCCGTTTTCGATCACTACGATGGAGTGGTCCACGTCCTCGGTCTCCAGATCGTGGACGACGACTTCGCAGTTGGGGCCAAATTGGAGCGCCAGACCGTGTGCGAGGCGCTTGTAAAACTCAATCTGTGCGGGGGCCATGGGTACCTTCCTAAAAATTAGTTTGGGCTCACTGTGCCATAAACCACACATGACCGCAAACAAATCCATCAACAAGGCAATTCATGACCGTTCGGCGGCGAAAAAGTACCGATTACGGCAACAAACAATTCGTTAGATATACCAATCAAAAAGTGTGATAGAACATTACTAACAAACTTTTTGTTTGGCATCCACATAAAAGTTCAGTCGTGTGAATGGGATCGGGCTGAAACGCGTATGCGGGGGCCGGCAAGAGAGGACTTAAGGAGTTCACCGTATGGCCGATAAGATCCAGTGGGCGGGCAACACGATGCCCAAGAGCGATGACAAGCACTTGGGAATCATGAGCCTCGACCACGTGAAGAAGGCCCGTGCCTTCCACCAGTCGTTCCCTCAATATACCGTCACTCCGCTTGCCCGTCTGGACGGTCAGGCTGCGCGCCTGGGCCTGTCCAACCTGTGCGTTAAGGACGAGAGCTATCGCTTTGGCCTCAACGCCTTTAAGGTCCTGGGCGGCTCGTTTGCCATGGCCAACTATATTGCCGATGAGACCGGCAAGGACGTTGCCGACTGCACCTTCGATTACCTGACCTCCGATCAACTTGCCAAGGACTTTGGCCAGGCCACCTTCTTTACCGCCACCGACGGCAACCATGGCCGCGGCGTGGCATGGGCTGCCAACAAGCTGGGCCAGAAGGCCGTCGTTCACATGCCCAAGGGTTCCACTAAGCCCCGCTTCGATAACATCGCCGCCGAGGGCGCAACGGTGACCATCGAAGAGGTCAACTACGACGAGTGCGTGCGCATGGCCGCTGCCGAGGCCGACGCCTGCGAGCGCGGCGTCATCGTTCAGGACACCGCCTGGGAGGGCTACGAGAAGATCCCGTCCTGGATCATGGAGGGTTACGGCACCATGGCTTCCGAGGCTGCCGAGCAGCTGCGCGAGATGGCCATCAACCGCCCGACGCACGTGTTTGTCCAGGCTGGCGTGGGTTCGCTCGCCGGCGCCGTGGTGGGCTACTTCACCAACCTGTATCCCGATAACCCGCCCACCTTCGTCGTGGCTGAGTGCGCGCCTGCCGCCTGTCTGTACAAGGGCGCTGCCGCCGGCGACGGCGATCCGCGCATCGTGGACGGCGACATGCCCTCCATCATGGCCGGTCTGTGCTGCGGCGAGCCCAACATTCTGGGCTGGGATATCCTGCGCAACCACGTCACCGCCTTCGTGTCCTGCCCCGACTGGGTCACCGCTCGCGGCATGCGCACCCTGGGCGCTCCCGAGAAGGGCGACCCGCGCGTCATCTCCGGCGAGTCCGGCGCTGTGACCACCGGCCTGGTCGAGACCCTCATGCTCGATCCCGAGTACGCCGAGCTCAAGGAACTCATCGGCCTGGACAAGACGAGCTCCGTGCTCTGCTTCTCCACCGAGGGCGACACCGATCCCGACCAGTATCGCCGCATTGTTTGGGAAGGCGAATATCCCACTTGCTAATCGTTGGGGCGGAGTAAATAGGTATCGCTCCGCCACCTCACAGGTAGATTCCTTCGTTTGAAAGGTTATGAACAATGGCTAAAGAACTCGATTTCGACGCTATCAAGGCTGCTGCTGAGTCCCATCGTGCTGATATGACTCGCTTCCTGCGCGCTATGATCTCCCATCCCTCTGAGTCTTGCGAGGAGGGTGAGGTTGTCGCCTGCATCAAGGCCGAGATGGAGAACCTTGGCTATGACGAGGTCAAGGTCGATGGCCTGGGCAACGTCATGGGCTTTATGGGCGACACCGTCGGCATCGGCAACATCGAGAACTGGGATGCCGATCCCTATGAGGGCTACGAGACCGACGAGATCATCTACGGCCGCGGCGGCTCCGACCAGGAGGGCGGCATGGCTTCTGCTACCTACGCTGCCAAGATGATGAAGGACATGGGCCTCATCCCCGAGGGCTACAAGATCATGGTCGTCGGCACCGTCCAGGAAGAGGACTGCGACGGCATGTGCTGGCAGTACATCTACAACAAGGATGGCATTAAGCCCGAGTTCGTCATTTCCACCGAACCCACCGACGGCGGCATCTATCGCGGTCACCGCGGCCGCATGGAGATCCGCGTCGACGTTCACGGTACCTCCTGCCACGGCTCCGCTCCCGACCGCGGCGACAACGCCATCTACAAGATGGCCGACATCATCGCCGACGTCCGCGCCCTCAACAACAACGGCTGCGACGAGTCGACCGACATCAAGGGTCTCGTCAAGATGCTCGACCCCAAGTACAATCCCGAGCACTTCGAGGATGCCCGCTTCCTGGGCCGCGGCACCTGCACCGTCAGCCAGATCTTCTACACCAGCCCCAGCCGCTGCGCCGTGGCCGACTCCTGCGCCATCTCCATCGACCGTCGTATGACCGCCGGTGAGACCTGGGAGTCCTGCCTGGACGAGATCCGCAACCTGCCGGCAGCCAAGAAGTACGGTGACGACGTGAAGGTCTCCATGTACATGTACGACCGTCCGTCCTGGACCGGCGAGGTCTACGAGACCGAGGCTTACTTCCCCACGTGGATCAACAAGGAGACCGCTCCGCACGTCAAGGCCCTCGTCGACGCCCACAAGGCCATGTTTGGTGACGAGCGCATCGGCTGCGAGCCCAGCATGGACAAGCGCACCGGTCGCCCGCTGTGCGACAAGTGGACCTTCTCCACGAACTGCGTCTCCATCCAGGGCCGCTACGGCATCCCCTGCGTGGGCTTTGGCCCGGGTGCCGAGTCTCAGGCTCACGCTCCCAACGAGGTCACCTACAAGGACGACCTGGTCACCGCTGCCGCCATGTATGTGGCTGCCCTGAACCTCTACGATCCGAGCCAGGCCGATGGCGACGCCACCGTGTTCCGCGCCGGTCTGACCAACAACAAGATCGACTAGTCCCATTCCTCGATTTTGTTGAGCCGGGGACAGTTTATGCCCCCGGCGCCTCCTGTTGACTTGGGGCCCGCGGTCGTTATCTCCCATGCTTCCTCAACGGTAGCGGGTCCTCGTCATAGCGCTCTGCATGTTCTAGCCACACGCGCATGCCGGAGCACATCTACTCATTGCGATCGTTTCACCTTTAGAAAGGACATTTACATGGACGCCAAGTTTACCGAGCTCGTCGAGCAGCTGAACGGCCTCGATTTTAAGGGTATGTACGGCAGCGACTTCCTGCACACCTGGGATAAGACCACCGATGAGCTCAAGGCTCTCTACATCGTCGCCGACGCCCTGCGCGAGCTGCGCGAGAACAACGTCTCGTCCAAGATCTTCGACTCGGGCCTGGCCGTCTCCCTGTTCCGCGATAACTCCACCCGTACGCGCTTCTCCTTCTCTAAGGCCGCCAACCTGCTCGGCCTTGAGCTGCAGGACCTGGACGAGAAGAAGTCCCAGATCGCTCACGGCGAGACCGTCCGCGAGACCGCTACCATGATCTCCTTCATGGCCGACGTCATCGGCATCCGCGACGACATGTACATCGGCAAGGGCGACGCCTACATGGCCGAGGTCTCCGAGTCTGTCCAGCAGGCTTACGAGGACGGCGTTCTGGATCACCGTCCCACGCTCATTTCCCTGCAGTCCGACTCCGATCACCCCACGCAGTCTTCTGCCGACATGCTCTACCTCATCAACGAGTTTGGCGGCCTTGAGAACCTCAAGGGCAAGAAGGTTGCCGTCACCTGGGCCTATTCGCCCTCTTACGGCAAGCCGCTGTCCTGCCCGCAGTCGCTGATCAGCCTGCTGCCCCGCTTTGGCATGGACGTCACCCTGGCCCACCCCGAGGGCTACGACCTCATGCCCGAGGTCGTCGAGCGCGCCAAGGGCTATGCCGCCGAGTCCGACACCACCTTTAAGCAGGTCAACACCATGGCCGAGGCCTTCGAGGGCGCCGACATCGTGATCCCCAAGAGCTGGGCTCCGTTTGCCGCCATGGAGAAGCGTACCAATCTGTACGCCGAGGGCGACGACGCCGGCATCGCTGCGCTCGAGAAGGAGCTGCTCGCCCAGAACGCCACCCATCAGGATTGGTGCTCCACGACCGAGCTCATGGAGAAGACTGCCAACGGCCAGGACACCATCTTTATGCACCCGCTGCCCGCCGACATCTCCGGTGTCTCCTGCGAGCACGGCGAGGTCAACGCCGACGTCTTCGACATGCACCGCGTGGGCATGTACAAGGAGGCCAGCTACAAGCCGTACGCCATCGCAGCCATGATGTTCCTGCAAAAGGTTGCCGATCCCGCCGCTACCCTCAAGGCCCTCGACGAGCGCAACACCGCCCGTTGGCTCCAGGCCTAAAGCCGGGTTGAGGTAAGCCATGTAAAGGGGGCGCTCTGCCAACTGGCGGGGTGCCCCTATTTTGCATCGCGGGCGTGTGGGATAAGCGCTTTCGATGTAGATGCCTGCGGCGCGAGTTATGGGTACGATGGTTTCAGGGGAGGTATCACCATGAAACTTGGATGCGTCATTATGGCTTCGGGCGAGGGCAAGCGGTTTGGCTCTAACAAGATGCTTGCCGATATCTATGGCGAGCCGCTGATTGCCCGGACCATCGATTCGGTTCCCCGGGGCTTTGACGTTGTGGTTTCGACGCGTTGGCCCGAGGTCGCTCAGATTTGCGAGGACAAGCATTGCCCGTGCGTGCTGCACGATGGCGAGCTGCGCAGCGAAAGCGTCCGTGCGGGCCTTTCGTGGGGAGTCGAACGCAACTGGAAAGGTTGCCTCTTTTTGCCGGGCGACCAGCCGCTCGTGAGTTCGGATTCTTTTGAGGCTATGGTTCGTGCATTTGACGAGCGTGGCCGCAAACATCCGGTGCGTCTTGCGTGCAACGGTGAGCCTTCGAGCCCGGTGCTCTTTCCGGCGGAACTGTTCGATGCACTTATGTGTCTTGAGGGCAAAGACGGCGGGGGCTCGATTCTCAAAGGTCGCGTCGACGTTGCGCTGGTCGAAGCGCGTGCCTACGAGCTGTGGGACGTCGATACCGTCAAGGGACAGCGACGCATAACGGAGCATATTGCCGCCTGCTCGTATTTTGATCACGTGGCCAACTGCATCAATCAATAAGGAGCAATTATGATCATCATCAAAAACGGCGCGCTCGTGACGCCCCAGGGGCTTCGCCGCGCCGATCTTGCCATGGAGGGCGATAAGATCGTGCGGATCGCCGCAGCGATTGAGCCGGGCGCCGACGATACCGTCGAGGACGCCGCGGGCTGCTGGGTGTTTCCCGGCTTTATCGACGGCCACACGCACATGCAGTGCTGGACTGGCATGGATTGGACAGCCGATAGCTTTGAGACCGGCACGCGCGCGGCTGCCTGCGGCGGCACGACGACCATTGTGGACTACGCGACGGCCGATTGCGGCGTGACCATGCCCGATGCCTTGGCCGAGTGGCATCGCCGCGCCGACGGAACCTGCACGGCCAACTACGCTTTTCATATGGCACTCGCCGAGTGGAATGAGCGCAACCGCGCCGATCTTTCGGCCATGCGCGAGGCGGGCGTGTCGTCGTTCAAGACCTACTTTGCCTATGACCACCTTCGCTTGGACGATGCCGAGACGCTCGAGGTGCTGGAGGAGCTCAAGCGTATTGGCGGCATACTGTGCGTGCATTGCGAGAACGGCACGCTGGTGAATGAGCTGCAGAAGCGCGTGTACGAGCAGGGGATTCATGGGCCCGAGGGGCATGCACTCAGCCGTCCGGACGTGTGCGAGGCCGAGGCCGTGAGTCGTCTGCTGTATCTGGCGCACTTAGCCGGGGACGCCCCAGTCAACGTGGTGCACCTTTCGACCAAGCTGGGGCTCGAGGCCATTCGCGCTGCCAAAGCGCGCGGGCAGAAGAACATCTATGTCGAGACCTGCCCTCAGTATCTGATGCTCGACGATACTTGCTACTTGGAGCAGGGCGAGGACGGCTTTGCGGGCGCCAAGTACGTGATGAGCCCGCCGCTGCGCCATGCCGGTGACCGTGCCGCGCTACGCGAGGCGCTTGTGGCCGGCGAGATCGATACGATTGCGACCGATCATTGCAGCTTTAACCTGCACGGGCAAAAGGGCCGCGGGCGCGACGATTTCCGCGCGATTCCCAACGGCGGGCCCGGCGTGGAACATCGTCCCGTCGCGATTGCCACGAGCTTTGAGGGCCAGCTGGGCCCCGAGGATCTGTGCCGCTTGATGAGCGAGAACCCGGCGCGCGTGTTTGGCATGTACCCGCGCAAGGGCTGTCTTGCCGAGGGCGCCGATGCCGATGTGTGCGTGTGGGATCCCAAAGCGCGCTGGACAATCAGTGCCGCGACACAGCATCAAGCTGTGGACTACACGCCGCTCGAGGGTTTTGGGGCACATGGCCGCGCCAAGGTCGTGTTTGTGAACGGCGTGCTGGTGGCACGCGACGGCGAGCCCACCGGAGCCCAACCCGGCCGCTACGTCCCCCGCTAGCAGCAAAGATGCCGTGTCCCCTCCTCAGTTGCGGTGAAATACGGACTGTTTGCGGCCGTTTGGCGGCC
>CABUQK010000098.1 GCA_902493615.1 uncultured Collinsella sp.
TGGGCGAGCCATAGGCGCCGCGCACCGATGCGGTAAAGTGACGGCTTGAAATTGGTGCTATATTGGGCTTGAGTTGTTTAATGCTAGTACGGGAGGCTGATATGGGGCTGTTCAAGAAGAAAAACCCGCAGGATGCCTTTGATCCCGATGTGTTTACCATCACGGATACGATTTTGGACCCGCCGCGGTTTACGTTTTTGCCGGCCATTTACCAGGATGCCACGCGCCGCAAGTGGGCCGTGCATCAGCGCGGCGGGGGGGAGCCGAAGATTTTTGACTATGCGGACGTGCTGCAGTGCGAGATTGTCGAGACCGGAAATCCCGAGGATGTGCCGGAGCTTAGTAATCGCGAACTAGCTCAGCAGATTTTGATTAATCCAGCTCAGGCCACCAAAAACAACGCTGCCAAGCGTAATATGTGCCTTGGTATGGGTGTCATCGTTGCCGTGCAAACCGGCGAGGATGAGATTTCGAAGCTTGAGATTCCGGTGACCGCGGGCGAAGTCAAGCGAGACTCCGGCCTATATCGGTCGTATCGGAACGTTGCAGAGCGGATAAAAGAAGCCTTCGACGCCATGGGGCGTCCGGAGTAATGATGCCCGCAGCAGCAAGCGGTTGAGGAGCCTTGCCCATGTCGAGTGAACCATATGCGATTCCGCCCAAAGATCGCGCCTTTGAGGGCATTCGTTGGTATATCAAACATTATGACCTGCAGGGTGGCGACCGGCTGCCCGCCGAGCGTGTGCTCTGTGAAGCGCTGGGTGTGTCGCGCACGGCGTTGCGCGCCGCGATCACGCGCCTTATTTCGTGCGGAACTTTGGAAAGCCGCCGTGGTTCGGGCACCTATGTGTGCCCGCCCAAACCGCTGAACATCTTTCAGGAAACGTGGAACTATACGCAGGCGGTGGAGAGGGTTGGCTCAAAGTCGACCGCACGCCTGATATGGTCCAAGGTCGCGTACGCCGATATCGATTTGGTCCAAAAAGCCCAGATCGATCTGGGCATGCCGCTCTTCTGCATTAGGCGCGTGCGCGTGGTCAATGGTTCCCCGGCGTCAATCGAGACGGCTTACGTCAATCTGTCTTTGTGTCCCTCGCTTCCCGATCACGATTTTGAGCAGGAGAGCCTCTACGACGTTTTGCTTAAAGAGGGGAATGTCCATGTGACGCACGGCAAGGAGCATATTTCCATCAGTCGCCTGAATGCCGACGAGGCTAAGTTGCTGGATGCCCAGGAGGGCACGCCGGTGTTTTATAAGACTTCGCACGAGTGCGACGAGAACAATGGCTTTGTCGAGTATTGCAAGTCCGTGATTCTGCCGACCAAGTATCGATTTGCCGATAACGGCGAGGCAGACGGCGTTGCGACGAAGGTGGGTGTCGAATGGCTGAGTCAGTAGAAGACATGCCGGTATACAAGCAAATTCGCCGCTGCATTGCGGAGCGAATCGAGCGTGGCGACTATCCGACGGGCTCGATGATTCCATCCGAAAATGAGCTGGCAGAGGAGTTTGGCACGACGCGCCTGACGATCCGTAGCGCCATGGACGAGTTGGTCAAAAGTGGCCAGATTCGTCGCGTACAGGGCAAGGGCGCCTTTGTGGGGCACAAGTGGTTTGATGAGCATGTTCGCAAGGGCGGCTTCCGTCAGTCGGTTTTGGCATCGGGTTCGACGCCGTCGGTGCGTATCCTGGCGCGCTCCAAACGCTATGCCGGCCCGTATTATGCCGACTTGTTTGGTATCGCCGAGGACGATCTGCTTTACTCGGTGCGCCGTCTTAACTGCATCGACGGTGAGCCCGTGTCGATCGAGATGACGCTGATCCCGTGCCTGCTGTTCCCAGGCATCGAAGGCGTGGACATTTCGGTCTTCAGTCTGTTCGAGACCTACGATATGTTGGGCAGAAAGCCAGATAAATCTATTGAGAAGCTCGATATCGAGGCGCTGGGTGCACGCGATGCGAGCTTGCTCGACCTTGAGCCGGGCGATCTAGCGCTTGTGCTGGAATGCCTGACATACGACTCGAGTGGGCAGGTTATCGAGTATGCCAAGTCTTTTACCCGCGGCGATGCCGGCGGATATACCTACAACTACTAGCACCTAGAGCGTCCTTGCGCACGGCGGGGGCGCTCGTTTTTTTATGGACATACGTCGCGTGACCGATGAGCGGCAAAAACTGACCGTCTACCGAGAGGGGAGAATGAAATCGAAAAATCGGTATTAAAAACGGCTATCCTGTTATCGTTCACTGGTATTAAGAACCTTTGAATTGTTGAGCCTGGGGTCAAGGTGACCATAAGGTTAAGTGGTGCGACGGGACGGCAAGCCCGTCCAGTCCGTGCGACAATTCAAACTGCTCGTGAAAGGAGCGAGAATGAAGGAGACCGAGAAGATCGAGATCATGCACTTCGACCAGGAGGGCTACCTCGAGGACGGCAGGAACGTCTACGAGGCCGGCAAGCGGATGACCGCCCTGGCCGACCGCGTGCACGAGGAGGGCTACGACGCCGTCTTCCTGATGGGCGTCGGCGGCACCTGGGACGAGTTCATGCAGCTCGAGTACCTCATGAACAAGTTCGGCGACCGCGACCTCGAGGTCTACCTGATCCACGCCGCCGAGTGGAACGTCATGGGCCACAAGCGCATGACCGAGCGCTCCGTCGTGCTGACCGCCTCCGAGTCCGGCACCACCCCCGAGGTGCTCGAGGCCATCGGCAAGATGAAGGAGATGGGCGTGCGCGTCTTCGCCATGACCAACCCCGAGGGCAAGATCGGCCGCGCCGTGGGCGCCGAGAACTGCGTCATGATGGCCTCCGACCACGGCGCCGGCGGCTGCGAGAAGGGCTACTACCTCGCCGACTGCTTCGGCCTGCGCCTGCTCAACCGCCGCGGCTGCTTCCCCAAGTTCGACCTGTTCATCGAGCAGACGAGGGACGTCTGGAAGGACATGCTCGACATCCGCAAGCGCTTCGAGCCGCGCGCCGGGGAGCTCGCCAGGAAGTACGCGCTGGCCGACTACACCATGTTCATCGGCTCGGGCGCGCTGTGGGGCGAGACCATCCTGTACTCCATGTGCCTGCTCGAGGAGATGCAGTGGAAGCGCATCCGCCACATCACCTCGCACGACTTCTTCCACGGCACGCTCGAGCTGCTCGAGCCCGGCGTCCCGGTGTTCCTGTTCATGGGCGAGGACGAGTGCCGCGCCCTCGACGAGCGCGTCCGCGCCTTCCTCACCAGCGGCGTGACCGGCGACGAGGACTACGTCATCATCGACACCGCCGAGTACGCCATCCCCGGCCTGGACGACGACTTCCGCGTCATCGTGTCCCCGTGGATCCTCTCCGTGCTGACCACCGACCGCCTCGCCCGCAACTACGAGCTGGTCACCAAGCACAACCTCAAGTACCGCCGCTACTACCACCAGTTCGACTACTAATTTCATTTGGGGGAAACCGCAATGAGGCAATACATCTTTGCCAGCCACGCGCATTTTGCGACCGGCATCAAAGAGAGCACCGAGCTGCTCTCGGGCGCGCGCGATAACGTCCACGACCTGTCGATGTTTGTCGACGGCCGCACCGACGTCGCCGAGGAAGCCGCCAAGCTCCTGGCGACCTTCGACCCCGCCGACGACGTAATCGTGTGCACCGACCTGTTTGGCGGCAGCGTCAACAACGAGTTCACCAAGATCGTCCAGACGCGCCCCAACACCTACCTGGTTGCCAACATGAACCTGCCGCTGCTGATCCAGCTGCTCTTCTCGGACCAGGAGGCTCCCGCCGATCAGGTTATCCGCGAGATTCTCGCGGCTGACGACACGCGCGTCAAGTTTGTCAACGACCTGCTGACCGATGCGGATGACGAGGAAGAGTTCTAGTCACCGCCTGCTATTAATGGGGCCGGGTTTCCGGCATGAGACCTTTGGGGGTCAATCATGATTCAACTGCTTCGCGTCGACCATCGTCTGCTTCATGGCCAGGTGGCCGTCTCTTGGGTCCAGGGCTTGGGCTCCGACTGCATCTTCTGCGTTGGCGACAAGGTTGCCAACGATCCCGTCTGGAAGACCACGCTCAAGATGGGAAAGCCGGCCAATGTCAAGCTCGTCATCAAGGACATGGAGCACGCCATCGAGGCCATCAACTCCGGTGTTACCGATAAGTACAAGATGATCATCTGCGTCGCCAGCATCGCCGAGGCCAAGCAGCTTGTCGACGGCTGCCCGCAGATCACCTCCATCAACCTGGGCAACACCAAGTCCAAGGACGAGCAGCGTCCCGATGCCCGTAAGATTTCCCGCCAGATCTTTGTGACTGCTGCCGAGGAAGAGGACATTCGCGAGCTCGTCGGCCGCGGTGTCGAGGTCGAGATTCGCGCTCTGGCCGACGACCCCAAGGTCGATGCCCTAAGCGCCCTCTAATTGGGAACCACGGGGCGGCACGTACGGCGCCGCCCCTATCCGTGGGCGTACCGGATAAACGCTTTACCCGTTACCCCCATCTACCGTTCACCGAGAGTACGCGCCCGTTGAGCGATTGGTATTAAATAGTTTTTGCATGACTATATAATTGGTATCAAATCATTTGCACCGGTTTAGGTGTTAACAGCACACCGGTACAAGCTGGATCTGTCTGGGCGATTGTCGGCATGGAAAAGGGCGCGCTGACAAGTCGGGAATCGCCGCGCGGATCCAAGAGGGATCAAAGGGAGGAACAATGCTTGTTCAAGCGATCCTTATCGGACTTATCGCTGCCTTCGGTAAGCTCGATTATCAGCTCGGTACGCTCTATGCGTTCCGCCCGGTCGTTCTGTGCCCGCTCGTCGGCATAGTCCTCGGGGACCTGCAGTCCGGCCTCGCCATCGGTGCGAGCCTCGAGCTGCTCTTCATGGGTTCTATCTCCATCGGCGCTTACGTGCCGCCCGATGAGACGATTGGCGGCGTGCTCGCCTGCGCCTTCGCTATTCAGCTGGGTCAGAGCACCGAGGCCGCTATCGCGCTCGCGATGCCCATCGCCACTCTGTGCCTGGCCATCAAGAACGTCGTCAACGCCGGTATGCCCCTTCTGGTCGACCGTGCCGATGTCTTTGCCAGCAAGGGTAACCTCAAGGGTATCTACGCTATGCACTGGATTATCGGTCTCGTGATTGTCGTCCTGGCCTTTATCCTGTGCTCGGTCTCCTTCTATCTGGGTGCCGACGCTGTTCAGGGCCTGCTCGACTTCATCCCGACGTTCGTCCTCGATGGCTTTGGCGTTGCCGCCAACATCCTGCCGGCCATGGGCTTCGCCATGCTCGGCCGCCTGGTGCTCACCAAGCAGCTCGTGCCCTTCTACTTCCTGGGCTTCCTGCTGTGCTCCTACGCCAATGTGCCCGTCCTGGGCGTCGCCCTGATCGCCATCATCATCGGCATCGACAAGTTCGACCTGCTCGGCCTGGGCGGAGCCCAGCCCCAGCTCTCCGCGGAAGGGGATGAGGACGATGACTTCTAGTCCCGAGAACAAGATCACGCGCTCCGACCTCATCAAGAGCGCCGTCAACACCGGCGCCCTGGGCATGGAGTTCTCCTGGACCTACTACAAGCAGATGAACATTGCCTTCTGCCTGATGGTCGCTAACATGCTCAAGAAGATCTATGCCGGCCGTCCCGATGATTACGCCGAGGCCTTGCACCGTCACAGCGCATTCTTCAACATCACCCCGCAGCTCGCTCCCTTCGTGGGTGGCATCGCGATGGCCATGGAAGAAAAGGTCGCTCGTGGCGAGGTTGAGCCCGAGAGCGTCAACGACATCAAGGCCGCCCTCATGGGTCCGCTTTCCGGCCTGGGTGACTCCTTCTTCCTGTCCACCCTGCGCGTCGTCGCCGCTGCCGTGGGCATCAGCCTGTGCCAGGCCGGCAACGTCTTTGGCCCCATCGCCTTCCTGCTCGTCTACAACATCCCGGCGTTCCTGATTCGTATCTTTGGCGCTATCAAGGGTTATGAGCTGGGCATTGGCTTCCTCGACAAGGCTCAGAAGACCGGCCTGATGCAAAAGATCATGGCCTGCGTCGGCATTGTCGGCGTTATGGTTGTTGGCGCCATGAGCAAGGACATGTTCTGGGCTTCGCTGCCCATCGCCATCGGTCAGGGCGACTCCGCCCAGACTCTCCAGGACATCCTGGACGGCATCATGCCCGGTATGCTCGGTATGGCCGCCTTCTGGCTCTACTACTGGCTGCTCTCCAAGAAGATCAACCCGATGGTCCTGATCCTCTGCACCATGGTCGTGGGCATCATCGGCGCTTACTTTGGCGTGCTTGCCTAATATGTTCGAATCGCGCTTCAATCGCGTCTAACGGTTGCGTCGATCTTTGGGGGCTTGTCGCATCTGCGGCGGCCCCCTGTTTTTTAAAAGCCTGTACGAAAGGGGAGGGCTATGGCCGTACCCGAGCTTTCGCTCATGAACATCAACCATCGTTACTACAGCATCGAGACGTTCTTTAAGGCTGCAGGTGAGGCCGGTTATCGCAATATCGAGCTGTGGACCGGCTCGATGCACCTGTATGTGGATTGCCACGAGCACGATTCGGTGGACAAGATTCGCGACCTTGCCGCCCAGTACGGCATCAAGATCGTGTGCGTTTGCCCCGAGCAGAATAACCCCAAGCCGTGGAACGTCGCGGTGCGCGGCGAGGCGGGCCAAAAACGCATCCTCTCCTACTTTAAGAATGTGATTGACGTAGCCGTTGAGTTGGGCGTGCCGCAGATTCTGGTGACGAGTGGTTGGGCCTATCTGGACGAGCCGGCTGAGGACGCCTGGGCCCGCAGCGTTGCCATGCTGCGCTCGGTGTGCGACTACGCCGACACGCGCGGTATTCGCGTCGCGCTCGAGGCGCTGCAGCCGTCGGAGTCCGTGCTGGTCAACACCGCACAGGATGTGGCACGCATCCTCGAAGCGGTCGATCGCCCCAATTGTAAGGCTTGTATCGACTTTGGCGCCATGGAAGTTGCCGGCGACACGATCGACGGCTACTTTGAGGTTTTGGGCGACAAGATCGTTCACACTCACTTTGTAGATGTGGGCGGCGGCACGACGCATCTTGCCTGGGGCGACGGCGAACGTGATATGCGTGCCGACCTCGAGGCACTCATGCGCCACGGCTATACGGGCTATGTCTCGGCCGAGACGTGTGATGGCCGCTACTATCAGGATCCGTCCAAGGCGACGACTCAGGTTATCGAGATGTATCGCCGTGTGACAGCGGAGATGGAAGCCGAATAACTAAACTGCGCGGTTGCGCCGGAAACGCTTGGGCGGGTCTGGCGCAACGCATTTTTAGCCTGCGAGTTGTGGAGCGCCCGTTGGCAGCGGAGATCGAAATAGACAACTAATGGCGTTGTAATACCACTCGGGCAAGGAAACCGACCGTTCGTCGTAAATCTTCGTGAGTTTGGATTGGTATTAAATAACAAGCAATCGTATGGCTATAATTGGTATCGGCAAGAAGCGCGATGTATAGAATCGTGCACATGTGATGGGAGGACACACATGAAGGAGACCGAGAAGATCGAGATCATGCACTTCGACCAGGAGGGCTACCTCG
>CABUQK010000099.1 GCA_902493615.1 uncultured Collinsella sp.
GGCAACCGATCCGAAAGATGACTGGCGCCCGACCATTACGCACCTGCAGGTCATGCGCGACGAGGACATCGATCGTTTTGCCGCGCTCAAGGGTATCGCTTGCGCCAATCCCACATGGCACTTCAAGGACCCCGTGTGCTATGAGTCCCTGGAGCACGCTCAGCTTGGTGAGCGTGCCGAGTCCGAGTATCCGCTCAAGAAGTTCTGGGACCGCGGCATGGTCGTCACTTCGGCGACCGACTTCCCCGTGTCAAACCCCGATCCCATGGAGGGCTTGGAGGTCGGCGTGACTCGCTGCGCGCCCGGCGACGCTTCGGAAGAGACCGTGCTCGACCCGAACCAGCGTGTATCCGTCGAGGACATGATCTGCGCCGGCACCATCAATGGTGCGTATCAGAACTTCCTCGAGAAGCGCATCGGTTCCATCGAAGTGGGCAAGGAAGCCGACTTCGTGCTCATGGACCGCGACATCACGTCCATCGATCCCCACACCATCCACGAGGCCAAGTGCCTCATGACCGTCATCGACGGCAAGACCATGTACGAGAAGGAAGGCGAGTAATATGGCAGAAACCAGCCCTAACAAGCTCGCGCGTAACTACACGCTTATCGGTCTGTTCCTCTTTGCAGCTCCCTCGATCCTGCTGCAGCTCTGGACCGGTATCTATCAGATTTTCGACACCGCTATCGCCACCAACTTCAACAGCACGGCGACGCTTTCGGCCATTAACATCGTCTATCCTGCTCAGGCAGTGGTAGAGGCCATCGCCTTCCTGTTCTCCGGCGGTTCCGCCGCCCTTCTGGGCAAGCTTCTGGGCGAGAAGAAGACGACCGAGGCAAACAAGACCTTCACTTGCGTGCTTCTCATCTCGACCATCATTGCTACCGTTTGGGGCTTTGCCATCAGCTTTGCTGGCGACCAGGTGTGGTACTTCATGGGCGCTGACGCAGGCCTCGCTCCCGTCTGCACCACCTATTGGAACGTGCACCGCTTCTTCATGCCGCTCTACACCATCCAGCTCGGTTTCCAGATGTGGCTGCTCACTGCTGGTAAGCCCACGCATTGCATGGTGATCACCATCCTTGGTGGTCTGGTCACGCTGGGCATGGACGTTGTCTACCAGGGTACGCTTGGTCTGGGCACCACGGGTGCAGCTCTTGGCTTTGGTACCGGCTCTGCCTTTGCCGCCATCGCTTCTGCAGTCGTCATCTTCTCCAAGAGCAGTGCCCTGCATTATGACTCGCCGGCCTGTCCCGCGAAGAATGTCGCCGAGAGCTGCAAGATCGGCCTTGCCGACTTTATCTACAGTGCCGCCACCGGCTTCATGACCGCTATCTACAACATCCAGGCCATGAAGTACTTTGGGGCCGACGGCGTCGCCGTTGCCGCAATCTTCCTGTACGTGCAGTTCCTCTTTGTTGGCCCGTTCATTGGCTTTGGTAAGGGCGCTACGCCGATCATTAGCTATCAGATCGGCGAAAACAATCCCAAGAAGATTCACGGCACGTACCAGAAGTACCGTCGTCTAAGCGCTATCCTCATCGTCGTTATTGCTGTCCTGGGTATCGTTATGATGAAGCCGATCCTGTTGGTCTATGGTCAGGTCCCCGGCGACCCCGTATATACCCTCGCCTCCCAGAAGTGGATTCTCTTCGCCTCTTGCGCTGGCCTCGTCGGCATCAATATCTGCATTCAGAACATGCTCACGGCCTTCAACGACACGATGATGCCTCTCATCATCTCTACCCTGCGTTCGCTCGTTCTTCCCATCGCTTTGCTGCTGGTGCTTCCCATGGTCATAGGCGGCGACGGCGTGTGGCTGGCTCTGACCGTTGCCGAGGCCTTTACCGCTGTGGTTTCGTTCTTCTTCCTCAAAAAGGGTGCCCAGAAGTACGGCTACAACACCGATGAGGGCGTCGAGCTTCCCGAAGAGGTTCTCGAGGCTGCTCGCGCTGCGGCTGCCGAAGAGATGTAAATCAAACAATCGGATTCTGCAATAAATTGCGGGCGGTAGGGTTACTCGAGCCTTGCCGCCCGTCTCTTGCGGGTTGCGACCGGTTCGAATATCCGCGGGGTACCGTTGCGCTATCATGAGTCATGCGTCTCGTTGCGGCAAAAGGGGAGGACAAGCTCGTGGGGTTTTATATCTATCTTTACAACGTGTTCTTCCTTTGCCTCTTTGCCTGCGCCGCTTTTTTCTGCGGTGTGACAAAAGGCATGACGGAGAGCAAGCGCTTTGCGTACCTCTCTATGCTCATGGCCCTGCTGGCCCTCGAAGGAGTGGCCGATATGGGATCGTCCCTTGTGTCGGGGACGTTCTCTTCGGGAGGCAGCTTTGGCCCCCATGGTGCTTTGACCCTTTTTGGAATAGCGAAGACGCTCTCTCAGATGGGCGAGGAGATCCTCTTCTATTTGCTGGCATGTGATGTGACCAAGCGTACCGCACGATCGGCTTTGTTCCTTCTCTTCCCGGTGCTCGCTCTGGTTCGTTGCTTGGCGGGGACAGTTTATCTGGGCATCGTATCCGACATTGTATTTCTCCTTATCGATCCCTTGGTCATGATTTCGCTTTGTGCCTGGAGCCTGATGGGCTTGGCGCATTCCGCCCCCGTGGAGGATGCTGATTCTCGCGCGCTGCATCTTTTGCGTTCGCTGCTTCTTTTGTGCCTTTGCGCCTACGCCGCCTCGATTGGCGAGGACTGCATCTTTTGCGTTCGCAAAAGATGCAGCCATGTATATGCGTTCTGGCTCGGTTCCGTTTTACGTCGGCAAGATTGTTATTATGGAAGACGCTCTGTGGGCCGGTCTTGCGGTTTCTTGCATTATCTACGCACGCCACTATCAAGATGAGTTCCACGTGCGGCGAACCGAGCAGCTTGTGCGCGATCGTCTGGATTTGTATCGCTTGGAGACGGAGCAGCGCGCGGCGGAGCAGGGCGCCAGCAATATTGCCGATTTCTGTGCGCTCTACGAGCTCACGCCGCGCGAGCAAGAAGTATTGTCTCGAGTTCTGACGGGACAGGGGAATCAGCAGATAGCAAACGATTTAGTTATCTCGTTGGGAACGGTCAAGGCTCACGTCCATAGCATCTATCGAAACTGTCTGTCTCGCGTCGTAGCGAACTCATGGGCATGTTTTACGAGCGCTCGCGTGGTGCTGCCGCTCCTGCGGAAAAGTAATTAAAACTGGCTTTCCAGTAGAGGCGCGGTTTCTCCACGTACCGTATCACTACGAAAACTAAAGGAATATATGAATATGAATACTCGAGAAACGAGGGTCGCTGGCATAATCAATGCCCTGGTGAACCCGCTCCTGATGTGCTCCTTTTTGCCTATTATCGAAGGCAAAGCGGCACTCGATATGTCGAGTCCTACCGGTTTTTGGGGGCAGCTTGCGCTCGCTGTCGTCATCGCAGAGGCGGTGAGCTCACTACCGCAGTTTGGAAGGGTCGTTGGGGACTGGGTTGATTTCTTCGGATTCAAACCGGGTGGCCCTGCGTCAAAGATCGCGGGCACGGTGTTCGCCGCCACGCTGCTCTTTTTGATTATCGGTTTGGCTGAGATAGCGTTCCAGACCGGCTTTGGTCTCGTGGGCGAAACGACCTATTTCTCTCGTTGGGTAAAGCTTGCAACCGGCGGTTGGGCCTTTGTCGTGGTTGGCGGCTTGCTGTTCGATCCGGTTGCAGCAAAGGCCGCCCATGTTCTCGTGGGCGAAAAGGCCCCGCAGACCGAGGAAATGCTCGAGGTGGAATAGCCTGAAGGACAGGCTCGTCTAACGAATCATTCGCGATAGTTTGCCTCTCCTTTTGCGCGCATGCGATTGGCTTCAGTCGCATGCGCGTTGTTTTGTTTAACGAGTGGAATGTATCGTCGATAAACCTGTGCTGCGCGTGTGCCACAATGGGGCGCGAACGATAGAGAAAGATCGCAAGAGGAGCTCGCGTGCTTGCTCGTATATGGCGCTACATAGAGGGGCCAGTGCTTTTGTTCGTGCCGCCAGGCATGGGCATCATGCTGTATCTGGGCATTGCCCAGGCTGCTTTGTTGATGCTCGCTATGGTGGCGCTCGTGCTTGCGCTGTTCTTTGCGGGTTACGAGGCATCTCGTCCGGGTTTGCGCCAGATTATGCCCACGCTGGTGCTGGCGGCGCTGGCGGCGGCGGGGCGCATCCTGTTTGGGCCCATTCCCGACTTTAAACCGGTGAGCGCCATCGCCATTATCGCCGGGGCGACGCTCGGTCGTCGTAACGGCTTTATGGTCGGCGCGCTGGCGGCGCTGACCAGCAATTTCTTTTTTGGACAGGGCATGTGGACGCCATGGCAGATGTATGCCTGGGGCCTGGTTGGTTATGTTGGCGGCGCGCTGGCGCATGCGGGTGCGTTCGACCGTGCGGATGGAACCGTACGCATGCCGGCACTGATGGCGTACGGCTTTGCGTCGGGCCTGCTCTATGGCGTCGTGATCAACGCGTATGACATCATTGGTTTTGTACAGCCGCTTACTTGGGCAGGTGCCGCGGCACGTCTTGCCACCGCCGTGCCGTTCGATATCACGCACGGACTCGCGACCTGCGTGTTTTTGGCCGCCTTGTACAAGCCCTGGTGCCGTCGCATTAACCGTGTCGTCGTGAAATACGGGCTGTAAGGCATTTCGCGTTTCCTCACGAACTTGCGGTGGAATAGTTCTTGTTTTTGGCTATTTGCTGCCCAAACAGGAACTATTCCACCGCAACTTATAGGGGGAGAGGGGTCACATGATCTGTTTTCCTCTGTCCCCCAGGAATTGCTTGGGGCTAGAGCTCTAGCGTGAGGGTGACGGGGCAGTGGTCGCTGCCGAAGATGTCGCCGCGGATGCCGGTGTCGCGTACGTTGTCGGCGATTGCGTCGCTTACCAGGAAGTAGTCGATGCGCCAGCCGGCGTTGTTCTTGCGGGCATTAAAGCGGTAGCTCCACCAGCTGTAGACGCCCTCGACGCTGGGGTTTGCCGTGCGCCAGGTATCGGTAAACCCGGCGTTGAGCAGCTCGGTAAACTTGCCGCGCTCCTCGTCCGAAAAGCCGGCGTTGCCGCGGTTGGACTTGGGGTTCTTAAGGTCGATTTCCTCGTGCGCTACGTTAAAGTCGCCGCAGGTTACGACGGGCTTGCCGGTCTCGCGCTCAAGCGCGCCCAAAAAGCCGCGATAGGCATCGTCCCAGGCCATGCGAACATCGATGCGCGCGAGCTCATTTTGGGCGTTAGGCGTGTAGACATCCACAAACCAAAACTTGTCGAACTCGAGCGCACAGACGCGGCCCTCGGTTGCGGCTTGGGCGACGAGCTCGGCCGCCTCGCCCTCGCCGGCGTAAGGCAGCAGCGCGTCGGCGTGCAGCACGCGCAGCGGTTCCTGGCGGCTAAAGACCGCGGTGCCCGAATAACCTTTACGCTCGGCGTAACTCCAGGTTTGGTGATAACCGGGCAGGTCGATATCAACCTGGCCTTCCTGCAGCTTGGTCTCTTGCAGCGCCAGGATATCGACATTGAGCTCCTGTGCGATCTGGATAAAGCTCGGGTCCTTTTTGAGCACGGCGCGCAGGCCGTTGACGTTCCACGAGGCGAAAGTGTAAGTCTGAGGCATGGTGTCCTTTCGACGGGGTTGGCAGGCTTAAGATTAGCGCAACAGGGGCGGTGGTGGGCTCCGCGCGTGCTGACCCAAAGGCTGCATGCTGGGACATTGCCCGACGCTGCCCGACCAACGAGGACGGAGGACTCATATGACGCAGGCGATAACGGACTCCAAACAGGCCTCCGCCGCGCTGGCGGAGCTGTTCGGCACCCACGAGCGCGTGGTCTTCTTTGGCGGCGCGGGTGTTTCCACGGCGAGTGGCATCCCCGATTTCCGCAGCGTGGACGGCCTGTATCACCAGCAGTTTGCCTATCCGCCCGAGACCATGCTCTCGCATAGCTTTTACGAGGCGCATCCGGCCGAGTTCTTCGACTTCTACCGCACCAAGATGATCGCGCTTGGCACCAAGCCCAACCGCTGCCACACCAAGTTGGCCGAGCTGGAGCGCGCCGGCAAGCTAAATGCCGTGGTGACGCAAAACATTGACGGTCTACATCAGATGGCAGGCTCACAGCGCGTGTTCGAGCTGCATGGCTCGGTCCACCGCAATGTCTGCCAGACGTGCGGCGCAGTCTACAGCGCCGAATGGATTTGCGCGCGCGAGCACGAGGATGCCGCGGGTGTGCCCGTGTGCCCCGCGTGCGGCGGGCGCATTAAGCCCGATGTGGTGCTCTACGAGGAGCCGCTCGATGAGCATGTGCTGACCGGTGCCGTTGCCGCCATCGCCGCGGCCGATGCCCTCATTGTGGGCGGGACCTCGCTCGTGGTGTATCCGGCGGCAGGCCTTACGCGTTACTTTACCGGCGATACGCTGGCCATATGCAACCTTGCTCCCACCGATCAGGATGCAAATGCCGACCTGCTGATTTCTTGCGACATCGCGGCCGCGTTTGCGTTCTAGCCCGCGCGCGCGGATACAATAGAAAGACTGAGTGCAAAGCGACCCCGCCGCCAGCTCCCCAAGCTCGGCGGCGTGGGCATTTTAGGAGGATGTTCATGGCGAACGACAGCAAGACATGGCGGTGCGGAAAGTACGAGCTCAGCTTTGACCGTCCGCGCATCATGGGCGTCCTCAACGTGACGCCCGATTCGTTTAGCGATGGCGGGGAGCACTTCGACCCGGACGCCGCCATCGAGTACGGCCTAGCGATGCTCGACGCCGGCGCCGACATCATCGACGTGGGCGGCGAGTCCACGCGCCCTGGTTTTACCCCGGTCAACCCCGACGAGGAGGCTCGCCGCGTGCTGCCCGTGGTGCGCGCGCTGGCCAAGGAGGGCGCCATCGTCTCGATCGACACGCGTCATGTGGCGGTTGCCAAGGCGGCCGTGCGCTGCGGCGCCTCGATCGTCAACGACGTGACCGGCTTCACCGACCCCAAGATGGTCGAGTTTGTTAAGACGAGCACCTGCGGCGTCATCGTGATGCATGCCGGCGAGGTCGCTGCGCCCGCACGCACGCACGCAACGGTGCAGCTTGATACCTCGGCTGCGGCGTTTGTTGCCGAGAAGGCGCGCGAGGCGGCTGCCGAGGCCGCGCGTGAGGCCGAGAAGCCGGCTCGCCGCCGTCGCGGCAAGTTGCTGGGCGAGCCTAAGCCGGAGGCCAAGCTTCCGGGCGGCGTGGTGCAGCCCTCGTTGCCGTTTGGCGAACCGGAGCCCACGTCCGAGCC
>CABUQK010000100.1 GCA_902493615.1 uncultured Collinsella sp.
CGGCGAGGATTACCTGTTCCTCGGAGACACCGCCCGCGTGCCCTACGGGGCCAAAAGCCAGAAAACGATTGTCCGCTATTCCCTTCAGGCCGCCGCCAAGCTCATCGGCCAGCGCATCAAGCTGCTGGTCATCGCCTGCAACACGGCGACCGCTGCGGCCTTGCGTCTGGCCCAGCAGGTGCTCGACGTTCCCGTGATCGGCGTGATCGCGCCGGGTGCCCGTGCGGCAATCAACAGCACCCGCTCGCGTCGTGTGGGCGTGCTCGCCACCAACCTCACCATTCGCTCGGGCGCCTACACGCGCGCCATTCAGGATCTAGATGCCGGCGTCGATGTATACGGCTGTCCTGCCTCGAGCTTTGTCGAGGTTGTCGAACACGAGCTCGCCTCGGGTGCACATCTGCAGGAACAGTGGCTTGAGAACGAGGACATCTTCGATACGCCTGCCGTGCGTGCGCTGGTGGGTGCCACGGTTGAGCCGCTGCGCGACCACGGTATCGATACCGTGGTGCTCGGCTGTACGCATTTTCCGCTGTTGGTGGGACCTATCCGGCATGCGCTGGGGCCTGGGGTGCGCGTCGTGAGTTCCGCCGAGGAGACCACGCGCGAGCTGACCGATATCCTCACGCGCCGCGAGCAGCTGGCGGGCGACGCCGCCGAGCCGCAGCATCGTTTTGCCACGACGGCCGATAACATTGCCGAGTTTGCGGTGGCGGGCAGCTTTATCTTTGGTCAGCCGCTCAAGAGCATCGAACACATCGATATCGATGAGCTGAAATAGATGTAAGGCAGCCGCCAAAGCCTTCGCCACATCTTTTGCCGAAAGGATATTTCTATGGAGTACATGCAGGTCAACCGCGCCAACGGTCGCGCCGCCAACGAGTTGCGCCCCGTTAAGCTCACCCGTGGCGTCATGAAGCACGCCCACGGCTCGTGCCTGGCCGAGTTCGGCGACACGCGCGTGCTGTGCGCCGCCACTATCGAGGAGGGCGTGCCGGGCTGGCGAAAGGGAGCTAAGGCCGGCTGGGTGACCGCGGAATACGCCATGCTGCCGGCGTCGACCGGCAAGCGCTGCAAGCGCGAGCACGCCAACCGCAAGGGTCGCTCCATGGAGATCGAGCGCCTCATTGGCCGCAGCCTGCGTACCGTCGTCAACATGAAGGCGCTCGGCGAGTACACCGTCACCGTCGACTGCGATGTGATTCAGGCCGATGGCGGCACGCGTACAGCGAGCATCACCGGCGCCTGGGTGGCGCTGCACGACGCCCTCGCCATGTGGGTCGAGGCGGGCAAGATCGATCGCATCCCGCTTACCGGCCAGGTGGCTGCCATCTCCATGGGCGTTGTCGACGGCAATACGCTGCTTGACCTCGATTATTCCGAGGACAGCCATGCCGAGGTCGACATGAACCTCGTCGCCACCGACACCGGTGAGATGATCGAGCTCCAGGGTACCGGCGAGCAGGCGCCCTTCGACCGCAAGCGCCTCAACGCCCTGCTCGACCTGGGCGACAAGGGTATCGCCGAGCTCATCGAGCTTCAGCGCCAAGCCCTCGCTTAACCTGCCAAAAAGGGACAGGTTTATTTTGGTAGGTTTTATCTGCTGAGACGTCTAGACACAAGACTGCCGTTGATTGAGAGGGGAGAGGCGGAGACCCTCGTTGCCCTCGGCGCGGCATTGCTATAGAGACAAGGAGGCCAGTCATGGCACTTGAGAAGATTGACATCGACACCCTCGACCCGGTGGCGACCATCGTCGTGGCAACGGGCAACGCCCATAAGCTCACCGAGATCGAGGCCATTTTGGGCAAGGTCATGCCCGAGGTGCGCTTTGTGGCGCTCGGCCAGCTGGGTGATTTTGAGGATCCCGAGGAAAACGGCACGACGTTTTTGGAGAACGCCATCATCAAGGCCCAAGCCGCGGTTGAGGAGACGGGCCTTATGGCCATCGCCGACGATTCGGGCTTGGTCGTCGACGCGCTGGACGGTGAGCCCGGTGTGTATAGCGCGCGCTATGCGGGCGTGCACGGCGACGATGCCGCCAACAACGCCAAGCTTCTCGTTAACCTGGAAGGCGTGGCAGATGAGGACCGCACCGCGCGCTTTATGAGCGTCGTCGCGCTCATCGACACGGACGGTCTGGTCACCTATGGCGAGGGCGCCTGCGAGGGCGTTATCGCGCACGAGGGCCGCGGCGACCATGGTTTTGGCTATGACCCGCTGTTCCTGCCGGTCGACACGCCGGGCAAGACCATGGCCGAGCTGACGGCTGACGAGAAGAACGCCATCAGCCATCGTTTCCACGCGCTCGAGCATCTGTCCGCCAAGCTGACGGGCGAGGAGTAGGCCATGCGTGCGGTGGTGCAGCGCGTGCTCAACGCTGGCGTGACGGTCGACGGCGAGTGCGTGGGCCGCATTGGACGCGGCTACCTGGTGCTGCTGGGTGTGGGCCATGGCGATACGCGTGCCGAGGCCGACAAGCTGTGGGGCAAGCTCCGCGGGCTGCGTATCAACGAGGACGAGAACGGCAAGACCAATCTGGCGCTTGCCGATGTCGACGGCGAGGTGCTCGTGGTGTCGCAGTTCACGCTGTTCGCCGACTGCCGCCACGGTCGCCGCCCGTCGTTTACGGATGCCGGCGCACCCGATGTTGCCAACGAGCTCTACGAGTACTTCCTGACGCTTGTGCACGAGGACGTTGAGCATGTGGCGCACGGTATCTTTGGCGCCGACATGAAGGTCGACCTGGTCAACGACGGTCCGTTCACCATCGTCCTCGATACCGACAATCTTTAGGTTACGCGGTTTTACCAAACCGCGTAACAACTGGTCATGCGAGGTTGTCGTCTGGTACGTATTTGGGACCGGGCTTATTTAGCTACTTGCGTATGGCCACAACAGGGTGCTATAGTATTAGAGTTTTGTCTATCTTAGGGGTATTATCCCCTTTTTGAATTGCACCTTCTGGAGGCCCTGTTCATGGAAGAGATGGAAGTCAATCACGTCGACGACATCCACGAGAAGCTGACCGATATGGTGGGCGATCGCGTCAAGGTTAAGGCCAACATGGGCCGTACCCGCGTCGTCGAGCGCATGGGCACCATCAAGAGCGTCCACCCGGCCGTCTTCATTGTCGAGGTTGACGAGCGTCGTGGCCGCAAGTCGCGTCAGTCCTACCAGTATATCGATGTGCTCACCGGTCAGGTCGAGCTGTTCGACCCCGAGAGCGGCGAGCACATCTTTACCCCGCTCGGCAATCAGCTCGAGGAGCATTAACGGTGACCGATTGGTCCCTGACTCTTTCCGCGCCGGCAAAGATTAACCTCTACCTGGGGGTTCATACCGAGCGCGATGACCGCGGCTACCACAGGGTCGATTCCCTGATGGCGGCCGTCGGTCTTTCCGATACCGTGACGGTCACGCCGGCGCAGGCGCTGACCGTCCAGACGGTTCCAGCATCAGATTTTCCCATGCAAAAGAATACGGCGTATCGGGCTGCGGTTGCTATGGCCGAGCATTATGGTCGCGAGGCAAACATCTGCGTGACGATTGAGAAACGCATTCCATTGTGCGCCGGCTTGGGCGGCCCCTCGACGGATGCGGCCGCGGTCATTGTCGCCTTGGCGGAGCTCTGGGGCATTGATCGCACCGACCCAGCGCTCGATGACATTGCGCGGGGCATTGGTGCCGACGTCCCGTTCTTTTTGCACGCGAGCCCTGCGTTTTACGTAGGTGGGGGAGACGTGCTGGCAACTGAGTACCCCGCGCTGCCCGCGACGCCCGTCGTACTGGTTAAGCCGCGCGAGGCAAGCGTTTCGACAATTGAAGCCTATCGACGTTTTGACGAGGCCCCGGTGCCTGCGGACAAGCCCGGCGCGATAGCTTCTGCCTTGCGTGCTGGTGATGCCGAGACGGCATATGCGCTCATCCATAACAACCTGGGTGTCATTTCCGCACAGATGGAGCCGCAGATTCAAACGGTTCTCGATTGGCTGCGTAAACAGGACGGCACCGTTGCTGTAGATGTGTGCGGATCGGGCGCCTGTTCGTTTGCCATTTGCGACACCGCCGCCACGGCCGAAAGGCTTGCGGACGCTGCCCAGCAAAAAGGCTGGTGGGCCTGCGCGACGGAGCTCATTCCCAACACGGTTCGCGTCGAAGTGCCAAAGAAGTAAAAATTTCTCTAGCACACGACGGAAATCTTTGTTACTATAGTCGAGCTAACGGGTTGTGGCTCAGTTTGGTAGAGCACTGCGTTCGGGACGCAGGGGTCGCTGGTTCAAATCCAGTCAACCCGACCAGAGCATGAGGAGGGACCGCTTCTTGCGGTCCCTTTTTTTAGCTATTGTTGTGATACCGCGATACCCGCGGTATACTCATTCGAGCTTGTCTCGCTGTATTGTGGAGGTCTACATGTTTGGACTGAGGGCTCCTGAGCTCATCATTATTCTCGTCGTTGTCCTGATTATCTTCGGGCCCAAGAACCTGCCGAAGCTCGGCAAGTCCCTCGGCTCTACCGTCAAGAATATCCGCGAGGGTATGGAGGGCGACGATAAGGCCGAGACCAAGCAGGCCGAGGAGGTCGTGGTCGAGCAGTCCGAGGAGGACAAGGAGATCGCTGAGCTCGAGGCCAAGCTCGCTGCTGCCAAGAAGAAGCAGGCAGAGGACAGCGACGCGGACGCAGAGTAGTCCCATCCCTTTGGGGTGAGCACCTGACCGGCTTGCCCGCAGGCTAGCCGGTCTTTTTCGTTTTGTTGACAGTTGATTGTTTGATCAGAGTTGGGGAGATATCCGTATGGACGCAAGCCAGATCGTACTGACCGCTGAGGGCCGCCAGAAGCTCGTCGAGGAGCTCGCCTGGCGTGAGGGCGATTACGCCAAGGAGATCGTCGAGGACATCAAGGAAGCCCGCGCGTTCGGCGACCTTTCGGAGAACTCCGAGTACGATGCCGCCAAGGACAAGCAGGCCCAGAATGCTGCTCGTATCGCCGAGATCCAGGCCATTCTTGCCAACGCTCAGGTTGCTGCCACCACGGGCGATCTGACCGTCTCCATCGGTTCCACCGTTTCGCTGATTGATCCCAACGGCGAGGTCATGGAAGTCACGCTCGTTGGTACCACCGAGACCAACTCGCTCGAGCACAAGATTTCCAACGAGTCTCCGGTCGGTCACGCCATCATCGGTCACGGCGAGGGCGACTCCGTCGAGGTCGTTACGCCTTCCGGCAAGACTCGCGTCTACACCATCGCCAAGATCGCACGCTAGACCACGGTCCCGCGTAAAGGTATGTTTTCGCTCCCTGGGACCGAATCCTGGGGAGCGTTTTAGTTTGAGGAGCTAACTTATGGCAGAGAACCAGAACGCCGCCGATCAGGCATCGACGCTCAACGACGAGCGCGCCACCCGCCTGGCCAAGCGCGCCGCCCTGTTCGAGGCGGGCCAGAACCCCTATCCCGAGCACTCTGAGCTAGAGGACTACGTCGCCGATATCGAGACTAAGTACGCCGATCTTGCCGATGGTGAGGACACCGAGGATGTCGTGAAGATCGCCGGCCGTGTGGTCGCCAAGCGCGGTCAGGGCAAGATCATGTTCATCGTCGTGCGCGATGCGACTGCCGAGATTCAACTGTTCTGCCGCATCAACGACATGGACGAGGCTGCCTGGAATACGCTCAAGGCCCTCGACCTGGGCGACATCCTGGGCGTGACCGGCGTGGTCGTGCGCACCCAGCGCGGCCAGCTTTCCGTTGCCCCTAAGAGTGCGACCCTGCTTTCCAAGGCCGTTCGTCCGCTGCCCGAGAAGTTCCACGGTCTTTCCGACAAGGAGACCCGCTATCGCCAGCGCTATGTTGACCTGATCGCCAACGACGACGTTCGCGAGACCTTCCGTAAGCGTTCGCAGATTCTCTCCACCTTCCGTCGCTTTATGGAGTCCGACGGCTACATGGAGGTCGAGACCCCCATCCTGCAGACCATCCAGGGCGGCGCTACTGCCAAGCCGTTCATTACCCACTTCAACGCGCTCGATCAGGAGTGCTACCTGCGTATTGCCACCGAGCTGCACCTCAAGCGCTGCATCGTCGGTGGTTTTGAGCGCGTGTTCGAGATCGGCCGCATCTTCCGTAACGAGGGCATGGACCTCACCCACAACCCCGAGTTCACCACGATGGAGGCCTACCGTGCCTTCTCCGACCTCGAGGGCATGAAGGCGCTCGCCCAGGGCGTCATTAAGGCGGCTAACAAGGCCATCGGCAACCCCGAGGTCATCGAGTACCAGGGCCAGACCATCGACCTTTCTGGTGAGTGGGCCAGCCGTCCCATGACCGACATCGTCTCCGATGTGCTCGGCAAGCAGGTCACCATCGACACGCCGGTCGAGGAGCTTGCTTCCGCCGCGCGCGAGAAGGGCCTGGAGATTAAGCCCGAGTGGACCGCCGGCAAGATTATCGCCGAGATCTACGATGAGCTGGGCGAGGACACCATCGTCAACCCGACCTTCGTGTGCGATTACCCCATCGAGGTCAGCCCGCTTGCCAAGCGTTTTGAGGACGACCCGCGCCTGACGCACCGCTTTGAGCTGGTTATTGCCGGCCACGAGTACGCCAACGCGTTCTCCGAGCTCAACGACCCGGTCGACCAGGCCGAGCGCTTTGCCGCCCAGATGGCCGAGAAGGCCGGCGGCGACGATGAGGCCATGGAGTATGACGAGGACTACGTGCGCGCCCTCGAGTACGGTATGCCTCCCGCGGGCGGTATTGGCATTGGTATCGACCGCGTGGTCATGCTGCTTACCAACCAGGCTTCTATCCGCGACGTGCTGCTGTTCCCGCACATGAAGCCCGAGAAGGGTTTCCAGTCCGGTGCCGCTGCCGCCAAGGCTGCCGAGGCCGGCAACGCCGCGAGCCCATTCGTTAAGTCGCTTAAGCCCACGCTCGATTACTCCAAGATCGCCGTTGAGCCGCTGTTTGAGGAGTTCGTCGACTTTGATACCTTCTCCAAGAGCGACTTCCGCGCTGTGAAGGTCAAGGCATGCGAGGCCGTCAAGAAGTCCAAGAAGCTGCTGAACTTTACGCTCGACGACGGCACCGGCACCGACCGCACCATCCTCTCCGGTATTCACGCTTATTACGAGCCCGAGGACCTGGTTGGCAAGACCTTGCTCGCCATCACCAACCTGCCTCCGCG
>CABUQK010000101.1 GCA_902493615.1 uncultured Collinsella sp.
CGCTGGCTGCATCGTGGCCTGCGCCGACAAGCTCGATACCATCGCCGGTATTTTTGCCATCGGCGAGCCCCCGACCGGCTCCTCCGACCCCTACGCGCTGCGTCGCGCCGCCATCGGCATCATCAACATCCTGCGCGACCGTCTGCCGATCGATCCCACGTCGCTTATCGACTTTGCCCTTGAGCTCTATAGCGAGCAGGGTATCGAGTTCGACGCCGCCGAGGTCGCTCAGCAGGTTCGCGACTTCTTCCACGGTCGTCTGGTGAGCATGGCCCGCGACGAAAAGATCCCGGCCGATACCGTTGCCGCCGTCTCCGCGGTGCACATCATCGCCCCGTCCGTCTTCTTCGCCCGCTGCGCCGCCCTCGACGAGGCCCGCAAGAACGACGCTGAGACGTTCGATAACCTGGCGACCGCCTATGCCCGCGCCGCGCACATCTCCAAGCCCGAGCTGGGCGCGGAGTACGACCGCGCCCTGATGGGCGAGGTCGAGCTCGCGCTTGCCGATGCCTCCGAGGCTGCTCAGACCGCTGTCGACGCCGCCCTTGCTGCCGAGGATTACCCGGCCGCATTTGCCGCCCTTGCCGCCCTGCGCGCCCCCATCGACCGCTTCTTCGACGAGGTCATGGTCATGGACAAGGACGAGCAGCTTCGCGATAATCGCCTTAAGCTGCTCAACCGCTTCGAGGCCGTTTTCTCCGGCATCGCAAACATCGGTGAGCTTGCTCGCAAAAAGTAAGCCAGCCTGCGCATAAGCGCAAAAGGAGCCCCGCATGGATTGCCCGGTCACCGCTCGTCCCACCGTTATCGTTATCTCCGACTCGCTCGGTGATACCGCTTGTGAGGTGGTGCTTGCGGCGTCCGGGCAATTTGATGAAGGGGCTTTTCGTCTCTTGCGCTTGCCCAAGGTGAACTCGGTGGAGCAGGTCAAGTCGTTTGTGGGTCCGCGCGTCGATGCCGATCATCGCGATATTGCCGTGTTCCACACCATTGTCGATCCGGCGCTTCGCGCCCGTGTGCTCGATTACCTGGGCATGCTGCATATCCGTTCGGTCGACCTGATCGGCCCGACGCTCGCCGTGCTGTCGTCGCTCATCGGTGTGCCGCCCAAGGGCGTTGCGGGCGTGATTCACAAGACCGATGACCGCTATTTCCATCGTATCGAGGCCATGGAGTATTTCGTTGAGCACGATGACGGGCGCGGCTGCGACGATCTGTCGGGTGCCGATATCGTGCTGCTGGGCGTATCGCGCACGTCCAAGACGCCGCTGTCGATGTATTTGGCCTATCAGGGCTACAAGGTCGCCAATGTCCCACTGGCGCATGGCATGGAGCCGCCCAAGTCGATTTACGAGGTCGACCCGATGCGCCTGTTCGGTTTGATTTCGACCGTCGACGTTATTTCTGAGATTCGCGATAGCCGCTTGGGCGATGACTACGCTCGTGCCGTTGCCGGCTCTTATGCCGAGCCCGAGAGCGTGCGCAGCGAGCTTGAGGAAGCTCGTACCCTCATGAAGCGCCTAGGCTGCTTTGTGGTGCGTACCGACGGCAAGGCCATCGAGGAAAGCGCTGCCGAGATCATTAGCCACTTGGAGGAAATCCAAGAAGCCCGCGCCCGCCGCGCCGCCCGCCGCACCTAATAGTAGTAGCATTTTGATAAAGCGATTTAGCAAAAACATCGCATTTGACCTGCTTTTTTATTGCAGTGGTATCTTCATAAGGTAACCACCTTTACCTACCGTTTACCGCCAGTTTTAGCACGTTTACCAAACCGCGCATCCTCTGCTTAAGCCCGCTCAAAACCCGCCGTATAGTTCCCTCACGGCCCGCATCTGACGGGTCGATTCGTTACCACGGTCGTGCGCGTAAGCGCATGGAAGGGGAAGTATCGTGAGCGATTGCAAGAGGGTTTACCGTTTTGGAACCGACGCCCAGGGCACCTGTGTCACTGAGGGCGACAAGTCCATGAACTTCGTGCTTGGTGGCAAGGGCGCTAACCTTGCCGAGATGAGCCGTATCGGCCTGCCGGTTCCCGGTGGCTTTACCATTACCTGCCAGACCTGTGTCGAGTACTCCGGTGCCGGCAACGTCTGGCCCGAAGGCGCACTCGATGAGATCGTTGCCGCCGAGGCAGACCTCGAGGCCCGCTGCGGCAAAAAGCTCGGCGACGCCTCCGATCCGCTGCTCGTGTCGGTGCGCTCGGGCGCTCCGTTTTCCATGCCCGGCATGATGGACACGGTCCTCAACCTGGGCCTCAACGACGACTCCGTTCAGGGTCTCATTGCCCAGACGCAAAATCCGCGTTTTGCTTGGGATAGCTACCGCCGCTTTATCCAGATGTTTTCCAATGTCGTCATGGGCGTTGACGCCGACCTGTTCGAGAACGCCCTGACCCAGGCCCGTCTGGTCGCCGGCGTTCGCGTCGATTCCGAGCTTTCGGCCGAGGACCTGCAGGAACTCGTCGAGACCTTTAAGGGCATCTTCTCCGAGAACGTCGATGCCTTCCTGTATCCCGAGCTCGAGGTCGCTGACGGCAAGCCCGTTTTCCCGCACGACCCGGAGCTTCAGCTACGCCTTGCAATTCAGGCCGTCTTTGGCAGCTGGATGAACGAGCGTGCCTGCATCTACCGCAAGCAGCATGGCATTTCCGACGAACTCGGCACCGCCGTCAACGTACAGGCCATGGCCTTTGGCAACAAGGGCGCGACCTCTGCGACGGGCGTTGCCTTCACGCGCAATCCGGCCGACGGCACCAAGGAGTTCTACGGTGACTTTTTGGTTAATGCCCAAGGCGAGGACGTCGTCGCCGGTATCCGCAATACTGAGCCCATCGCCGACCTCAAGACCACCCCGGGCCTTGAGTCCGCGGGCGAGGTGCTCGAGCGCGTCTTCCTGACGCTCGAGGATCACTATCGCGACATGTGCGACATTGAGTTCACCATCGAGCAGGGCAAGCTCTGGATGCTCCAGACCCGCGTGGGCAAGCGAACTGCCACCGCCGCCCTACGCATCGCCATCGAGATGGTCGAGGAGGGTCTGATCACCCGCGATGAGGCTGTGAGCCGCATCGATCCCGCGCAGCTCGACCAGCTCCTGCACCCACAGTTCGACGCCTCCAAGAAGTACGAGGCTCTCGCCAGCGGTCTTAATGCCAGCCCCGGTGCCGCCGTGGGCGAGGTCATGTTCTCGAGCGACGACGCCGTCGCGCGCGCCAACGAGGGCCACAAGGTCATTCTGGTTCGTTGGGAGACCAACCCCGACGACCTGAAGGGCATGGTCGCCGCCGAGGGCATTCTGACCAGCCACGGTGGAAAGACGAGTCATGCCGCCGTTATCGCTCGCGGCATGGGTACGCCCTGCGTCTGCGGCGTTGAGCGCTTCCATATCGACGCTGCTGAGAAGGTCGTGCGTATCGAGGGCAGTGACCGCGTGCTGCGCGAGGGCGATGTCATCTCCATCGACGGCACCCAGGGTATCGTCGTCGACGGCGCCGTTGACCTGGTCTCCGCCGAGCTCACCGGCGATCTGGACACTATCCTGTCCTGGGCCGATGAGATTCGTCTGGACGAGACCTGTGGCCATGCCAACCATGTGCGCGTCAACGCCGACAACCCCGAGGATGCCGCGCTCGCGCTCGAGTTTGGCGCCGAGGCCATCGGCCTGTGCCGCACCGAGCACATGTTCCTGGGCGACCGTAAGAACATCATCCAGAGCTTTATCCTGTCTGACGATGAGGCCGTGAAGCAGCAGGCCCTGGCCGACCTGCTCAAGGTTCAGACCGAGGACTTCCTGGCGATGTTCAAGACCATGTCCGGTCGCGATGTGGTCGTCCGCCTGCTCGATCCGCCGCTTCATGAGTTCCTGGATAATCCTCGCGAGCTCGAGGTCGCCATCACCAAGAAGGAAGCCGCCGGCGCCAGCGAGGAAGAGCTTGCAGCCCTGCGCGCCCGCCTGCGTCGTATCGACGGCATGGTCGAGTCGAACCCCATGCTCGGCCTGCGCGGCGTTCGCCTGTCCGTCGTCTTTAGCGATCTGCCGCTCATGCAGGTTCGCGCCGTCGCCACGGCCGCTGCCCGCCTTATCAAGGAGGGCGTCGACCCGCATCCCGAGATCATGGTTCCGCTCGTTTCCATTACGGCCGAGCATGTCCAGACCCGCGAGGTCATCGAGCGCGTGATCGCCGAGGTTTCCGCCGAAGAGGGCGTCGAGCTCAATATTCCCGTGGGCACGATGCTCGAGCTGCCACGCGCCTGCATGGTCGCCGACGAGATCGCCCATCATGCCGACTTCTTCTGCTTTGGCACCAACGACCTCACGCAGACGACCTTCGGCTTCTCTCGCGACGATGCCGAGGCCAAGTTCATCCCGCTGTACATGCATAAGAAGATTCTGAAGGACAACCCCTTCGAGACCATCGACGCGGCGGTGCTCGAGCTGGTGCGCATGGCTGTCGAGAAGGGTCGCGCCACCAACCCCGACATGCACTTTGGCGTGTGCGGCGAGCACGGCGGCGACCCCAAGTCCATCAAGGGCCTGTTTAACGTGGCCGACGTTGACTATGTGTCCTGTTCGCCCTATCGCGTACCCCTCGCACGCCTGGCTGCCGCCCAGGCCAAGCTCGAGGCCAAGCGTTCCGCCTAACGTTTTGGGTATAGACGCCTAGCGTAGCCCCCTTCATGCCGTCCGTCTCATTCGTGAGGCGGGCGGTTATCATGTGCGGGTTTTGTCTTTTTGTCTGCGTAAAAAATTGTTCTTGCAGCGCAAACCCGCGCGTGTATACTCGAATACGTTTGTTCAACTACGTGCCGGCCAAGGTGGTACGGCACCTCTAGAAGAGTAAGGAATTGCACATGGATTACATCCGCGCAATCGAGCGTCAGCAGATCCGCGAGGACATTCCTCAGGTTCGCGTCGCCGACAACGTCAAGGTTCACTACCGCATTAAGGAAGGCGACCGCGAGCGCATCCAGGTCTTCCAGGGCGACGTCATCCGCATGGCCGGCGCCGGTGCCCGCGAGACCTTCACCGTCCGCAAGATGTCCTTCGGTGTCGGTGTTGAGCGTACCTTCCCGCTTCACAGCCCCAAGATCGCCAAGCTCGAGGTCGTTCGTCATGGTCGCGTCCGTCGCGCCAAGCTGTACTACCTCCGCGACAAGGTGGGCAAGGCTGCTCGCATCCCCGAGAAGCGCTAAGAAGATCGCAGCGTCTGTCCACTCGTTTGGACGTAAGGGTCACCTTCGGGTGGCCCTTCTTTTTATCTGATTTGCATGCAAGGAGGGCCTGGTATGGCCAATATGACGAGCTCGGTTTCGGCATCGCAGGTTGCCGGCGAGCTGGCGAGTGCCACGTTCGAGGAGATTCCCGCCCTCGTGGAGCATTATCGCGAGGATCCGCGCCAGCAGGTGATCAAGGCTTGCGAGCGTGCCCTTAAGCGCCATGCCAAGGAGCTTGCCGAGCGCGAGCGCGTCAACGGCATGTACGAGCTTATGCATGAGCTCGGCGGTGATGGCGTGGTCGTGGGCGTCGACGAGGTGGGCCGTGGCTCGGTAGCGGGGCCCTTGACCGTATGTGCCGTGTGCCTTCCGATGGAGCCGCGCATCTGGGGCATCAACGATTCCAAAAAGCTCACGCCGGCGCGCCGCGAGCTGCTCTCAGTGAAGATTGCCGAGGTGGCGACGGCGATCGGTTTTTGCCATATCGCGCCGAAGGATATCGACGAGATGGGTATGGCCCGCGCCATCCGCGCTGCCGTCGCGGGCGCCGTGGCCGATACGGGACTTGAACCCGACTGCGTCCTCATGGATGGTAACCCCTTGGGCGCCGTTCCCAACGAGCGCGATGTGGTGAAGGGCGATGCCAAGATCGCCTGCATCGCCGCGGCGTCCATCATGGCCAAGGTCACGCGTGACGAGATGATGGTCGAGTACGACGCCGAGTACCCCGAGTACCATCTGGCCGAGTCGAAGGGCTATGCGAGCCCCGAGCACATCGAGGCCATTCGCAAACATGGACTTTGTCCGCTGCACCGCGTGAGCTTTTGCGGAAACTTTCTGCAGACTGAGCGCCTTTTCTAGGTCAATTGTGGAGACAGGGACCTCTGGGGTTTTATAAACCTGCTGGTAGCGGGCCGTATGCAACAGCATTGCTGCGTACGGCCCGTTTTTTGTCGGCATTTGGTCAGCTTTTGGTTTGCTTCCGGTACTTACCCGCATGAAAGGTGCCCTCATCATCGGGGCACTGCAGCGTGCGGGAAAGGAGACCCCATGAGTGCCGCAAGCAAAAAGAGCAAGACGCAGCAGCTCAAGGAGCGTTGGGAAAACGGCGAGCTCGACTCCGGGGCGATGACGCCCGAGTTTATCAAGGGACTCAGTCCCCGCGAGCTGGGCATGCTGGGCGAGCTGATCACCTTGCTGGAGCAGGGTTATCGTTGCACCGAGGGCGAGGCCGATCTGGTGCTGCTCGATGAGCTCGACGATGTCGTGGTGATGGCCGAGGTCAAGACCAGACGCGTTGCACTGGATTGCAGCACGAGGGTCTTTCCGGAGGAGGCCGTGGACGCCCAAAAGCAACGCCGCTACCGCCGCATCGCAAGTTGCTATCTCATGGAGCATTATCCGCTTAAGGCGATTCGCTTCGATGCCGTGGGCGTCACCGTTCGCGGCGGGCATATCGCCGAGATCGAGCACCAGTACAACGCGTTCGATTGGCAGGTGTCGTGATGGCGTTCGAGACGTTTGCCGTTCACGCGGCCTGCATCCGCGGCGTCGAGGCGATTCACGTCACGGTCGAGGTCTCGCTTGCCGGCGGCGTTCCGGGCATTCAGATGCTCGGCATACCGAGTATGGAGGTGATGGAGTCGCGCGGTCGTATTCACTGTGCGATGCGCTCCGCCGGGTTCGAGATCCCACGCTCGGGCATTACGGTCAACCTGGCGCCCGGCGATATTCGCAAGACCGGTAGCGGCTTTGATCTGCCCATCGCCATCGCGGTTCTGGCGGCCGATGGTCAGATTCCCCGCGACAACCTCGATCGTTGTCTTATCGCTGGTGAGCTTGGCTTGGACGGTACGGTGCTTCCTGTCAAGGGCGAGGT
>CABUQK010000102.1 GCA_902493615.1 uncultured Collinsella sp.
GCGGGGTCGGCCACGTCACATTGATATGCGCGCGCCGTGGCGCCAGCCGCCTCACAGGCTTCGCACGTCTCGCGCGCCGCATCTGCGCTACCGGCATAGACGACGGCGATATCAAAGCCGTCCTCCGCCAGGCCCACGGCACAAGCGCGACCGATGCCGCGCGAGCCGCCCGTGACAAGCGCCACGCGACGCGATCCGTCGCGCTCGAGCGCGACGTTGTTCAAGTTGCCCATGTCGTTCCTTTCGGGTTACTGCCCTGTGGGCTATGCGAGCTCGTCGGCAATAGCTGCGACCTGTTCGGCCGTTTCGCACGAATACACACGAACGTCGCTCAACGTACGCTTGACCAAGCCGGACAGCGTTTTGCCGGGGCCGACCTCAATAAACGTGTCGATGCCTTGATCCTGCAGAGCATGCAGCGTGTCGACCCAGCGCACGGCATGACTCACCTGGTTGGCCAGCACCTCCGATGCCGCCTGTGGGTCGACCGGATAGGGCGCCGCCGTCATATTTGCCATAACAGGAATGAGCAACGGGGACGGCGCGTGACCGGCCTCGATATATGCAGCAAGGCCACAGGTCGCCTCGGCCATATAGGGGCTATGGAATGCACCCGACACCGCGACCTTCATGGCGCGACCGCCAGCCTCTTTTACCAGGACGTCGAGAGTCTGCAACGCATCGGGCGCTCCGGCCACAACCGTCTGCTGGGGGCTGTTGTAGTTGACCGGCCAACAGTCCTCGCCGACCTGTTTTACCAAGCCCTCGACCTGCGCCGCATCGAGCTTGATGACGGCGCGCATGCCGCCCGGATGGCGCTCGGCAGCCGTGGCCATCAGCGCCGCGCGCTCGCACACGAGCTCAAAGCCCGCTCGCGTATCGAATGCCCCCGCAAAGGTGAGCGCGGCGACCTCGCCCAGCGAGAATCCCGCACAGGCGGCAGGCACCACGCCGCGCTCGCGCAGGGCGGTAGCCGCTGCCAGGTCGTGAACGAACACGCAAGGCTGCGTGTTCTCGGTCTGCGAGAGCTCCTCTTTCGAGGCGCTCCGGCACTGCTCGCTGGTCCCCGGGCGTACCTCATCGGCAATGGCGAACACCTCGGCAGCCGCCGGTGATGCTTCGATGAGGTCGACGCCCATCGCGGGATGCTGGGCACCCTGACCGGCAAACAGAAACGCTACGCTACCCATGCGGACGCACCCTTCAGGACATGCTCGGCGCCATCGACCAGATCGTCGACGATTTCGCGTGCGCTCTGGCGTTCGTTGACCATACCGGCAATCTGTCCGCACAGATACGAACCCTCTTCGTAATTACCGTCCTTTGCGGCTTTACGAAGCGCGCCCGTGCCCATGGCCCCGAGCTCCTCGGGGCTTGCGCCCGCCGCCTCGTTCTTGGCATACGCGTTGGTGAAGGGGCTCTTGAGGGCGCGAACCGGATGTCCCGTCGAGCGACCGGTCGCACGCGTCGACGTGTCGCCCGCCTTGAGCACCAGCTCTTTGTACTGTTCGGATACGGTGCACTCGTTTGCGACCAGAAAGCGTGTTCCCACCTGGACGCCGGCAGCGCCGAGCATAAAGGCGGCCGCCACACCGCGGCCATCGGCGATGCCGCCAGCCGCAACCACGGGAATATCGACCGCATCGACAACCTGCGGGACAAGTGCCATCGTCGAGGTCTCGCCAATATGGCCGCCCGATTCGGTGCCCTCGGCAACCACGGCAGTGGCTCCGCGACGTGCCACGAGACGCGCCAGCGCCACCGAAGCCACGACGGGAATAACCTTGATGCCTGCATCGCCCCAGGCCTTCATGTACTTGCTGGGATTGCCGGCGCCGGTCACCACAACGGGCACCCGCTCATCAATCACCACTTGTGCGACCTCGTCGACAAACGGGCTCATGAGCATAACGTTGACGCCAAAGGGCTTATCCGTCTTGGCGCGCAGCTCGTGAATCTGATCGCGCAGCCAGTTGGCGTCGGCATTCATGGCCGCGATGATTCCCAACCCGCCGGCCTCGGACACGGCCGAGGCAAGCGAAGCATCGGCAATCCAGGCCATGCCGCCCTGGAACACGGGCTTTTCGATGCCGAGCAGCTCGCAGAGAGGAGTCTTGAGCATCTCTACTTCTCCAATGCCGCCTCGACCGTATCGGCGAACTCGCCAACCGTCTTGGGGTTCTCCTCGGTATCGAGCTCAATGCCAAACTCGTCCTCGACGGCGACGAGGATCTCGACGGTGCCCAGGCTGTCGAGGCCAATCTCCTCGAGCGTGGACTCGGGCTTCATCTCGACGTCGTCAAGGCCAGCGGTCTCGCGGATAACGTCGCAAACGCGCTCGAAGGTCTTCTGATCTGCCATGGTAGTTCTCCTTTGTTTGTGCCCTGGGGGCGTTTTTATTTCCTATGTGCGACTACTTCCAACGAAGCAGATAGCCACCTATATCCAGGCCGGCACCAAATCCAACGAGGGCGATGGTGTCGTCCTCATTCAGTGCGTCGGTACGTGCCAGCCGGTCAAGCGCAAAGGGAATGCAGGCGCTCGAAATGTTGCCGGTCTCGCGTAGCGTTCGAACCACGCGCTCATCTGGCACGCCGAGACGCTTGACCGCCTGACTCAGGATTCGTTCGTTAGCCTGATGGAATACAAAATGATCGATGTCTTCGACCGAAATGCCCGCATCGCTCGCAAGCTTATGGACCGTGTCGCAGATGGCGTTGACGCCGAACTTGAACACGCGGCGACCATTCATGAACAGCACACTCGCGCTATCTGCGGAGTCCTTAAACGGCGAGGTGCCGACCAGACCGGGAACGCGCAACGTCTCGACGTCGGGCGCTGTCGAAAGCTCAACGGCAAGAGGGTTGTCTCCCCCAGCCCCTATGACCGCAGCACCCGCGCCATCGCCAAAGAGCGCGCACGTGGCACGGTCGGTCCAATCGAGCGCGCGCGTCATCTGCTCGGCGGCAACGACCAGCACGTGCTTGGCGCGACCGCGGGAGCGCAAATACGAAGCCGGCACAAGCCGCCGAAACGTCGAAGGCAGGACATGTGGCACCCAGGCGCTCAGCAACGGCGCACGCTTCGGCAGGAACGAGGTGATCGCCCGTCGTCGTCGAACAGACGATAAGATCCAGCTGGCTCGCGTCGATTCCGGATACCTGAAGCGCCCGCTCGCTCGCCGCTACGGCAAGGTCGTCGAGTGACTCAGTGGTGCAGACGTGGCGGCTCTTGATACCGGTGCGGGTAAAAATCCACTCATCCGAGGTATCGAGGAACTCGGACAGCTCGTCATTGGAAACACTGCGCGTAGGAAGCGCCGAGCCTGTTCCAAGAATCGTGAAACCCATCACTAACCTCCTTTGAGTTGTTGACGTGTTTACATCGACCAAGAGAGGATAGCGCATTTCAGTCATTGTTGACGTGTTAACATTAAATTGTCCAAATGCGACAAAGGCTTCACATTGTGTCTGTCTCTCGACACCATTGCGTTATTCACTTATTCATTAAGGAGGTAGCAGCCGCTATGGATGCCCAATTAACGATAGTCGACGTAACCGGATCGACCAACGATGACCTGCTCGAAGCAGGAAAACAAGGAGCGCCGCACGGCACAGGACTTGCCGCCCGGGCTCAGACAGCAGGGCGCGGCCGGCGCGGCCACAAGTGGGATTCAACCGCCGGCAACCTATTGCTTTCGATTGTCCTGCGTCCATGCGTTAATCCTGCAAAGTACTCTGGTCTTGCCGCCGTCAGCGGCCTAGCGGTGCTCGAGGCGCTCGAAAAGCAGGGTCTTGCAAACGAGATTGGCCTCAAATGGCCCAACGACCTGATCGCGCGAGGACGCAAGCTCGGCGGCATTCTGGTCGAGGCGGCACGCGACAACAAAGGCAAGCCCTTCGCCGTCTGCGGCATTGGCGTCAATGTGAACTACACGCCCCAAGAGGTGCCCGATGGCGGCCTGGCGGCAATTGGCCTCTCGGACCTCAACGAGAATGTTCCCGCCGTCGATGTGTTACTCAAGGAGGTCTATCACACCGTCGTAAACGATGTGGACGCGTGGGCAGATCTGCTCAACGCCATGGAAGAAGACGCCGGACCGCTCGCGCCCGTCCACGGCGAATATATCGGTCATCTCAATTGGATTGGGGAGCACGTTATCGCCCGTTCCCCTGCCGGTGACGAGCTGGCGCGTGGCATCTTTCAAACGGTCGATGACTTTGGTCGCGCGTGCATCGAGACAGAAGACGACTTGCGATCCTTCCATTTTGAGGAGGCATCGCTGCGCCCCTTGAGCGAATAGGGAGCCGCAGCCACCCGCTCGGCAGCATTACCCAGCAGCCCAAACCCGTCATGCAAAACAAAAGAGCCCCGCTACCGTAATGGCAGCGGGGCTCTGTAAGCTATGAGCGGTATCGCTTAGAGCTTGATGTCGATGTCAACGCCAGCGGGGAGGTCGAGACGCATGAGCGAATCAACGGTGCCCGAGGTGGGGTCGAGGATGTCGATGAGGCGCTTGTGGGTGCGCATCTCGAACTGCTCACGGGAGTCCTTGTTCACGTGCGGCGAGCGGATAACCGTGTACAGGTTGCGCTCGGTGGGCAGGGGGACAGGACCGGAAACGCGAGCGCCGGTCTTCTGAGCGGTCTCGACGATGAGCTTCGCGGACTGATCGACGACCTCGTGATCATAGCCCTTGAGGCGAATGCGGATCTTCTGGGTAGCCAACTTAAACCTCCAAAGAGTGCGAGAGACGTTCTCGCGGATTACGTAACAGGGAGCTCGAACTTAGGCGTTCTTGCTCATGACCTCGTCCACGATGGACTTGGGCGCGGGCTCATAAGAGTCGAACTGCATCGTGTAGGATGCACGGCCCTGGGTCTGGGAGCGAAGGTCGGTAGCGTAACCGAACATCTCGCCCAGCGGCACCTTGGCACGGATGAGCTTGCTGTTCTTGCGATCCTCCATGCCCTCGATCTTGCCGCGGCGACCGGAGAGGTTGCCCATAACGTCGCCCATGTACTGCTCGGGAGTCTCGACCTCGACAGCCATGATCGGCTCGAGCAGCTGCGGGTCGGACTTCTTGAGGGCGTCCTTGATAGCCATGGAACCGGCGATCTTGAAGGCGGCCTCGGAGGAGTCGACCTCGTGGTAAGAACCGTCGAACAGGGTGACCTTGACGTCGAGGACCGGGAAGCCGGCGATAACACCGGTGTTCAGGGCCTCCTGGATGCCCTTGTCGATGGACGGGATGTACTCCTTGGGCACGACGCCGCCGACGATAGCGTTGACGAACTCGTAGCCGAAGCCCTCCTCCATCTTCTCGAGCTTGATGACGGCGTGGCCGTACTGACCGCGACCGCCGGACTGACGGACGAACTTGCCCTCAGCCTTCTCGACGTCGTGACCAGCGGTCTCGCGGTAGGCAACCTGGGGCTTACCAACGTTAGCGTCAACCTTGAACTCACGGAGCAGACGGTCGACGATGATCTCGAGGTGCAGCTCGCCCATGCCGGCGATGATGGTCTGGCCGGTCTCGTGGTTGGTGGACACCTGGAAGGTCGGGTCCTCCTCGGCGAGCTTGGTCAGAGCCAGGGACATCTTGTCCTGCTCGGCCTTGGTCTTGGGCTCGATGGCAACGTCGATAACGGGCTTAGCGAACTCGATCTTCTCGAGGACGATCTCCTTGCCCTCTTCGCACAGGGTGTCACCGGTGGTGGAGTTCTTGAAGCCGACGCAAGCGACGATGTCGCCGGCAGCGGCGTCGTCACGGTCGATACGCTCGGCGGCGTTCATCTCGAGGATGCGGCCGAGACGCTCGCGCTGACCGTTGGAAGCGTTGACAACGTAGGAGCCGGACTCAGCGCGGCCGGAGTAAACGCGGACGTAGGTGAGCTTACCGACGAACGGGTCGGTCATGATCTTGAAGACCAGGCCGGAGAAGGGCTCGTCGAAGGAAGGATGACGCTGGATCTCCTCGCCGGTGTCCGGATCGGTACCGGTGACGGCCTCAACGTCGAGCGGGCTGGGCAGGTAGTCGACGACAGCGTCGAGCAGCTCCTGAACGCCCTTGTTCTTGTAAGCGGAGCCCACGAAGACGAGGTTGAGCTCGTTGGCCAGAACACCCTTGCGCAGAGCAGCCTTGAGCTCCTCGACGGTGAAGTCCTCCTCCATGAGGATCTTCTCCATGAGCTCGTCGTCAAAGCTGGCAGCAGCGTCGAGGAGCTCCTCGCGCTTGGTGGCAGCGATGTCGGCAAACTCAGCCGGGATCTCGTCCATCGGCTCGGGGTAGGTCATGCCCTTGTCGTCGGCCTTGAAGTCCCATGCAGTCATGGTGACCAGGTCGATAACGCCCCAGAAGTTGTCCTCGGCGCCCATCGGGACCTGAGCGGCCACGGCGTTGGCGTCGAGACGATCCTTCATGGTCTCGATAGCGTTGAAGAAGTCAGCGCCCACGCGGTCATACTTGTTGATGAAGGCGATGCGGGGGACGTTGAAGGTAGAAGCCTGACGCCAAACGGTCTCAGACTGGGGCTGAACGCCGGCAACGGCGTCGAAGACGGCGACAGCGCCATCGAGGACGCGCAGGCAGCGCTCGACCTCGGCGGTGAAGTCAACGTGGCCCGGGGTGTCGATGATCTGGATGCGGTAGTCCTTACCGTCCTTGTTCCAGAAGCACGTGGTAGCAGCGGAGGTAATGGTTACGCCGCGCTCCTGCTCCTGAACCATCCAGTCCATGGTGGCAGCGCCCTCATGGACCTCACCGATCTTGTGGGTCTTACCGGTGTAGTAAAGAATACGCTCGGTCGTGGTGGTCTTACCGGCATCGATGTGAGCCATGATGCCGATGTTACGGGTATCGGAAAGCTTGTACTTAGGCTTAGCCATGTTAGTTCCTTACCTTAACTTACCAACGATAGTGAGAGAACGCGCGGTTGGCCTCGGCCATCTTGAAGACGTCCTCACGCTTCTTGACGGAAG
>CABUQK010000103.1 GCA_902493615.1 uncultured Collinsella sp.
CCTACCGGGAGTAGCCCCGACGGTTGACAAAACTATAGGAACACCCAATGACTAGTCGATTAGGAGTATCATCGTCTGCGCAAATAAGCACGAAAGAGCATGTTAGAGATTGAGAGCGTATGGCTGATACCGCATCTAAGCACATTGACATGACAACCGGCTCGCTGTGGCGCAATATTCCCCTGTTCGCCTTCCCCGTGGCCGCCACGAGCATCTTGGAGCAGCTATCGAACCTCATCGCCACGGTCATCATCGGTAACTTCTCGGGCGACCAGGGAACCCTCGCCATGGCGGCGGTCGGCTCCAATGTTCCGCTTACCAGTCTTATGCTCAACCTGTTTATTGGCATATCGCTTGGCTCCAACGTGGTCATCGCCAACGCTATCGGCCGCAACGATCAGAACATGGTCAAACGCGCCGTCCATACCTCGATTTTAATGGCGCTCGTGGGCTTTGTCGTCATCGCTCTGGGCGAGATCTTTGCCGAGCCCATGCTCGCCGCGCTCAACGTTCCCGCCGAAACCATGCCGCTCGCTTCGCTCTACCTACGCGTCTTTTTGCTCAGCATGCCCTCAATCTTGCTCTACAACTTTGAAGCCGCAATCTTCCGCTCCGTCGGCATCACCCGCATGCCGCTGCAGGCGCTTGCCGTGTCCACCGTCCTCAACATTGGCCTGGACCTCATCTTTGTCCCCGTACTTCACTGGGGCGTCGCGGGCGTCGCCATCGCCACCGCCATCGCCTACACCGTCAGCGCCGCTACGCTCTTTATCCGCCTGCTCAAGACCGACTCCGTCATCCGCGTCACCCCACGCGACTTGGCTATCGACCCCGTCGCCCTCAAGCGCATCGTCAAGATCGGCCTGCCCGCCGGCATCCAAAGCGCTGTCTTTGCCGTCGCCAACATCATCATCCAGTCCGCCATCAACAGCCTGGGCACCGAGGTCATGGCAGCATCGAGCGCCGCCATGAGTCTGGAGTACGTGTGCTACAACCTGCTCAACAGCTTTAGCCAGGCGTGCACCACCTTTGTGGGACAAAATCACGGTGCCCGCCAGATCGACCGCTGCACCAAGACGCTCAAGGTCTGCCTGGTCGAAGGCGGTATCGTTGCACTCACCACGATCATCGTTATTGTCGGCCTGGGGCGCGAGATTTTGTCGCTCTTTAACAGCGACCCCAACATCGTCTCGATCGGCTATATCCGCGTATGTTCGATCTTCCCGGCGTACGCCTTTAGCATGTTCTACGAAAACATGTCCGGCTACCTGCGCGGCTTTGGCATCTCGCTCATGCCCGCCCTCATCACCATGATCTGTGTCTGCGGCATTCGCTTCTACTGGGTGTTCTGCGTGTTCCCGCACTTCCGCACCTTTGCGAACATCATGATGGTCTACCCCATCAGCCTGGGCACCACGGCGTTCTTTATGGTCGTGGCGGTACTACTTTGCCACCCGGCACGCACCTATCGCGCCACCAAAGCCAAAGCGACAGCCCGCTAAACACCGCACTCAACGCCACACCAGCCATTAATTGACAATATGCGAGCTCATATAGTCGATAAAGCGCCTCGTGGCGATGGGCATGGTGTCCCAGCTGCGCCAGGCGGCCACCACGTCGCGCGAGGGGGCATGCACGATGGGCCGCACGCGAATATCGGCACGCATGCCCTCGACGGTACGGCGATATAGCATACTCACGCCTAGGCCCTCCTCGACCATCGCCATGATGGTGTAGTCGTCGGTCACCTCACTCGTCACATGCGGCGACAGCCCATGCGCCGCGAATGCATCGAGCACCAGACTCTGTTCGCCCTCATCCAGCAGCACAAACGGCTCGGACGCCAGATCGGCGAGCGTCACCTTTTCCTTTGCCGTCAGCGGATGCGCGGCCGGCAACAATGCTACCAACTCGTCGTGATAGACCACGCGCTTCTCGAGCCCCGCGGTAAAACCGCGTGCCGTAAAGCAAAAATCAACCACGCCATCGTGCACCCACTGGGCGTTGCGCGTGTAATCGCCCTGCTTAAGGGTAAAGTGTACCCCCGGGTGCAGGGCCCCAAAGTCGCGGATCACGCGCGGCAACACGGTTCGACTCACGTTGGTAAACGTCGCGATGCGAATATCGGTCGACGAAAGCCCCAGCAGCTCCTGGCGCTTGCCCTCGAGCTCGGTCTCGGCAGTCACGATCTGGCGCAGGTACGGCAGATATTGCTTACCGTCGCGCGTAAGCGAAACGCCCTGCTTTCCGCGCTCGATAATCGTGGTACCCAGCTCGCGCTCGAGTGCCTTGACGGCCTGGCTCACCGCACTTTGCGTATAGCCCAGCTCGTCCGCCGCGCCCTTAAGACTGCCGCGATCGACCACCATACAAACAATCTGATACCGCGATGCCATCGTGCCTCCACATCGGTGTAGCTGTAAAACGTTTTGTCAGGGCTTTTCCCACCAACATTAGCATTTCTTAATCATACTGAAGATACATTCGCTTTACTACATCCACATCTGGGAGCAGAATCCTTTTTGCGAAACCGTTCTGTAACAAAAGGAGTCCCATGGATCGCAAAAAAGCAATCGCGCTCTCATTTTCCGTTCCCGTCGCATGGGGCTTTTCGTATCCCCTCATGAAGATCGGTATGGACAGCATGAACGCCACGAGCATCGTCGCGCTACGCTGCATCATCGCCTTTGTGGTCTGCCTGCTGCTCTTCCACAAGCACGCGTTGCGTATCAACCGCGACCTTATGGTCCGTGCCGCCATCATCGGCGCCATTATGGCAACCGAGCTCACCTGCATGTGCCTGGGCTCCAGCCTCACCTCCGCCTCCACCGCCGGCTTTTTGCAGAGCCTGACGGTCGTGATCGTGCCGTTTGCCAACGCCGCCCTGCTGCGTCGCGCCCCCGAGCGCAAAGTGCTCGTCGGCACCGCCATCGTCACCTGCGGTATGTTGTTGCTCTCGGGCGCAGACTTTACCAGCCTGAATCCCGGCGCGATCATCATGCTGCTCTCCGCTTTTGTCTATGCCGGCCACATCATTGTGGCGAAGCGCTTTGTCGAAGATGTCAACCCGCTTGCTCTGGGCGTTTGGCAGCTGGGCTTCGGCGGCTTGTTCTCGGGCATCGCCGCATGCGTCTTTGGCGGTTTCACACTTCCCAGTACGCCCAGCGAGATCGTCGTTGTCGTTGCCCTCGCACTCATCTGCTCTGCCTATGGCTTTATCACCCAGACGCTCGTGCAGCCCCACGTGCCCGCCGAGACCACCGGCTTCGCCTTCTCGCTCGAGCCGGTCTGCTCCGCCGTATTCTCGTTCTTCCTGGTCGGCGAGGTCCTGAGCCCCATCGCCTTCTTTGGCGCCGCCCTCATCCTCACCGGCGTCATGGTAGCAACCGTCGAGCTTCCGCGCCTCCGTGCACATGGACAGGCTCGCATGGCAGGAGCGCCCGAGCGCGTCTCGTAGACCCCGCTCCTTATACAGCCGCGGCATAAAGGCAACCGGTGCGCCTTTACAATAGATGCCAACAGAGCATCTGCCATAAAGGAGCCCCATGGACACCGCAACCCGCGATCGCAACATAGCAACTTGGTTGGGCGATGCGCCGCAGCCGGTACGTGACACCACGAACCAGCTGCTCGAGCGCATCGCCCTTTTGCGTACCGAGCAGACCATCTACCCGGCACAAGACGACATCCTCAACGCCCTCGCCTGCACACCGGCCGACCAGGTCAAGGTTGTCATCTTGGGTCAAGACCCCTATCACGGACCCAACCAGGCAATGGGGCTGTCGTTCTCGGTCCCCGCGACGCAAACCAAGTTGCCGCCGAGCCTGCGCAACATCTACAAGGAACTCAAAGCCGATTTGGGTTGCCCCATTCCCGCCACGGGAGACCTAACACCATGGGCACAGCAGGGCGTCCTGCTCCTCAACACTACGCTCACCGTGCGCGAGCATACCGCCAACTCGCACGCCAAACTAGGCTGGAGTACGCTCACCGACTACGTTATCGAACGCTGCTGCCAGCTGCCCCAACCGGTAGTCTTTTTGGCATGGGGCCGCTTTGCCCAACAGATGGTCGAAGGTAAGCTCGTCGCGACTGGCGCGGGCAAGGCAACCGGCAAGTTCTGCCTGGCCTCCACTCACCCCTCGCCGCTTTCGGCTAACCGTGCCACGGCAGAACTCCCCGCCTTTATGGGGTCGCGTCCCTTCTCCGCTGCCAATCGGCTACTCGAACAGCACGGCTCGACCCCCGTCAACTGGACTTGCCTCGACTAAAAATCGATACATCAAAAATGCGCCCGACGGCTTTCCATCGGGCGCGTTTCCTATTCGGGCCAAATAAATTGCGTGCGGCCGGCCTCGCCGCCATCGATCAACAGGCTCTGTCCGGTCATAAACCGGTTGGTCACGCCCACAAAGTAGATCCACTCGGCAATCTCTTGGGCAGTGGCCCAGCGCCTAAGCGGCGTGAGCTCCATAATCTGGCTCCACAGGTGTTCGTCTTCCATCACGCAACGGTTGAGCGGCGTGATAACGCCGCCCGGGTCCACACTGTTGGCGATGGCCTGCGGCGCCAGACGGTTTGCAAGGTTCTTGGTGTAGGCGATAACGCCGCCCTTGCTGGCGGCATAGGCGGGAAACTCCGATCCCGTATGCCCACTCGCGGATCCCACATTGACCACGGATTTGATAGTCGGCGCCGGCTTGGCGGCAAGCCCCTCCCCCACAAAGGCGTAGCGCTCGGTCACGTTGATGGTGCCACACAGGTTGGCGGCGATGTCGTCGGCCGAATCCTGCGTACCGGCAACGTTCACGATTACCTGGGGTTCAAGATCGTCTGGAAACGAGTCCGGCTCGCGGACATCAACGATCAGATGGCGGTAACGCTCGTGTTCGACCGCCGCCGGCAAAAGATCAAAGCCCACGACCTCGTGGCCCTCGTCCAAAAAGCGCTGCACGCACGCGGCTCCAATACCGCCCGAAGCGCCCGTGATCAAAACCCGCATACTTGCTCCTTAGGCGGTTGCGTGGCGCTCGAGGTACTCGGAACCCACATTCTCGCGCTCCCAGCCGCGCACGACCTTGTAGCCCACGGGGCTCAGGAAGACCTCGCACAGCAGCTCGGCGACAGCGCCCGTCAGCGAGCACATGAGGACTTGCACCCAGGTCCAGCCGAAGAACGTGTGGCTCACCACGATGGCGAAGACCAGGTTGTCGATAAACTGGCCAACACCCGTGGACACATAGGAGCGGAAGGCGAAGCTCGCAAAGTTATTCTTTTTGAGCATACGGCCGAGCGACTGGTTGAGCGTGGAGTTAACCACGGCAGAAACGAGCATTGCCAGCGAAGAGCCCAGCACCACGTACCAGGTGCCGCCGATGGTGGCGTTAAGGGCAGTGTTGACCTCGATCATACCCGTGTCGTAGTAAGCACCCCACATGCCGGGCGTGAGCGAGCATGCCCAAAAGCACAGGCTCACGGCAAGGTTGACCGCCAGTGCGAGGATAGAGATTTTGATGGATGCCTTGGCGCCAAAGCGCTTGCAGATCATGTCCTGGCACAAAAACGAAACCCAGCTCACCACAAAGCCGCAATCGAGTGCCAGATACGGCAGGCTGATAAGCTCTTTGTTGGCCAGCAGGTTCATCATGATGACGCTCACGAAAAACAGCGAAACCGTTGCCGCGGGAATGCTCCGCAACAGGACCTTGTAGTCCTCCATGACCTTCTTGATCATTATGTACTCCTTTGGTTTTAGGTTTAACGAGCAGGATATCGGACCCGAACTGCTCGGACGTCCCGATCTTGAGACGACGTGGGTATGATAGCCGCTCGCGCGGCATAAGGCAAACAAACGGCGCGGCAGCCCCACAGGACCACCGCGCCAATGCGTTAAAAGGCTACGTTGCCAAACTCCGACAGGATCAGGTCGGGGTTGTGGTCGGTTGCCCAATCCACGTTCCACGGGCTCGTGAACAGCAGCAGCTTACCGCCGCGCATGTCCTCGACACGCAGCGTGTCGCGCGTGAGCGAAAGGCCCGGGATATCGATAGTGTCGGGGTCGTTCTGGATCCAGCGGATGTCCGTATAGGGCAGCGGCTGGCGACGAACCTCAACACGGTACTCGGCCTTGAGGCGGCGCTCGAGCACCTCAAACTGCAGCACGCCGACCACGCCCACGATGACGCTCTCCATGCCGGCACCCAGTTCGCGGAAAATCTGGATGGCGCCCTCCTGGGCAAGCTCCTCCATACCCTTGACGAACTGCTTGCGCTTGAGCGTGTCGACCTGCGTAATGCGAGCGAACATCTCGGGGGCAAACGTCGGGATCTGCGGATACTGCACGTGGCGCTTGCCGGAGCACACGGTGTCGCCGATGCTAAAGATACCCGGGTCGAAGAGGCCCACGATATCGCCCGCGTACGCCTCGTCCACGATGGCGCGATCGTCGGCCATCATCGACGTGCCCGTGGCGAGTTTAAGCTTGCGGTTGCCCTGCACGTGAAAGGCATCCATGCCGCGCTCGAACTTACCCGAGCAAATGCGCACAAAGGCGATGCGGTCACGGTGGTTCTTGTCCATGTTGGCCTGAATCTTAAACACAAAGCCGCTAAAGTCGTCGCGGCAAGGATCGACCGGCTCACTGGTGAGCGTATCGGTATAGGCGCGCGGCGTCGGGGTCAGACGCAGGAACTCCTTGAGGAAGGGCTCCACACCAAAGTTGGTGAGCGCCGAGCCAAAGAACGCCGGGCTCAGCTTGCCGCAGGCCACGGCATCCAAGTCGAGCTCGTCGCCGGCGCCATCGAGCAGCTCGATATCGTCCATTAGGTTCTTATGGTTCTCCTCGCCGATGAGCTCATCCATGGCGGGGTCGCCCAGCTCGGCCTCGACCTCGGCGACCTTCTTGGTGGCGTTGGCGTGACCATCGCCCTCAAAGGCGATAACGCGAC
>CABUQK010000104.1 GCA_902493615.1 uncultured Collinsella sp.
CGTAGCGGGTGGTTTAAAGCTGGCCGCTGCGCGGCCAGCGGACTAAAGTCTTGAATGAAAAGGCGCTGACCTTTTGGTCGCGCCTTTGAAATTGAACGGCAGATTGGCCAAATGCCGGACGCGCAGCGTCGGCTGGTCCGCCGTTCGGTAGAACGGCGGAACTAATACTCCTAGTAGTCGAGCTTCCACATGTAGCGGCGCGTCATATAGTCCTTGTGGGTGACGGCAGAGAGCGCGCGCATGTACACGTTGTTGAGTATCGGGGCAAAGATCAGGTGGTTGAAGTACTCGCTCACGCTGTCCTTGATGTCGTTAAGGCCGAGCTCCTTGGCGTCGAGCTGATAGACGCGCTCGCCACCGTACTGGTTGACGAAGCGGATGCCGCGCTCGTCGTTGCAGCGGCTGCGGCCGACGCTGATGAGCTGGAACAGCGAGGTGCGCTTGTCCAGGATCTCGAAGGGGCCATGGAAGAAATCGCAGGTGTTGATGGTGCAAGAGTCGATCTGCAGCATCTCCTGCACGTTGCAGATGCTAAAGACGTAGGCGGCACCAAAGAGCGGGCCCTGGGCCATGACGTTGATGCAGGGCTTGTCGGCGTTCTGCTCGGCCCACTTGGCAGCGAGCGGACGGGTGTACTCGACGGCCTTGCGATAGATGGGGTCGACCAAGTCAAACGCGGCCATAGCGGTCTCGTACTCGGCATAGCCCTCGGTCTGCTGCGTGAGCTCCATGGCGATCATGGTCACGACGGCGGAGTTGGTGCGACCCATGCAGGACTCGTCGACGGCCAGGCTGTCGTACTGGATCTTGTAGTCGCAGACCTCGGTGAGGCCGGACTCGTCAACATAGATGGCGATGGTGCTGGCGCCGTGGTCCTTGGCGACCTGGGCGGCAACGATGGTCTCCTTGGTGCCGCGCATGGACACGACGACGGCCAGGGTGTTCTCGTTAACGTAGGCCGGGGTGGCGTGCACGAACTCGTTGCTGGTGTAGCTGGAGCTCACGACCTGCGTGGCCTCGTGCTCCATAAAGTACTGGGCAGGATAGTTGCCGCCGTTGGATCCGCCGGCGCCAATCCACACGACGCGCTTGATGCCGCCCTTGTCTGCCTTGTCAGCCAAAACCTGGGAGACGACGTCCTTAACCTGTTCCTGAGTAGTCATCGTGCATCAGCCTTTCTTCTCGTTTGATGCTCTCGATGGCATACAAGTTACATACATGTTTTGGTTATGTCGACTAGTTGTATGCTATATTTGTCTTAGAAATTTTGCTGGTAAGGTTTTCGGTAGCTCGATACCAGCGGTTTTATTGTTGTGTTGAATACATGCTTGCTTAGATAAGCATACAAGTTAGATATAGGCTGATCGCATGAACGCTTCATCTAAAAAGAAACTGAGCCAATACGAGCGCTTGGCGGGTACGCTTCGCGACCGCATCGCCGCCGGCATCTACGCACGCGGAGACAAGCTGCCGTCCGAGATGGAGCTCATGGACGAATCGGGGCTGTCGCGCAGCACCGTGCGCCACGCCCTTAAGGTTCTCGTTGATGAGGGCCTGGTGCGCACCGAGCGCGGGCGTGGCGCCTTTGTGGCCGACACGCCCGCGCTCCACGAGAACAACCTAGTGTTTTCGAGCTATACCAAGCAGGTCGAAGGTCAGGGCATGAAGCCCACCACGCGCACCGTGGACTCGGGCTTTGCCAAGGCGGCCGGCAGCATAGCTAAGTTCTTTGACGCCGCCGTGGGCAGCAAGCTCGTCAAACTTGTCCGCCTGCGCTACCTGGACGACGTGCCGCTGTGCCTGGAGACCACCTACCTGCCGCCAAGCTTCGAGACGCTCATCGATCGCGATATCAACGGTTCGCTCTACGCGACGCTGCGCCAAGAATTCCATCGCGCGCCAGCACAGGGACATAAGACCTTTGAGGTGTGCTATGCCTCGCAAAACGAGGCGTTTTTGCTCAACGTCGAGCGCGGGCAGGCGCTGATCCTGATCACCGACTACGTCTACGACACCGACGGCCGACCGCTCCATGTCTCTAAGCGCATCCAACGCACCGACCGCGCCAAATACACCGAGCCAATCGGCTAACCTGCCAAAATAAACCTGTCCCTAAATGGTAGGTTTGGGGAGGTCGGGGAACCAGGTTGGTTTGGGTTGGTTAGGTGTGCGCTCGGCTAGGACCAGCTCCATCCAACACATGTCGTACCAGCGACCGAACTTTTGGGCGCAGCGGTCGAAGACACCCACCAGGCGATATCCCATATGGGCATGGAAGTCCTGGCTGTTGTGCGTCAGGTACTCGTCGTCCTTGTCGTGCGGCACGGCGATGAGGGCGCACATGTTGGTGATGCCCATCGAGACCAGGCATTGCTTGAGCGCGTCATGCAGCTTGCGGCCCAGCCCACCGTGGCGCACATCACGCGCCAAGTAAATCGATGTCTCGACCGACCAGTCGTATGCCTCTCGGCTGTTGAGCGGGCTCACATAGGCATAGCCCACCGGACGTCCGCGGAGTTCCATCACCAAATACGGATAGCGCCTGAGCGTACGCTCGATGCGCCCGGCGAACTCCTCAACGCTCGGCACCTCGTATTCGCAGGTAATCGCCGTCTGGCGCACATACGGCTCATAGATGGCAAGCAACGCCGGCGCGTCATCGGGCGTCGCCAGGCGAATCGTCGGCTCGGACATCTCGGGCATACAGCCCCTCCCCCTCAAAAATAAAGGCCGCCTTGCGCCAAACCCAGCGCAAGGCGGCCTCTCGTCATTACATCAGGCTACAGGACAGCCGCCAACGCGTCGATATCCTCCTGCGTCGTGGCCCAGCTGGTGCAAAAACGCACCACCGTGTGGGTATCGTCATACTTTTCCCAGTACTCGATCGCCGCATGCTCGCGAATGCGGGCCATGTCCTCGTTGGACAGAATCACGAACTGCTGGTTGGTCGGCGTCTCCAAGAAGAACTGGTAGCCGTGCTCGTGCAGCACGCGGCGCAGCGCCTGAGCGGTCTCAATCGCCTGGCGACCAATCTCAAAATACAGGCCATCGGTAAAGAGCGCCTCAAACTGCACGCCCGTCAGGCGGCCCTTGGCAAGCAGCGCGCCGTGCTGCTTAATGCGCGGAATGGGGTGCGCCGGGGCGTGCATGCCGCAGAACACCACGGCCTCGCCGCAGAGCGCGCCGCACTTGGTGCCGCCGATGTAGAACACGTCGCACAGCTGCGCCAGCTCGGGCAGGGTAATGTCGCACTCATCGGCCGCCAGCGCATAGGCCAGGCGGGCGCCATCCACAAACAGCGGAATCTCGCGCTTCTGGCACACTGCGTGAATCGCCGCGAGCTCGGCCTTGGAGTACAGCGTGCCGTACTCGGTCGATAGGCTCACGTACACGGCACCCGGGAACACCGTGTGCTCGTAGCTCTCGTTTTCGTAGAACACCTGGATATAGTTCTCGAGGTCCTCGGCGTGCATCTTGCCCTCGTAGCCGGGGATGGTGAGCACCTTGTGGCCGCCAAACTCAATGGCGCCCGCCTCGTGGCAGGCGACGTGGCCGGTCTCGGCAGCAACGACGCCCTCGTACGGCGCGAGCAGCATGTCGATCACCGTGGCGTTAGCCTGCGTGCCGCCCACCAGGAAAAACACGTCGGCGTCAGGCGCCTGACAGGCCTCGCGAATAAGTTGCTTGGCACGCTCGGTGTGCGCATCGGTACCGTAGCCGGGCTGCGGCTCCATGTTGGTATCGACGAGCGCCTGCAGCACTGCCGGATGTGCACCGTGGGAATAGTCGTTGTTAAACGCGAGCATGGCAATCCTCTCTTACCGGGTATCGGTCAGATGATTCAAACGGAGCTATTGTACGCCGTTGAGATAGGCAATGCGCGCGGCAAGGCACTCAAGCGCCAGCACCAGGGCAAAGCCGCAGCTTACGTCACTCAAAAAGTGCGCCCCGATCACGATACGGCCAAAGGCGACGAGCGCCGCGACCACAGCCGCCGTCCAAAAGACCACGCGGCGGCGCGACGGTTTTTCCTTAAAGGCCGCCGCGGGAAGCCCGGCGAGCATAAGACCGATCGCCGCGTGCGCCGTGTGCCCACTCGCAAACGACTTAAAGCCGTCCTTGATTACACCGGTGGCGATATAAGTCCACTTGTCGGGGTTGCCGATCACCCACCACGGCTGAAACTCGAGACCCTGCGTCACCTCGATCACGCGCATGCGAGGGCGCGACCACAGCGGTTTGACAATCACGTTGAGGATAATGGCCTGAGCGACCCACACGGCAAGCACCATCAACGCCCAGCGCGTGAGCTCGTCGGGCTCGGTCGTGCGCGTGAGGCGATAGACGATAAGGTTGGCGGCGATGACCAGCACAAATGTCAGCACCAGCTGAACGGCAATGAGTTTACCGCCAACCTTCAGGGACGAGACGATCTCGTAGCCGGCCAGGCCAACGTTGACGAGGATGCCGAGCACGGCGAGCCATTTGCTCTCCCTGGAGTCGGGACGCACCGCGCGCACGAGCATAACGCCCGCGATGCTCGCCGTCAGCTCGAACGGCAGCTCACCGGCCGCCTCGACAAAGCGACCGTACATGCTGCCGATATTGAACAGCGCGCTCGAGATCTGATAATCGAAGAAACTGCCCACGCCCAGACAAAGACACAGGACAACCGCGATAATGGCGACATCTTTCTTATAGATGTATCCGAACATGCTTTCCTTTCGATGGAGCCAGAGTGCCCAAATGGGGCGTTTGCAGCGTCGACCCGTTAGTCGTCGTCGCTCGCACCCAGCTGTTGCAGCAGCATGAGTGCCGCGGCCACGGGGCCGGTGCCGTCGTTGGCGTCGAGGCCGCGACCCAGGCCGCTGCCCGCGCCGGCGCCCGCCTTGTAGGGCACCGACAGCTTGCGGCTCTTAGGGAAGTTCACCGCGCCGTACCGGTTCTTAAGCTCAAAGGCCACCTTCTTGGGCACGTCGACGCCCAAAAACGTGATGCGGCCGCCACTGAGCGTGACGCTCTCGAGCCCCAGACGCTCGCCGCGAATGCGGATGCGCGCGCGATTGAACAGGTTGAGTCCCGCCAACGGCAGCTCGCCATGCGCGGCTTCGGTCTCCTCCTGCACCTCATCGATGCTCTCCAAGTCCTCGGCCGCTGCGAGCTTGCGGTACACGAGCACGCGCTGATCCACCGCCGACAGGTACTCCTCGGACAAGAAGTAGTCGGCCGGCAGGTTAATACCCACGCTCGCCGCCTCCACGCCGGCGTCGTCATCGCCGCGCGCCTCGGCCACGGCCTGGCCCAGCATCTGCGTAAACAGGTCAAAGCCCACGCTCGACAGGTTGCCGTGCTGCTCGGCTCCCATAAGCGAGCCGGCGCCGCGAATCTCCAGGTCGCGCATGGCGATGCGCATGCCGCTGCCCAGGTCCTGGAACTCGGAAAGTGCGGTCAGGCGCGCCGTCGCCTCCTCGGTGAGCGGCAGCTCGCCCGGGAACATAAAGTACGCGTAGGCCTGCGTGGCAGAACGGCCCACACGGCCCTTGAGCTGGTAGAGCTGTGCCAGACCCAGGCGCTGCGAGTCCTCGATGATGAGCGTGTTGGCGGTCGCGTTGTCGATGCCGCTCTCCACGATGGTCGTGGCGACGAGCACGTCAATCTTCTTGGTCGCGAACTCGATCATCACGTCCTCGACCTCGCGCGGGCTCATCTTGCCGTGCGCCACGCCCACGCGCGCCTCGGGCGCGGCCTCGTGCACGCGCGCCACGGCGTCATCGATGGTCTTGACGCGGTTGGACACGTAATACACCTGACCGCCGCGGCCCACCTCCAGGCGAGTCGCCGCGCTCACCACATCGGGGTCGTACTCCCCCACGTGCACGATCACGGGACGACGCCCGGTCGGCGGCGTCGTGATCAGGCTCATGTCGCGCACGCCACTCGTGGCCATCTGCATGGTACGCGGAATGGGCGTTGCCGAAAGCGTGAGCACGTCGATCTGCTCGCGCAGGTTCTTGAGCTGCTCCTTGTGCTGCACGCCAAAGCGCTGTTCCTCGTCGATAATCACCAGGCCCAGGTTCTTGGGGTTCACATCGGCCGAAAGCAGGCGGTGCGTGCCGATGAGCACATCGATCGTGCCCTCGGCAAATGCCTTGAGCGCGCGCTTCTGCTGCGCCGGCGTGCGGAAGCGGCTGAGCACCTCAACCTCGAGGCCAAACGGAGCAAAGCGCTCAAAGAACGTCTCGTAGTGTTGCTGGGCAAGAATGGTCGTGGGGCAGAGCACCATGACCTGGCGGCCGGAGTCCACGCACTTAAACGCCGCGCGCAGGGCAACCTCGGTCTTGCCGAAGCCCACGTCGCCGCACAGCAGGCGGTCCATGGGCTTGGGCGCCTCCATGTCGGCCTTAATGTCGGCGATGGCCTCCAGCTGGTCGCGCGTCTCGTCGTAGGGGAAGCTCTCCTCCATCTCAATCTGCTCGGGCGTGTCGGGCGGACAGACGATACCGGTAATCGACGAGCGGCGCGTATACAGGTCGACCAGATCAAACGCCAGCTTTTTGGCGTTCTTGCGCGCCTTGTTGGTGGCACGCGTCCAGTCGGCGGTATTGAGCCTGGTCAGGCGCGGCTTGTCGCCGTCGGGGCCAACATAGCGTGTGATGCGATCGACCTGCTCGAGCGGCACGTAGAGCTTGTCGCCGTCGGCATATTCCAGCAAAAAGTAGTCGCGCTCCTTGCCGCCCACTTCCTGGCGCGCGATCTCGCTAAAGAGCGCGATGCCGTGGGTAGCGTGCACCACGTAGTCGCCCGGCTTAAACGGGAAGGTGATCTGCGTGATGTCAACCTTGCGGCGGCTGCGCGCGCGGTTGGCATCCATGCGGGCGTTGAGGTCGGCGATCGAGA
>CABUQK010000105.1 GCA_902493615.1 uncultured Collinsella sp.
GCAGATGGCCTCGCCCCACATTGAAAAGCTCGAGGACGGTCGCGCCGCAGGTACCATTTTGCCAGTCCACTACGTAAGTGACGGCGTGAGTCAGGCATGGATGCGCCGTATCGTGAGCGGTGCGCTCGAAGTGGCTGCCAATCCGTTTGATCCCATTCCCGCACCGCTGCGTGCAAAGCGGAAGCTCATGAGCAATGCCCGTGCGCTGCGCTCGATCCACTTTCCCTCGAGCATGGCCGAGCGCGACATCGCGCGTCGGCGTCTTGCCTACGAGGAGTGTCTCTGCTTGCAGCTCGCGCTGCGTCTGCGCAACGATGGCGGTATGGTCGACGTGGTGCCTTATGCGCATGACGTGGGCGAGCATTTGGCTGCGCTTAAACAGGCCCTGCCGTTTTCGCTGAGCGATGAGCAGGAGGCTGCATTTCAAGACATCCTGCATGACATGTGCGATGGCGGTCGCGTGATGAACCGTCTGCTGCTGGGCGACGTCGGTACCGGTAAGACCGCCGTTGCCGCCTGCGCACTGGCGGTCGCGGCCGATAGCGGCACTCAGGCCTGCGTTATGGCGCCCACGGGCGTGCTGGCGCGTCAATATGCCGATAAGACCGGCCCTCTGCTCTCGCAGGCTGGTATGACCTGGGCGCTCCTGACGGGCGCCACGCCGGCAGCCGAGCGTGAACAGATTCATGCACGGCTCCAGTCTGGCGAGCTCGACGTGCTCTTTGGTACCCATGCGGTGCTTTCGGAGAACGTCACGTTCAAGCATTTGTCGCTTGTGGTGATCGACGAGCAGCACCGCTTTGGTGTGGGCCAGCGTAATGCCCTACGCGCAAAAGGCCCGGGTGCCGACTTGCTGGTCATGACTGCCACGCCGATCCCGCGCACGCTGGCGCTTTCGGTGTACGGCGACCTGGATACGAGCATCATCCTCCATCGTCCCGTTCCGGGTGCCGGCGTGACGACGCGCGTCCTCACCGAGTCGAGTCGCGACCTGGCCTATGGCGCCGTTCGAGAGGCGCACGAAAAGGGGCAGCAAGCCTACGTGATCTGTCCGCTCGTGGAGCCGAGCGATTCTGCCGATGAGCTCGAAGACGTACCCGGCATCGCTCGTGACGACGAAGGCCGCGTGACCGTGCCCGTACCGTTGCACGACACGGCGACCGAGCTCGATCGCCTTCGCCTGGCATTACCGGGGCTTACCATCGAGCGTCTTCATGGCCGCATGCCGGCGGGGGAGAAGGACCGGGTCATCGATGCCTTTAAGCGTGGCGAGATCGATGTGCTCGTCTCGACCACGGTGGTCGAGGTGGGCGTTGACGTGCCCAACGCCACCGTCATGGTCATCGAGAACGGCGAGCGCTTTGGTTTGGCGGCCCTGCATCAGTTGCGCGGGCGCGTAGGCCGCGGCAGCGTGTCGGGTACGTGCCTGGTCATGACACACTCCAAGGGCAACGGCGGTGCGTCGGCGGCTCAAGATCGCCTCCAGTCGCTCGAGAAGACCTCGGACGGCTTTACGCTCGCCCAGATGGACCTGCGTCTGCGCCACGAGGGTGAAATCCTGGGTTACCGCCAGCATGGCGGCGTGACCTTGCGCTTTGTTGACCTCGATGCCGACGAGGAATTGATCGAGTGGGCTCATTTGGACGCGGTCGAGCTCTTGCGGTATGCTTGCAACCTTGACTCCGTGGCGACGCGCCCTCTGCGCGATGCGGTCGCCATGCGGTATCGACACATCTTTAAGGAGGTCAGCGGAGGATGAGAATCATCGGCGGCGAATGGCGCGGTCGTAAGATCGAGGAGCCCCGTGGTCGCGATGTCACCCGCCCCACGACTGATCGCGTGCGCGAGGCGTGCGCATCTATGGTCATGTCGGCATTCGACTTCGATCTGGACGAGGTCCGCGTGCTGGATGCCTTTGGCGGCTCCGGCGCCTTGGGCATTGAGATGCTCTCGCGCGGTGCCCGCTCGCTCACCACGTTCGAGATCGATCGCAACGCTGCTCGTCTGATTACCAAGAATATCGAGTCGCTCTGCCGTGACCGTGCGCGTTGGCGCGTGGTGACGGGTGACGTGCTGGCAAGCGCCTCGCGCGGCCGCATGCCGGGCGGTCCCTTTGACCTGGTCCTGCTCGACCCGCCCTATGCTTTTGGCGCCGAGCCGGTCGAGGAGCTGCTACAGAACCTAGCTCAGCAAGGCTTGCTGGCACAGGGCGCCTACGCGCTCTTTGAGCACGCCACGGCCGATACGGGCGCTCACCCGGCCGGCTTTGAGACCGTGCGCGAGAAGCGCTACGGCATAACCTCGGTTGACTTGCTGCGCTGGGTTGGCAATGGCGAGGATGATGGCAACGATAGCGACGCACCCACGGAGGATGCCCATGAGTGACACCATTAACCGCGTAATCGTCCCGGGCACCTTCGATCCCATCACGTTTGGCCATATCGATGTGATCCGCCGCGCCCGCCGCATCTTTCCCAGCGTGATCGTCGCTGTTGCCGAGTCGCAGGGTAAAAACGGTGTGGGCACCACGTTTACGCTCGATGAGCGCGTGGCGCTCGGTGATATCGACGGCGTTGAGGTCCTGCCCTTTACCGGCCTCTTGGTCGACTTCGCTCGTGAGCAGGGGGCGGGGGCCGTGGTCAAGGGCCTGCGCGCCATGACCGACTTTGAGTATGAGCTGCAGCAGGCCGACCTTAACTATCGCCTTGATAGCGAGCTGGAGTCCATCTTTGTCATGAGTGCGCCGCAGTACGGCTATATCTCGAGCTCGGTTGTTCGCCAGATCGCCTCGCTCGGCAGCGATGTATCGACGTTTGTCCCGTCCAACGTTGTCGAAGCGCTCAAACATCGCTTTTCGTGACGTTTCTTATTGCCTGGTGGCATGTGGTAAACTAGCACGATGATATGTTACCTATGAAAGGAGACCGGATGCCGGGCGAGAATTTTCCTGGCGATAGGATCGTCAGCTTGGTCGATGAGCTCGAAGGGCTGATCGAGGAAGCCAAGCCGCCTTTCGGCAAGAACGCTCAGTTCAAGGTCATCGACGCCGACGTGTTCTTCAACATCCTCGACGAGATCCGCATGAGCTATCCCGAGGAGTGGCAGAAGTCCCGCCGTATCCTTAAGGAGCGCGAGGAGCTTATGGCTTCCGCCGCCGCTCAGGCCGATTACATCATCGCCGACGCTCAGCAGCAGGCCCTCACCATTGCCGGTGAGCAGGAGATCGTCCGCCTTGCGCAGCAGCAGGCCGACGACATCCGCGATCGTGCCCAGCAGTACGAGCGCGAGACGCGTTATGCTGCCGAGGACTACGCAGAGCAGGTCTTTACGCACCTGGAGGAGAACCTCAAGAGCCTGACCGGCACCGTTACCCGTTGCCGTCAGCAGCTCAACGAGGGTGCCGCCCAGCAGAATGGTCAGTGGTAATGGCTGAGTTCCCGAGCGTTACCGTCGATCTTTCCGAGCAGCTCGAGTTTCCTGGAGATTCGTATCCGCTGACCGGTAAGGTCGATGTCGCCACCTACACGGTGGGCGAGAAGGAGTACCAGCTACAGGACGGCATCGACTACGACGTTGTCTTTACCAATGCCGGTACCGGTGTCTTGCTCACGGGCATGGTTCGCGCGCACGCCACCGGCGAGTGCGACCGTTGCCTGGAGTCCGCCTCGTTTGATATCGCCGGCGAGATCGAGGAGTTTTATCTCTTTGAGGTGCCCGAGGATCCCGAGGCCTACGAGGACGGCTATGAGCTTCTGAGTGAGGACCGCATCATCGATCTGGGTGAGCCCATCAATGACGCGGTCGTTATGGACACGCCGTTTGTGGTGCTCTGCAAGCCCGATTGCCGCGGTCTGTGCCCCACTTGCGGCTGCAATCTCAACGTCGAGCAATGCGATTGCGCTGCCCAGGCAGAGGCAGAATGGGCCGCTGCCACGGAAAATCCATTTGCAGCATTGAAGAATCTCAAGCTTGATGAGTAAAACTGTGGTAGTATCGCTACTTGCGCGTAATCGCCACACTGGATAGTTCATAAGGAAGGTCACTATGCCCGTACCTAAACAAAAGCAGGGTCGTATCCGTACTCACACCCGTCGTTCCGCCAACATGAAGATCTCGGCTGCGGCTCAGTCCACGTGCCCCCGTTGCGGCGCTGTCAAGCTTCCGCACCACGTGTGCCCCAGCTGCGGTTTCTACAAGGACCGCGAGGTTATCGTTACCGAGTAACGGTATACTCTGGATGCGATGCCGTTCCAAATGGAACCACAGTGGCCGGCTCAATGAGTCGGCCATTTTTGTATAAGGAGCATGTATATGAGTAACGTTCGCGTTTGTGTAGACGTTGTGGGCGGAGACGAGAAACCTCAGGTTGTTCTCGATGGTATCGAGGCTGCACTTGCCGCCGATCCCGATATCGAGGTCTTGGCAGCTGGCCCCGCCGAAATCGTCAATCCCTTTGCCGCTTCCCATGCACGTGTTGAGGCCCTGGAGGCACCCGACGTTATCGCCATGGATGACGATCCCATTCGCGCCGTGATGACCAAACGCAAATCGTCGATCGTGCTGTCGTGTCGCGCCATCAAAAAGGGCAACGCGGACGCGTTTTTCTCCGCCGGCTCCACCGGCGCCATGACCGCCGCTGCCACCGCCTACGTGACGCCGTTTAGGTATCAGGCCGAAGGCAAGAAGCAGCCGGTGCGCCCCTGTCTGACCAATGCGCTGCCCAATCGCGCCGGCGGTCTGACGGTGCTGTGCGATATGGGCGCCAACCCCGATGTCGAGGTCGATGACATGGTGCGTTTTGCCCAGATGGGTAGCGCCTATGCCCGCGTCGTCCTGGGCATCGAGCATCCCCGCGTGGGCCTGCTTGCTAACGGCACCGAGGACGAGAAGGGTTCCAACTTTACCAAGGCCTGTTTCCCTGCTATGAAGGCTGCCGTTCCCGGCTTTGTTGGTAACTGCGAGGGAACGGACATCACCTCAGGTAACTTCGATGTCGTCGTTGCCGATGGTATGTCGGGCAATATTGCGCTCAAGGCCACCGAGGGCGCTGCCAAGTTTTTGCTGCAGGAGCTCAAGGGCGCCTTTATGGCCTCGCTCGGCACTAAGATCGCCGCGCTGCTGATTAAAAAGCAGATGCGCGAGATAAAGGCCAAGCTTTCGGGCGACGCCAAGGGCGGCGCGATTCTTTTGGGCTTGCGCGGCGTGGTCCTGATCGGCCATGGCGCCACCTCGGTCGAGGCTGTTAAAAACGGTACGCTCGCGGCGGCCGAAGCCGTGCGCGCCGGGCTGGTCGAGAATGTCGCCAACTCCATGGACGGTATCGTTTTATAAGAGCGAGTTAGAGCGCTGTTATGTGCTTCGCGGCGCACGTCGTGGGGTAGAATCAGAACCGTGTCTTGGTACCGCCCGGGCGGTACCATTCTTTTGGTATTCATGCACTATGAGAGGAAGCGCTATGGATCGCTCCGAAATCTTCGACAAGATCGCCGAGGTCGCTGCTGACGTTCTGGGCGTCGATGTTGCCGAAATTAGCGATGAGACCACCTTTGACGACCTCGATGCCAACTCGCTCGAGCGCCTGCAGCTGGTGACGGCTATCGAGGACGAGTTTAGCCTCGAGATCGATGACGAGACTCTGCTGTCGCTCAACTCTGTCGCCGACGCCGTCGACGCGATCGAAAACGCCAAGGAGGCCTAAGTCTTGGCTTTGTCTGAACGACTCACGCGCGCCCAGGAGATTCTGGGCCATGAGTTCAATAACAAGGTGCTGCTGCGCGCGGCGCTCACGCATCCCTCGGCCGTCGAGGGCCTGCCGGTCTCTGCCAGCTATGAGCGCCTTGAATTTTTGGGCGATTCCATTTTGGGCGCCGTGGTGGCCCGTTCGCTCTTTGAGTCCTATCCCGAGTTTGACGAGGGCAAGCTCACGCGCCTGAAGGTGTCCCTTGTCTCGGGCGCCACGCTGTCCGAGGTGTCGCACGAGCTGGGTATCGACGACATCATCATCTTTGGCGCCTCCGAGACCGGTACCGGCGCGCGCGGCCTGCACTCGGCGCTTGAGAACGTTTACGAGTCGCTCGTGGGCGCGTTGTATTTGGATGCCGGTTGGGATGCGGCGGCGGAGTTCATCCACCGTACGCTTAAGCCGCACCTGGCCACCGAGCGTGCCGAGCACCCCGCGAACCCCAAGTCGTTCTTGCAGGAGTGCGTGCAGGCAGACGGCCACGAGCCTCCCGCGTATAAGCTGGTCGGCTCCGAGGGCCCCGCGCATGCGCCCACCTTTACCGCTGTGGTGCTCATCGACGGTATTCGCCAGGGCCGCGGCACCGGTTCCTCCAAGAAGGAGGCCGAGGGGGCCGCTGCTCTCGAGGCGCTCGACCGCATGGGCTACACCACCAACGGCGTGATTCTTAACAAGAAGCCTGTTTAAGCGAGGAACCGTGTATCTCAAGTCCCTCACGCTCAAAGGGTTCAAGTCGTTTGCCGACCGCGCCCATATGTCATTTGAGCCGGGCCTGACCGTCATCGTCGGTCCCAACGGCTCGGGAAAATCGAACATCTCCGACTCGATTCTGTGGGTCCTGGGCGAGCAGAGTGCCAAGCAGCTGCGCGGCCAGGCCATGGAGGACGTTATCTTCTCGGGCTCGTCGGCGCGCAAGCCGGTGGGTGTCGCCGAGGTCACGCTGGTGCTCGATAACTCGGACCATATGCTGCCCGTCGACTTTGACGAGGTCGCCATTACCCGTCGCATGTACCGCTCGGGCGAAAGCGAGTACCTCATCAACTCGAGCCCGTGCCGCCTGATGGACATTCAGGACATCCTGCACGATTCGGGCCTGGGCAAGGATAC
>CABUQK010000106.1 GCA_902493615.1 uncultured Collinsella sp.
AACTGCGGGAACGGCCCATTTGCTCAATGTGTTCGGCTGAGATCGGAAATCAACCTTTTTGACTACTTTTGCAGCCCGATTGCCAGAGCAGCCAATGAGTAGTCAAAATAGTCCCATCCCAAAATGACCGGCTTGGTGCCGCACCGCAGAAAGGGCCCATCTACTACGTTTAGGCCACAGGGGTCGACCATAGCCGACTTTTTCGAAAATCGGCAAGCTTTCTACCTGCTGTTTTGTTTTTGTAAATTCCGGGATGGTCGAGAGTGGCCGGTTTAACGTAGTAGATGGCCACGTTTCGTGGCAGGCGGTCCGACCCAAGGCACAAGGCAGCCAACCTCGAATGGACATTCTCGAAGTTGCGGTGGAATACGGACTGAATTGGCACCTTAAAGGCAAAAACACTCCGTATTTCACCGCAACTTATCGAGGGGATGAGTTTTAGAGGCGAGCGAGGTCGTAGGCTTGGGCGGCTGACTCACCGGCGAAGATGAGGTTGGTTGTGGCTTCCTGAGGATTGAGCGCCTGGTCGAGAGGCATGGGCTTGCGGCAGATCGGCAGTACCAAGTCGATACCTTGCTCATATACCGCGTTCAGGTTGTCAGCACGGCCGCCCACGACGGCGACCACCGGTTTGCCATATCGCTTGGCGCGGCGAGCCACGCCCACCGGCGCCTTTCCAGCGGCGGACTGCTCGTCCATATTGCCCTCGCCTGTTATGACCAGGTCGGCATCGCGCACGAGCTCGTCAAACCCAATCAGATCGAGCACCGTCTCCACACCCGAGCGTAGCTCCGCCCCGAGCGCCAGCAACGCCGCGCCCAAGCCACCGGCAGCACCCGCGCCGGGCACGCCGAGCACCGAGCCAAATGTCCGTACACCCTCGGGCACACGCAATAGCCCCTGCTCACGCGCCTCGACAATCGCCGCATCGAGTAGGCGGCCGTAGCCGACCATCCAACTGTCGTACTTGCCCAGGGCCTCGGCATCATCCGCCGGCAGACCCTTCTGTCCGCCGAACGCCGCAAGCGCGCCGCGACGCCCTACGAGCGGATTCTCGACATCGGAGAGCACAACGGTGCGAGCGCCGCTCAGTGCACGAAGCGCTGACGTCAAATCGATACTCGACACGTGTTCAAGGCCCGCAAGACCGGGGGCGACATCGCAGTCCTGATCATCGACCACACGCGCGCCCAGCGCCTGCAGCATGCCGGCGCCGCCGTCGTTGGTGGCACTGCCGCCCAAACCAATATAGATAGTCTTTGCCCCGGCACGGACCGCACGGAGCATCAGCTCACCCACGCCATAGGTCGAAGCCGCAAGCGCCGCCGATTCCGTGCAGGGCGAATACCCAATACCCGCCGCCTCGGCCATCTCAATTACAGCCGACTCGCGCTCGCCGTCCACCAGCATCCGGGCAGACACGCGGTCGCCCAAGGGGCCTGCAACCTCGCAGGTCACAAGCTCGCCACCGCACGCGGCAATGGCGTCGAGCGTCCCCTCGCCACCATCTGCCAGCGGCAAAGCGTTCAACTCGGCATCGGGCCACACACGGCGCATGCCTTCGGCAACGGCCTCCTCCGCCTGTGCACTCGAAACGCTGCCTTTAAAGGAGTCGATCGCCAGCAGCACACGGCGGGGCCGACGGCATGCGGCACCAAAGTCAACCGCCGTGCCAGCATCCTCACTGGCACCTGTAAGCGCTGCGGCGTGAGCGGCGTGTGCTTCAAGATCGGCCCCACAACCGCAATCAGCGCCGCCCGCTCCGCGCAGACCGCCAAAATAGCTACTCAGCAGCTCGCGGCATTCATCCGCCAGTACGCCGGCGGTCACATTGAACCGATGATTCAGGCGCGAGTCGGCATTGAGGTCATACAGGGATCCCAGCGCGCCCGCCTTGGCATCAGCCGCGCCATACACGCAGCGCCCCACGCGCGCGTTAACCATAAGCCCCGCACACATGCAGCATGGCTCGAGCGTCACGTAGACCGTGCAATCGGAAAGGCGCCAACGACCGAGCGACCGAGAGGCAGCGCACAGGGCCGCGAACTCGGCATGAGCCGAAGGATCCTGGTCGAGCTCGCGCCGATTGTGCGCCCGCGCGACAATCTCGCCCGCGCGCACCACTACGGCTCCGATGGGCACCTCGCCCACCGCCGCGGCGGCGCGCGCCTCGGCCAGTGCCTCGCGCATGAACTTCTCGTCGATTTCGGTGATCGTCATCGTTCGCCTTCCCTGTTGCAAATTCAAAACGATGCTATCATTACGACTCACGGAGAGATGGCAGAGCGGTTGAATGCGGCGGTCTTGAAAACCGTTGAGCGCGAGAGCGTTCCGGGGGTTCGAATCCCCCTCTCTCCGCCACCTTAGTGATTCACCGGTGTCATGGTCCGCTCAAACAGTGCATCGACCACGTCGGCTATCTCAGGTCGACGCTCAAGATCGTGGCCCGATTCCCACCATATCGTGAAAAGACGAATAATACCGCCGGCGACAAACTCGGACGTCGTCTCGAGTGACACGGGGGCCAGGGCATCCTCGGCAAGCACGTTCATCACACGCTCGCGGATGGAGCGGGCAATGCGGTCGCAAATAACGTTGGTCAACATGCCCGACATGCTGCTTGCCAAAATGTTATCCATGAGCCGCTCGTGCGTCAGAATCAAATCCATGGCATCGTCCAAAATCGCGTGCCGAAGCGCGCGCACGTCCTCGGCAGACACTGCGCCGGCCTCATCGGGCTGTTTTTGCGGCAAGCCCGACATGAGCTCATCGATATAAAAGGCAAAGTAATCGTTCTTGTCGCGAAAGTGCTTGTAGAACGTCGTGCGGCGAATCATGGCGCGGTCGCACAGCATGGCAACCGTCAGGTCCTCAAAACGATGCTCCTCGAGAAGCTCGGTGAAGGCATCGAAAAGGGCGCGGTAGGTTTTCTTAATGCGAAGGTCCACTGGTATCGCCATCCTCAGGGCAAAGACAACACTCGTCAATCTGTCGCATATCTTACACCTGTACCTCGCGCGCTTTGTCCCGGTGCCGACCCCGCCGAAAACACAACGCTTACCGGAAAGTTCGGCACGGTAAAACGTTGCGGGTATACTAGTAGCGTTATACCAACGGCAGCTGGCGCATGCCGCCGCGGCCATTCGAAACGGAGACATCATGATTACCGTCATCATCGGCATCGTTGTTGTCATTGTGATTGTCTGCGCCATCGCCGGCATCTACAACAACATGGTCACCAAGCGTAACCGCATCGATAACGCCTGGCAGAACATCGATACGCAGCTGCAGCGCCGTAACGACCTGATCCCCAACCTGGTCGAAACCGTCAAGGGCTACGCCAAGCACGAGCAGGAGACGCTCTCCGCCGTGATCAGCGCGCGTAACACCGCCGTCAAGGCCACCACGCCCGAGGCCAAGATGGAAGCCGACGACGTGCTGACCGGTGCGCTGCGCCAGCTCTTCGCCGTAGCCGAGGCCTATCCCGATCTTAAGGCAAACACCAACTTTACGCAGCTGCAGGCATCGCTCGAGGATACCGAGAACAAGATTAGCTATGCACGCCAGAGCTACAACGACTGCGTGCTCAGCTACAACAACGCCATCCAGACGTTCCCGGCTGTCATCTTTGCCGGCATCTTCCAGTTTAAGGAGCGCCAGGGCTTCGAGGCCGCCGAAGCAGCCCGCCAGGCCCCGACCGTCAAGTTCTAGTAGTTTGACAGCGCATCCTTAATCAGCCAAATGCATAAACCGCCCCGTCGAATGCATACTTCGACGGGGCGGTTTCCCTTTTCGCAAAGGTCCCCCTCTAAGCGCCGTGCATTTTTAGGAGTATTCAACATAACCAAGAGCTTCGGGCGCCCCGATAAATGCCAAAGACCGCAAATATCCCTGCAAATCAAACGCTGTCAGCCCATAACCCCGCCCATCATTCGTAGAAAACATCGAGAACTCCCGATTTTTTGCCCGAAGCCGGTATGCAGGGGCCTTCGATTGCAGAATACTCGCAAAAATGCACGTCGCCACCGCCCCCACATGGCGCGAAGCAAAACAAAAGGGCGACCTTCCTTTCCGGCGCACTCCGCAGGACGAAAGAACCTCCGCCGCACGAAGTGCGCAGCGGAGGTTCTTTCATGTCCGAGGACGCGCCGGAAAGGAAGGTCGCCCTCGGGCCGGACAGCTAAGACAGCTTACGCGACGGTGTAAACCCAGTTGTGCTTATCCTCGACAGCACCGGACTGGATGCCAGTCAGGGTCTCGCGGAGCTTCTTCATCACAGGGCCGATCTCGGTGTAGCCAGCCGGGAAGGTCACGGTCTCGTCGGCGCCGTAAACCTTGTTGTCGATCTCGCCAACCGGGGAGATAACGGCAGCGGTGCCGCACAGGCCGCACTCGACAAAGGTACCGGCCTTGACCTCGGCCCACTCGACGGGACGCTGGTCAACGGTCATGCCCAGGTCCTGAGCAACCTGAACGAGCGAACGGCGGGTGATGGAAGGCAGAATGGAGTCGGTGTGGGACTGCGGAACGACGAGGGTGCCGTCCTCCTTCACGAACAGGACGTTAGCGCCACCGGTCTCCTCGACATAGGTGCGGGACTCGGAATCGAGATACAGGTTCTCGGCATAGCCCTCGCGGTGAGCCTCCATCGTGGGCTTGAGGGACATGGCGTAGTTCAGGCCGGCCTTGATGTTGCCGGTGCCATGCGGTGCTGCACGGTCATACTCGGAAACGCGCAGCTTGACGGGCTTGAGGCCACCCTTAAAGTACGGACCGACCGGGGTCACGAGAATGCGGAACGTGTACTCAGGAGCGGGAGCCACGCCGATCACGTCACCGGAGCCGATCATAAACGGACGCACGTACAGGGTCGCGCCGGAACCGAAGGGCGGAACCCAGGCGGCGTTGGCAGAAACGACCTGCTTGACGGCCTCAACGAACTTGTCCTTGGGAAACGGGGGCATCTCGAGGCGCTGGGCAGAGTTATACATACGCTCAGCGTTCATGTCGGGACGGAAGCAGACGATGCTGCCGTCCTCGGCGGTGTAGGCCTTCAGGCCCTCAAAGACCTCCTGGCAGTAATGGAAGATACCGCCGCACTCGGAGACATGCAGGGTGTGGTCGGTGGTCAGGCCGCCCTCGTCCCACTCGCCATCCTTCCAATGAGCCTCGTAGCTGTAATCGGTCTTCATGTAGCCAAAGCCGAGGCTACCCCAATCGATATCCTTCTTCTCGACAGTCATATGTCGCTCCTTACATACACAGTTGCATACTCGCGAACCCGCACGCAAGGACCGAGGCCGACCGCGTCGCAACGTCGCACGCCCGGAGCGTAGAGCCGGACGGGACACGCAAACGGCATCAAAGCCGATGGCACGTCGATTCGCATGCACGAGATTGTACTCCGCACGCGCGTCGGATAAAACGTTTTTCTTTAACTAACTAAAGTATTTTCATTTGATCGAAGCTAAAGAGGCCCGCCACCGTAAGCGGAGACGGGCCTCAACTGTACGGTCTGCGCGCTGGCTCGAGCTAGGCGTTCTATTTGCCCAGCTTGGCCTTAACCAGACCGACCACGGTCGGGATAATCGACACGGCAACGATGCCGATAATCAGCAGCTCAAAGTGCTCCTGCACAAAGGGAATGCCGCCAAAGAAGTAGCCCAGCAGCGTAAAGACCGTCGACCAGGTAATGCCGCCCAGCACGTTAAAGACGACAAAGTTGCGCCAGTGCATGCCGCCCATGCCAGCGATAAAGGGCACAAAGGTGCGGATAAACGGGAAGAAGCGACCCAGGAAGATGGCCAGGTGACCCCACTTGTCCAAGAAGTCCTCGGACTTTTTGATGCGCTCGGGCGTCATGGCCTTGACCTTGCCCGAAGCGATGATCTTGCGGCCAAAGAAGTGACCAATCATAAAGTTGCACTGATCGCCCAAAATGGCAGCGGCCCATGCGGTGGCCAGAAGCGCCACGATGTTAAAGCCGCCGTTGTGGGCAAAGAAACCCGAGGCGAACAGCAGCGAATCACCGGGAAGGAACGGGAAGAACACCACGCCCGTCTCGATAAAGATGATCAGGAACACGCAGCCGTAGGCCATAAGCGGGCCGGCGGCGATCCAGCTGGCGATCGCGGTGCGCGGGTCCTTAAGCAGCTCGGCAATAAAATTGATGAAACCCATGAAGTAAAACCTCTCAGTTGTGGGCGCGGATACGTCCAAGTTGACCAGTATACGGTTGCGGTGCCCCCTCGTGCGCAACCCCACAAAAGCATGACTCCATTACCAGCAAGTTTGCATAACTGACACCTGTCGCGCAAAGCCGCCAAGATTGTCCTTTCTAATCCCTAGCGAATCGCTATACTTTATTGAATCGCATTGCCATGGCGCTAAGGGAGGGCGGCCGGTGAGCTTTATCAATACCATTCGCGAGGACATCAAGACCGTCCAAGCGCAGGACCCCGCCGCGCAAAACGGTCTGGTCATTTTCCTTTCCTATCCTGGCCTGCACGCCAAGTGGAACCACGTGCCCGAGCACTGGCTGTGGGAGCACGGTCATCGCTCGCTCGCCCGTGTGCTCTCGCAAATCACCCGCCACATCA
>CABUQK010000107.1 GCA_902493615.1 uncultured Collinsella sp.
TGACGTGGCCGATGCTGCGGATGAGGGCGTCGAGGTTGTCGATGCGGCGGATGCCGCGGGCGATACCGAGACCTCGGAGGGCGAGTAAGCCATGTCGCTGCGCGGTGGAATCGGTCTGCCCGAGCTTCCTCTAGAGGACGGGCAGGAGTTTAGGCTCGGCATTATGGGTGGCACCTTTGATCCCATCCATTACGGGCACCTGGTGACCGCCGAGCAGGCGCGCGAGTCGCTCGACTTGGACGCTGTGCTCTTTATGCCGGCGGGCTCTCCTGCTTTTAAGCTTGACAAGCCGGTGACGCCTGCTGAGGACCGTTATGCCATGACGGTCCTCGCCACCGCCGCGAACCCGGCCTTTTTGGCGAGTCGGTTCGAGATCGACCGTCCGGGCGTAACCTACACGGCCGATACGCTTCATGCCCTTCGCGACTTTTACCCGCTGCAGGTAAAGCTCTACTTTATTACGGGCGCCGACGCGATTATCGATATTGTTACCTGGCATGATGCCGAACGAATCGCTGAGCTTGCTACCTTTATTGCGGCGACACGACCGGGCTTTGATATCGATACGGCGCGTGCCCGAATCAAAGAGTCGGGGCTGCCGTTCGACGTGCGCTATATTCAGATTCCGGCGCTGGCGATCAGCTCGACGAACATTCGTAAGCGAGTTGCTCGCGGTATGAGCGTGCGCTATCTTACGAGCGAGTCCGTGCTCGGCTACATTCGCAAACGCAGGCTATATGCCGATTTGGGCCAAGAAGATTTTGAGTGATGGGGGTCTACGTTGTCGGTAGAGGATCAGTTTGAGGGCGATGAGCGCGCGCTGCTCAAGCGCATTCAAGAGCTGCTCGATGTTCGCATGAAGGATAAGCGCAAGCGCTATGTGCATTCGCTGGGTGTTGCCGAGACCGCACTTCATCTGGCCGAGGTCTACGGCGTTGACCGCTTTGATGCCGCTGCCGCCGGCCTGATCCATGACTGGGACAAAGTGCTCTCCGACGACGAGCTGGTCACGCGCGCTCTGCACTACGGCATTAAGATTGCCGGCTCTCCTTCCGCCGCGACGCCGCTTTTGCATGGCCCTGTTGCCGCCTATGAGCTTCCGCAGCTTTTTCCCGAGCTGTCGCCGGCGGTCTTTCAGGCTGTCGACCGTCACACCGTGGGTGCCTGCGATATGACGCCGCTCGATATGGTGGTCTTTGTGGCCGATGCCATCGAGCCCAACCGCCACGGCGACTATGCGCATGCGCTGCGCAAGATGGTGGGGGAGTCGACGCTCGATGAGTTGTTCTTCTCCTGTTTTGCGCAGGGTTTGGTCTATGTGATCCAGTCCGGGCGCTATCTTTATCCCACAGCTATTACGATTTACAACCATTACGCCCAGCTGCGCTAGCTCGGGCTGTCTAGAAAGAGGTATTCCATGGCCGACGAGACCATGACCGACGAGCAGATTCTTGAAGGTGTGGAGCACAAGAGCTTCGTCGCCACGTCCGATCGCACTGCCGCCTCACTGTCCGCGGGCGGTGTCGCCGCCGAGGATGTCGCCCGCGCCGCCGCGCAGGCCGCCTACGACAAGAAGGGCGAGGACGTTCAGGTGCTCGACCTGACCGAGCTTTCCGACGTATGCGACTACTTTGTGCTTGCCACCGGTACCAACAACCGCCAGGTCGATTCTATCGTCGACGAGATCGAGGAGAAGGTCGCCGAGGCTTGCGGCGAGCACCCGTTCTCCATCGAGGGTCGCGAGCAGAAGACCTGGATGCTCATGGACTATGGTTCGGTTGTCGTCCACGTCTTCACTCCCGAGGCGCGCGACTTCTACCGTCTCGAAAAGCTCTGGGGTGACGCTCCCCAGCTCCCTCTCAACCTCCTCTAGTAGCTCATTTGAGACGGGGTTTAGCTACCCTCACGCATATCGCTGGGCAGGTGCGGTTTTCCGCACCTGCCCGGCTTTCTTTTTGCCCAAAGGCGGTTAATCGTTGAAGCGGGATTGGCGGCCGAAGGAAAGGGCGGTGTCGCCGAATTTGTCTCGGACGGCGTCGATGGCGACGGAGAGGTCGCGGCGGTCGCTGGATTGGGCTCCGCGGTCATCGATCTCGCAGAACAGGTCAGTCTGGATGCCGCCTTGGTGGTCGAAGTCGCTCATGCCGATGCCCGCTAAGCGAACATGCATGCCATCCTGCCAGATGTTGTCGAGCAGTTCGAGTGCAACCGCCACGAAGATGTTCTCATCGTCGGTCGGATGAGGCAGCCGGCGCTGTGCCGTACGCCCGCTGCCATACGAATACTTAAGCTTGAGCGTTACCGTGGCACCCGTCAGCCCCTGACGGCGCAGGCGGCGTCCCACTGACTCTCCCAACAGCGCAATCGCCGCCTCAATATCCCCACGCTCAGTCAAATCTTTCGCAAAGGTGCGTTCATTGCTGACCGACTTGACCTCGCGCTCTTCATCGGGACTCGTGACTTCAGAGATTTCGAGTCCCAGCGCACGCTGGCGCATGCGTTCGCCGTTGACGCCAAAAATAGAGGACAAGGTGGATTCCGGTGCACGTGATAGCTCGCCGAGGGTGTAGATGCGCATGCGGCGCAGTCGCTCCTCGGCCGAGCGCCCGATGCCGCTCATGGCAGATACCGGCAGCGCGGCCAAAAAGCGCTGCTCGGTTCCGGGGCGCACGATGGTCAGCCCAAACGGCTTATCCCGCTCGCTTGCGATTTTTGCGACCGTCTTGTTGCAGCCCACGCCAATGGAGCAGGTCACTCCCAGCCCTGCCACGCGGTCGCTTATACGCCGCGCAACCAGCAGCGGGTCTTCGGGCGCAAAGCGACCCGGTGTGATATCGATAAAGGCTTCGTCGATGGATACGCGCTCGACGCGCGGGGTCTCGTCGGCGAGAATCGCCATGACTTGCGCGCTCACCTCGCGGTAGCGATCAAAGTGCCCGTGCGTCCAAATGGCTTTCGGGCACAAGCGCCGCGCTTCGGCCGAGGCCATGGCAGAGTGCACGCCAAAGCGACGTGCCTCATACGAACACGTGGACACGACGCCACGCGAATCGGCGTCTCCGCCCACGATGAGCGGCTTGCCGCGCCATTCGGGATGATCGAGCATCTCCACGCTCGCAAAAAACGCATCGAGGTCCATCAGGCCCACCGCCGGACCCGTCCAGGGAGGCGGCGTGACGCCCGTGGCATCCTCATAACCGTATGTATGTTCGCGTCTTTCCATGTCATGAGTATACCGCGCAGCTCATGTGGGGTGCATGTATGTGCTTGCAAATCCCGAATTCTTGTCTAAGATATGGATTTGCCCTCGACTACACCGAAGAAGTTGGTCTCACGGACTTCACCTGCCCGCGTCGATGGCGTATTATGTTCAACTGTTTGTTTGTAGTTGCAGCCTAAAGCTGCTTGGTTGGAGGAGTTTCCTTTGGCAGTCAAGATTCGCCTTGCTCGTCACGGCGCTAAGAAGCGTCCGTACTACCGTGTCGTCGTCGCCGATTCCCGCGCCCCGCGTGACGGTCGTATCATCGAGGAGGTTGGCCGCTACAACCCGATGACCGCCCCCAAGACCATCAACCTCGACCTCGAGAAGATCGCCGACTGGCAGTCCAAGGGCGCTCAGCTCACCGACGCCGTCGCCGCTCTGGTCAAGGCCGCCAACGAGGGCGAGAAGACCGAGACCGTCGTCAAGAAGTCCAAGAAGCTGCTCGCCAAAGAGGCCGAGGCCGCTAAGGCTGCCGCTGAGGCCGCTGAGGGCGCCGAGGAGTAAATCGTGCCTGAGGTTGACGCTGCACAGCTCGAGGGTGAGGCAATGCTCTCAGATCGCATCGCCGATCTCGTCGAATATCTCGTTGTTCAGATCGTCGACGACCCGGATTCCGTGAGCCTTGAGGTCATCGATGGTGACGACGCCTCTACGATTGAGGTTTCGGTCGCCGAGGATGACGTCGCTAAGGTCATCGGCCGTCGTGGCCGTACCATCAAGGCCATTCGCACGCTCGCCCGTGCACTGGCCGCTCGCCTCGACACTGCTGTCGAGGTAGAGGTTCTGGGCTAGGACCTTGAGGTCCCAGTACAAAAACATCGCCCGTGTGGTCAAGCCGCACGGAAGGAAGGGGGAGGTCCTCGCGCAGCCGCTGCGGGGGCTTCCTTCTGTATTAGAGCCGGGTATGCGCGTCGCCCTGACGCCGCCGGCGCTCAAGCGCGACCGCTTTTGCACGGTCGTGTCCGTCACCGATACGGGCGATGGCGATCTGGTCTCGTTTGAGGGCATTGACGACTTGACGGCCGCCGAGGGTATCACGGGATGCTACGTGCTGGCAAATCGTGACGATTTTGAGCTCGATTCGCTCGACGCTGCCTATACCGACCTGATGGGTCGCGAGGTGGTCGACGAGCGCTTCGGTTCGCTCGGCACGATTGTCGAGATCATGTCGACGCCCGCTAACGATGTTTGGGTTGTCGAGGGTGATCGGTACGGCGAGGTACTGATTCCCGTGATCGAGCAGGTCGTGCTCGATCTTCCCGACACAGGAACAATTTCCGTCCACGTTATGGACGGCCTGATCGATATGGACAAGTAGGGAGGACAACATGCTGATCGAGACCCTTTCGGTCTTTCCCGAGATGTTTGAGCCCGTCATGTCCACATCGATCTTGGGCCGCGCCCGCAAGGCCGGCCTTTTTGATTTTAAGGCGTATAACCTGCGCGACTGGACGCACGACCGCCATCGTACCGTCGATGACGAGCCGTACGGCGGCGGGCAGGGCATGCTCATGAAGGTCGAGCCTATTGCCGAGGCCATCGAGGCCATCAGCTCCGAGGGTCCCAAGCCCACCGTAGTGTTCTTCACCCCCTGTGGCGAGCCGTTTACGCAGCATGTGGCCGAGCGCCTGCTCAAAAGTGAGCGCCTGCTGTTTGTGTGCAGCCGCTACGAGGGCGTCGACGAGCGCGCGTATGCGTATGCCGATGAGCGTCTGTCGATCGGCGACTACGTGCTTACGGGTGGCGAACTTCCCGCTATGGTCGTTGCCGATGCCGTCGTACGCCTGATTCCCGGCGCCCTGGGCGACGAGATGAGCAATGTGGACGAGTCGTTCTCGACCGCCGAGGACGGAGGCCTGCTCGAGTACGCGCAGTACACCCGTCCCGCCGAGTTCAACGGCGAGGGCGTGCCGCTAGTGCTCGTGAGTGGCGATCACGCCAAGGTCGACGCTTGGCGCCGCAAGAACGCCATCGAGCGCACCTGCCGCTGGCGTCCCGATCTGATCGAGACGGCGCGCCTTACGCCCCAGGAGCGTGCGTACGCGCAGGAGATTTTGGTCGCTTCGTATTCGCAGAGCGAGGAGTGAGAATGGTTCCATCGCAGCATTCCGCGTTGAGGGGCGCTTTTGAGTGGATCGTGGTCATCGCGATCGCGCTCGTGGCCACCTTCTTGATTCGCTCGTTTGTGGTCGAGCCCTTTGTGGTGCCCACCGGCTCCATGGAGTCCACGATCGAGATTGGCGACCAGATCCTGGCACAAAAGGTGAGCCTCGAGCTCGGTCAGCCTGTCAGCCAAGGCGATATCGTGGTGTTTCACAACCCCGATGGCACCTCCGAGCATGATGTTCTTGTCAAGCGTGTTATTGCCACGGCCGGCCAGACGGTCGACCTGCAGGATGGCAAGGTGGTCGTTGACGGCCAAGCGCTCGACGAGGACTATACGACGGGCATGAGCTGGCCGCTTTCGGTCCAAGCGCCTGGCGCTCAGGTAAGCTATCCCTACACGGTTCCCGACGGGTGCGTGTGGGTGATGGGCGACAACCGCGAAAACTCTGCCGACTCACGCTACTTTGGTCCCGTCGATCGCTCTGATTTGATCGCTGTGGCGCTTGTGCGCTACTGGCCGCTCAACCGCATCGGCGCTATCGACTAAAAACCGCTATAGTACAGTACCTAACCGTGTAATCGTTTCGACGAGGGGATATTAGAGGCATGAACGCTTCATCGCTTTCCTTCCAAGACATCATCCTGCGCCTCCAGCAGTACTGGGGCGAGCAGGGCTGCGTCATTATGCAGCCCTATGACTCCGAGGTCGGTGCCGGTACCTTCCATACCGCGACCACGCTGCGCTCGCTCGGTCCCGCCGAGTGGCGCACCTGCTATGCGCAGCCCTGCCGCCGTCCCGCCGACGGCCGCTACGGCGAGAACCCCAACCGCATGCAGCACTACTATCAGTTCCAGGTGCTCATCAAGCCCTCGCCGGTCAACGCCCAGGAGCTTTACCTGGGGTCTCTTGCCGCTATCGGTCTGGACCCCAACGACCATGACGTCCGCTTTGTCGAGGACGACTGGGAGAGCCCGACCCTTGGCGCCTGGGGCCTTGGCTGGGAGGTCTGGCTCAACGGCATGGAGGTCACGCAGTTTACGTACTTCCAGCAGGTGGGCGGCATCGAGGTCGACCCCGTGCCCGTCGAGATCACCTATGGCCTAGAGCGTATCGCCATGTACGCTCAGGGCGTCAACTCCGTCTACGACCTGGTGTGGAGCTACCTGCCCGACGGCACGCCCAT
>CABUQK010000108.1 GCA_902493615.1 uncultured Collinsella sp.
CAATTGCCAGGCCGACGCCGCCGCCAATGACGGCGCAGGGGCCCTCAGCCATCTCGGTGGGAACGCCCAGCGGGCCCACGACGTCGCGCAGCGACTCGCCGGCCTCGTAGGTGGAAAGCATCTCGGTGGTCTTGCCGATCACCATGAAGATGAACTCGACCCAGCCCTCGTCACCGTTCCAGCCGGCCAGGGTAAACGGGACACGCTCGCCCGTCTCGTTGGCGCGAACCATGAGGAACTGTCCAGCGTGCGCATGCTTGGCGATTGCGGGCGCCTCGATGCGGAACTTGAACACCTTCTCCGAGAACTGCGTCTTCTCCAGGATCTTATACATAGAACCCCTCTCTTGTTAGGGCTGCCGAACCGTGCCTCCACGGAAATGGACGGTAGCCCGAGTAAAACCGTACGCGCACAGGCGTTGTGCAGACATACGGTGCAAATTATACCCTCATGGCAATGTCGCTTACGTGTATCTTTGGCAGGCGGGAAAAGTGACCTGCCAAAAAGGGACAGGTTTATTTTGGTCGGTTTTATCAGGCAAAACGGCAAAGGGGGCCGGCCTCGCGCTTCGTTGAGGCCGGCCCCCTTTGGGGCGTTATGCATGTATGGTGGCAGCATGTTTATTGCGATGTATCGACTGCGGCGTTTCCGCAGATAAAAGCTGCCAAAATAAACCTGTCCCTAAATGGTAGGTTTTAGTGCTTCCCGTTGGCGGAAGCGGCGCCGTTGACGTGGTCGCGGGCATAGATCACGCCGTGCACGATTGCCAGACCGGCGGCATCTGCGGCGCGGGCGCAGGTGTCCTGGAAATCCTCGGCCTCGCGGGCGCGCAGCTGCTTAAGCACGTAGTCGGCGACGGCCATCTTGCCGGGAGGGTTGCCGATGCCGGTGCGGATGCGGCTGAAGTCGCGGCTGCCCATCTTGTCGATGATGGAGCGCAGGCCGTTGTGACCGGCGTGGCCACCGCCCACCTTAACACGTACGTCGCCGGCGGGAATGTCGAGCTCGTCGTGGATTACGAGCAGCTCCTCGGCCTTGATCTTGTACTCGCGGCAGAGCTTGGAGATGGGGCCACCCGAGGTATTCATATACGACTGCGGCTTGACCAGTACAATCTGGCGCTTACCGCCCTCTTCCTCGGGATCGTTGATGTTGATGAGCGCGACCTCGGCGCCGGCCTGGTTTTTCCAGTACGTGACGCCGGCCTGACGGGCCAACTCGTCGATCGCTTTGAAGCCAGCGTTGTGGCGGGTCTCGGCATACTCATCGCCAGGGTTGCCAAGTCCGGCAACCATGCGAATCTTAAGCGGCTGTGCAGCTGCCATGTTCATCCTTTCGTTGATTTGTCGCCTGCTATGGTGAGCGACCCCGTTGCTGCTGTCAAATGGCGGGCGATCGAGGCTGTTTGGTGGCGTTTGGGCGGCCGCCAGAAGCCCAGGTGGGCAGTTTGTTCAGATACGTATAAAACACGAGCTATCGAAGCGCTCGATTCGATGCCGTAGTGCTGGTCGGTCGCTCCAACTGGTCGGTATAGTGCTGTTTTGAAGCTGTTTTATTATCGAACAGGGCGAATTGCATAGAGTTGACGGCAAAACGGCTCGATCTGATATGTCCATTTATACGTATCTGAACCAACTGTCCGCCCTTGCTCGGCAGTAAGTGTGCAATCCGGTTTTTAGACCGGCGCGAGGCCGATTCCAGCCCGCAGGGCGTTGAGCCAAGCGGCTTGACGCTTGCGATAGCCCTTGATACGGTATCGGAATCGGACTCCCGCGAGTCGATGCATCGTTTGGGCGAAGGCTTCGAGGGCAACAAGGTCTTTCATTTGGTCGCGATTGATAACCAGGACGTGGATGCCCATTGCCTTGAGGCCATTATTTCGATTGCCATCGTGGATGCGAGCGTTTTGAAGCTCATGCCCAATTCCGTTGTATTCGTTGTCGACTCCGGCGGCCGGGCAATATAGGTCGCAGATGGCGTAAGGGATGCCGGAGGACATGTTGACCGCAAGAGTGTCGAAGTCGATTCGATAGTTGAGTAGCAGGCCTCCCATGGGCAGGCTGCAACATCCGAATCCGCCAAAGCGCATGGGCGCTCCGAGAACGGCAAACATTAGGGATTCGGCTGGGGATGCAGATCCGGGTCGGGCGAGCTTGACTGCCGTGCGAAACGAGGTGTATGAGCTGCTTTTGGCAAGCTGTGCAACAGTCTCGAGATCTTCGATGGTCGTGGCGGGCTCGCATTTGTAGTGTGCCTGTTCGTAGCGGGTTTCGTTCTGCTGTTCGGTCGCCGACTGGTCGCCCCGGCAATCGAGGTCGTCCATCGCTTCGTAGTCATCGCCCTTGGGCCAGATGTCGTCATAGGCAATGGGGTATGTTGCCCCGGGAGGAAGGGAGTAGGTTCCGAGCAGCTCCATAAGGAGCATCAAGGTTTTGGCGACTGATTCATTTTTGGAACAAAGCATGGCTGTCATGGCAGGAGACGTTGCGTAGATGTCGGCCTCGACGTGCATAATTGCACCTTCAGGAAGAGGAGTGGAGAGAATATGCTGAAGAAGTCGCTTGTCGGGGCGCCTGTTGTCTTCGTTTGAAACGAGAAGATCGAGCAGTTCGGAATCATCTTCATTCCAGGCGTCGAGTATCGAAAGTGCGCCAAAGTCTATCGCGTCATTGTTGGGAATGCAGCCAGCCAAGGCCTGTGCTTGCTGTTCGCTATCAACGGAGTCCCAGGGTAGGGCAGAGTACGCCCGTCGTGCGCGACGAATTGCGCGGAGGGCGGAGAGATGTGAAATCACGGTCGTCATAGCTATAACGTACTAAGTTGGCGGCAGAATGCGACCGCCATACCGTTCTTTTCGCTCAGCGGGGCGCTGCGCGCCATGAACGGCTGGGTGTTATGAAATCGGTGGAATCGGTTGAGGGGATTGCAGGAAATTGAGCTCTGCCGCGAAGGTTGACGATAGCTACTGGACAGTTAGTTCAGATACGTATAAGACGGCGGGCGTTCGAGGCGTTTCTAAGGGCTTTCGAGGGCGATTTGAGGGTAAATATGCGGCGGTCGTACTCGAAAGCGATGAGCTTTGGACAGTATGGCGTTCGCCGGGGAGCTCAGAAGGCTCAGAACGGCCTTTGGAGCTTTAAAAAAATACGTATCTGAACTAATTGTCCAGGGAAGGTTGTCGAGGGGTAGAAAAAGGGTCGGAAGCGAGCTTCCGACCCTTTAAAAACACCAAAGATGATGAGATGCACGCTGGATTACAGCGCGAAGTCGCCGCCGACGAGCGTGGAGACGGGCTCCTCGTGGTAAACGGCGGAGATGGCCTGAGCGAACTCCTCGGCGACCGAGATGGTCTTGATTTTGCCGCCGACCTCGACGGGAATGGCGTCGGTGACGAGGCACTCGACGATCGGGGCGTCGTTCAGACGCTCGATGGCCGGACCGGAGAAGATGCCGTGGGTGGCGCAGACGTAGATGTCGCCAGCGCCCATAGCCTTGAGCTCCTTGACGTTGGCGCACAGGGTGCCAGCGGTGTCGATCATGTCGTCGTTGATGATGCAGGTCTTGCCCTTGATGTCACCGATGATGCCCATGACCTCGGCGGCGTTGTGGCGCGGACGGCCCTTGTGGGCGATGGCCAGGTCGCAGCCGAGCATGTCGGACAGCTTCTTGGCGGCCTTGGCGCGGCCCACATCGGGGGAGACGACAACCAGGTTGTCGGTGTCGAAGTGCATGTCGTTGTAGTACTGGCCAAACAGCGGCAGCGCGGACAGGTGGTTAACCGGGATATCGAAGAAGCCCTGAATCTGGCCCTGGTGCAGGTCGAGGGTGATGATGCGGTTGACGCCGGCGCGCTCGAGCAGATTGGCGACGAGGCGGGCGGTGATGGGCTCACGCGGGCCGGCCTTGCGGTCCTGGCGGGCATAGCCGTAGTGGGTGATAACGGCGGTGATGGAGCGGGCGGATGCGCGCTTGGCAGCGTCGGTGGCGATGAGCAGCTCCATGAGCATGTCGTTGACGTTGCCGCCGGCCACGGACTGAATCAGGAAGACGTCGGCGCCGCGGACGGTCTCGTCGTAGCGGGCGTAAATCTCACCGTTGGCGAACTGCTTTAGCGTAAGGCCCGAAAGCTCGACCCCAAGGTACTCAGCGATCTTCTGAGCGAGGGGACGGTTGGAGGAACCGGAATACACGCGGATGGACTTGCGCATATTCTCCGACTTCTCGGGATCATTAATCGGCATTACCCTTCTCCTTTATACATCGAATGCCATATAGATGCCTTGTTGCATTGTAACCGCGCGACGGGGCATATCGAGTCTTGATAACGTCTTTACCGTCAACGGACACGAACCGACCACTCATCCGGTCGCGCAGGTCACGATAGAAAAAGGAGCCGTCCCCATGGAAACAGCTCCTTTTGTGCTTGGTAAAACGTTATACCTCGTCGTCCTCGTGCAGGCGGCGGCGGTAATCGGCAGCCCAGCCCTCAATATTTACCTGACGGGCGCGGCCCAGGCCGAGCGCGTCTGCCGGGACCGGCTCGGTGATGACGGAGCCGGCGGCAACGAGCGCGCCGTCGCCGATCTGAGCGGGCGCGACCATCATGGTGTCGGAACCGATGAAGGCATCCTTGCCGATGACGGTCTTGTGCTTGTGCACGCCGTCATAGTTGCAGGTGATGGAGCCCGCGCCCACGTTGACGCCGGAGCCCATGGTGGTGTCGCCGATGTAGGACAGGTGCGGCACCTTGGAGCCCTCGCCGATCGTAGACTTCTTGATCTCCACGTGCGTGCCGGCCTTGGAGCCGTCGAGCATGTGGGTGCCCGGGCGCAGGTAGGCGCGCGGGCCGCAGTCGACGCCGTTCTCGATGACGGCCTCGATGGCGATGGTCTCATCGATGGTGCAGCCACTGCCGACGGTGGTGTCGGTGAGGCGGCTGTTGGGGCCGAGCTGGCACTCCTCGCCCACGGTGACGTGGCCGATCAGATGCGTCTGCGGCCACACGACGGTGTCGCGGCCGATGACGGCATCGGGGCCGATCCAGGCCTGCGTGGGGTCGATGAAGGTAACGCCCTCGGCCATCCAGTGCTCGTTGATGCGGTCGCGCGCGATAGCGGTGAGCTGCGCGAGCTGGATGCGGCTGTTGACGCCCAGGCCGTCGCGGTAGTCATCGCAGTGGAAGATGGAGACCGCCTGGCCGTGACCCTTGAGGATTTCGAGCATGTCGGGCAGATAGTACTCGGACTGCGCGTTGTCGTTGCCGATCTCGTTGATGTGGGCGGCGAGCTGCGCGCCGTCGAAGGCGTAGCAGCCGGCGTTGCACTCCAGCAGCGTGGCGGCCTGCTCGGGCGTGCAGTCCTTCTGCTCGATGATGCGCTCGATCTGGCCGTCGGCGCCCAGCTTGATGCGGCCGTAGCCGAAGGGGTCGGGCGGGGTCATGGTCATGACGGTGCAGGCGAGCTCGCCGGTAGCGACGGTCTGTGCGAACTTGGCGACGGTGTCGGCGGTGATGAGCGGCAGGTCGCCGTTGAGCACGACGACGGGGCCTTGCGTGATGCCGCAGGCCTCGAGCGCGACCTTCACGGCGTGACCGGTGCCCAGGCGCTCGGTCTGCTCGACGCACTCGACCTTGGTGGCGCTGCTGGCGTAGGCGCCGTCGATGAGGGCGCGCATCTCGTCGGCATGGCTGCCGATGACGACCACGACGCGGCTGCAGCCGGCCTTGATGGTGGCGTCGACGATCCACTGGACCATGGGCTTGCCCAGGATCTTGTGCGAAACCTTGCAGTGGTTCGACTTCATGCGGGTGCCCTCGCCGGCAGCGAGGATAATTGCGGTTGCGTCCATGTGATCTCCTGTTACGTTATAGAGACGTGTGTTTGGAAACGATACACGGCGCAATATGATACCGCAGGCATATGTTGAGCGCGTAGCGATTGGTTTGCGGCGGTTGAGGATTGCGCCGCCGGCGTGGCGTTTGCGCTGCTTGCGTGCGGCGTTGGCGGTGCTGCGGAGCTGTCGTTTGAGCGAGGGGACGGGGGTGCCCGTGGACAACATACGAGAGGAGTTTGGCGGCGAGCCCGTCGCGGCATTCTCGATGTCGCATCCGGCTGTGCCGGCACTCTATATAGTGCTGACGCTGGGGCTCACCATGTTCTCGATGCAACCGGTGCTGATCGCGCTGTCGCTTGCGGGCGGGCTGGCGTACGGGCTTGCGACGCGTGGGGCTGCCCGCACGCTGGGCGCACTCCGCTGGCAGCTGCCGGTGATTTTGATTATCGCGCTGGTCAATCCGCTGTTTAGCGCCTCGGGCTCGACGGAGCTGTTCCGTATTGGCATGCGCGCGGTGTATCTGGAGAGCATGGTATATGGCCTGTGCATGGGTGGGCTGTTTGTGGCGAGCGTGCTGTGGTTTGAGGCCGCGGCATCGATGCTCGAATACGACAA
>CABUQK010000109.1 GCA_902493615.1 uncultured Collinsella sp.
GTACTGGTGCGCGGCAAGGAGAACGGTGACACGGTTGACGATTCCCGCGTGATCAGCGCCTGCAGCCGTTGCCTCAATCCGTATCGCGAGGCTGACTACCGTGCCATGATGGAGGTCGCCGTTTCCGACGACCTGGAGATTATCGTCTCCAACACCACCGAGGCCGGTATCGCCTACGATCCGTCCTGCAAGGCCGACGACATGCCCCCCGCGAGCTTTCCTGCCAAGCTTGCCCAGGTGCTCCATGCCCGCTGGGCTGCCGGCAAGCAGGGCGTCATCGTGCTCGCCTGCGAGCTCATCGACCATAACGGCGAGGAGCTGCTGCGCATCATGAACCAGTACGTGAGCGACTGGGGCTGGGAGGACGAGTTTTCGCAGTGGATGGCCAACGACTGCACCGTCTGCACCACGCTCGTCGACACCATCGTTCCGGGTCGCATCCGCGATCCCAAGGAGGCCGCTGCCGTGGCCGAGCGCTTGGGCTATGAAGATCCGTTCTTGGCCGTGCGTGAGCCCTTCCAGATGTGGGGCATCCAGGGTGACGAATCGCTCAAGGAGCGTCTGCCCTTCGTGAAGGCCGGTCTGCCGGGTGTCTTTGTGACCCTCGACGTCACCCCGTACAAGAAGCGCAAGGTCCGCATCCTCAACGGCGCCCACACCGCCTTTGTCCCGGGTTCCTGGGTTGCCGGCTTTGATATCGTGCGCGATTGCATGCACGACGAGACCGTCCGCGGCTTCATGAACACTATGCTCTACGACGAGGTCATTCCGACGCTTGCCGCCGACCTGGATGTCGAGGACTGCAAGGCCTTTGCCGCCGCCGTCGAGAACCGCTTCGACAACCCGTTTATCGACCACGCGCTGCTCTCCATCTGCCTCAACTCCACGGCTAAGTGGCGTGCCCGCGACCTGCCTACGCTCAAGGACTACGCTGCCGAGACCGGCAACCTGCCCAAGTGCCTGGCGACGAGCCTGGCCACGCTCATCTCCTTCTACACGCAGGAGCTCGTGTCCGCGAGGGCGACGGCCTGCACCTGCGTCGCTCCGACGGCACCGAGTACACCGCTCAGGACGACGCCTTCGTACTCGATTTCTACGCCGCCCACGCCGGTGCCGACGATGCCCAGCTGGTGCACGACGTGCTCACCAACGAGCAGATGTGGGGCGAGGACCTTACGCAGATCGCCGGTCTTGAGGAGTTTGTCGTCAACGCTCTCGCCGTCGTGCGCTCCGAGGGCGCCAAGCAGGCGTTCGCGAACGCTCAGGCCTAAATCCTTCTGTACGCCCGCCGGGTAACTGGCGGGCGTCACTCGACTTCTGCTCAACCTGTAGGGTTAGGACTCTTTGTAATGAACACTATCCAGATCAATCCGGCCGACAACGTCATCGTTGCGCTGTCGCCGCTCGCCAAGGGTGCTGCCGTCGAGGTTCCCGGCGTGGGCGAGGTCGTTGCCGCGGAGGATATCCCGCAGGGTCACAAGATGGCCGTGCGCGCCATTGCAGCCGGTGAGGATGTCATCAAGTACGGTCTTCCCATCGGCCACGTGACGAAGGACATTCAGCCCGGCCAGTGGCTGCACACGCACAACGTGAAGACCAACCTCTCGGGTGAGATCGAGTACGTCTACAATCCGACACATCCGGTCGTTGAGCCGGTCGAGGCCGAGACCTTTATGGGCTTCCGCCGTGCCGACGGTCGTGCCGCCACGCGCAATGAGCTTTGGATCATTCCCACCGTCGGTTGCGTCAACGAAGTCGCTCGTGCCATGTGCGAGCAGGCTCAGGACCTGGTCGAGGGCTCGTTGGAGGGCGTCTATTACTTCCCGCATCCGTTCGGTTGCTCACAGACCGGCGCCGACCATGCCCAGACCCGTCGTCTGCTGGTGGCGCTGTCGCGTCACGCAAACGCCGCGGGCGTGCTATTCTTGTCGCTCGGTTGCGAGAACTGCACGCATCAGCAGGTGCTCGACGAGCTCGGTGACTTCGATCACGAGCGCGTTCGTTTTCTCACCTGCCAGGATGTAGCCGACGAGCAGATCGAGGGCCACAAGATTCTGTCCGAGCTGGCTGACCTGGCCAAGCAGGCCAAGCGTGAGCCCATTCCGGCCTCAGAGCTGGTTATTGGTCTTAAGTGCGGCGGCTCTGACGGTCTTTCGGGCATTACCGCCAACCCCACGATCGGTCGCGTGAGCGATATGGTCGTCGCCCGTGGCGGCGCGTCGGTGCTCACCGAAGTGCCCGAGATGTTTGGCGCGGAGAGCATCCTGCTCGATCGCTGCGAGAACGAGCAGGTCTTTAACGCTGCCTCTGACATGCTTAACGGTTTTAAGGATTACTTTATTAGCCATGGTGAGGTGGTCTACGAGAACCCGAGTCCCGGTAACAAGGACGGTGGCATCACCACGCTCGAGGACAAGAGTTGCGGCTGCGTGCAAAAGGGCGGCTCCGCACCCATCGTCGACGTGCTGCCGTATGCCGGTCAGGTCACCAAGCATGGCCTGAACATGCTGTGCGGCCCGGGCAACGACATGGTATCCACCACGGCGTTGACGGCTGCTGGCTGTCACGTGATTCTGTTCTCGACTGGACGCGGCACGCCGTTTGGTGCACCGGCGCCCACCCTCAAGGTGTTCACCAATCAGCGTCTGTGCGACCACAAGGCCAACTGGATGGACTTTAACGCCGGCGTGATTGCCACAGGCGAACGCACACTCGACGAGGCTGCCCGCGACCTGTATCAGCTGGTACTGGATACAGCGAGCGGTAAGCTAACGAGTGCCGAGCGCCGCGGCTGCCACGAGATCAGTATCTGGAAAGACGGCGTCTGCCTGTAGAGAGATTCGCCATTCGTAGGGGTGGCGAATCTTTTGATCTCGATGACGGGGCTGCACAGTGGCTCCGTGCGAGGGAAGGGTTGCTACTGCGCGTTTGTGAGATGCTTTTCGGTGCCCTTTTCCGCACTGTTGACGTATCTATGGTTATAAATTCGGGCAAATTGGTTTAAGAAGCCGATTTCGTCCAGGTCGATAGAGGGGAATTGCGTGGCTATCCACATCGTTGAGGAAGCAAATCGCTGTCTGGGCTGCAAAAAGGCGTTCTGTCAAATAAAGGGCTGTCCGGTGCAGACGCCCATTCCGCAGGTTATCGACCTCTTTAAGCAGCGCCGTCTGCAAGAGGCGGGCGAGCTACTGTTCCAGAACAATCCCATGAGCGCGGTCTGCTCCATGGTGTGCAATCATTCGGGCCAGTGCGAGGGCGCTTGCATTCAGGGCCGCAAGGGCGCGCCCGTGCATTTTTCGAGCATCGAGAACTATATCTCCACGGCGTATTTGGACCGCAAAGAGTGGAGACCCGCGCCGTCGCGCGGCAAGCAGGTCGCCGTGGTCGGCTCCGGCCCAGCCGGCATTACCGTGGCAATTAAGATGGCGCAGCTGGGTTGCGCCGTCACTGTTTTTGAGCAGCGGCCCGAGATCGGCGGCGTGCTGGAGTACGGTATCCCCGAGTTCCGTCTGCCGCGTTCGCTCGTGCAAAAGTACCGCCACGTGATGTGCTCGCTCGGCGTGCGCGTTCGCCCCTCGACCACCATCGGCGGTGCGCTCCACATCGACGACCTGCTGCGCGACGGCTACGATGCGGTCTTTGTTGGTACCGGCACCTGGCGAGCTCGAAAGCTGGGTATTCCCGGCGAGTCGCGCGGCAATGTGCTGTTTGGTATCGACTATCTGGTCGATCCCACGAGCGTGGCAATCGGACAGAACGTGGCGGTTATCGGCGCCGGCAATGTGGCCATGGATGTTGCCCGCACGGCCCTGCGCTCGGGTGCTCGCAAGGTTACCGTGTACGCCCGATCGCGCCATATCTCTGCCATCGATGACGAGGTGGAGCTGACCGAGCTTGACGGTGCCGAGATTATGTGCGGCAAGGCGATCTGCGCCATCGACGATAACGGTCCGGTGTTCGAGACGGCTATCTTTGACGAGGACAACAACGTGGTGGGCTACGAGGAAGAGCTCGACCATGCGTCCGCCGACACGGTTGTGATTGCGGCGTCTCAGGTGCCCAAGGACAAGCTCGTGCTTACAACGGGCGGTCTGGAGACCGACCATCGCGGCCTGCTTTCGGTCGACGAGCATGGCATGACCACCGTGCCTGGCGTCTTTGCCGCCGGCGACGTGGTCAACGGCCCGCTCACCGTGGTCCATGCCGTAGCTGGTGCCAAGCTCGCCGTCGAAGGCATGATTGCCTACCTGGGCCTCTAACTCCATCCCGCCCATCAGTTGCGGTGAAATACGGACTGTTTTGGCTGTCAAAGGCCTTATCTACTCCGTATTCCACCGCAACTTTTTTGTGAGGGTCGGGATTGAAGGTGGGGAGTGCGAGCGAGTGCGAATGCGGCGGATACTGATACGATAGGTACGTTAGCAACTGCCGCCGAGCGGCTCAAACGAAAGGAACCCTGTATGGAGTCATCCGCCTACCCGATGCTCTTTAGCCCGATCAAGGTCGGTACGACCGAGGTCAAGAACCGCGTCTTTATGCCGCCGGTATCTACCAACCTGGCCGATCACGGCTATGTGACCGACGACTTGGTCGATCATTACCGTGCTCGCGCCAAGGGCGGCGTGGGCCTCATCATCACCGAGGTCGTGACGGTCGAGCCCACCTATACCTATCTGCCGGGTGACATGTGCTGCTACGACGATACGTTTATCCCCGGCTGGGAAAAGCTCGCCGCGGCCGTCCACGAGTATGGCTGCAAGATCATGCCGCAGCTCTTCCACCCCGCCTACATGGCCTTTAACATTCCGGGCACGCCTCGCCTGATCGCTCCGTCCTTTGTGGGCCCGTCTTACGCCCGCGAGGCACCGCGCCCCATCACGGTCGACGAGATTCACGAGCTCACGCATCAGTTTGGCGACGCTGCCGTGCGTATGCAGAAGGCCGGTGTCGATGGCGTCGAGGTCCACGCAGCGCACGCCCACGGCATGCTCGGCGGCTTTTTGACCCCGCTCTATAACAAGCGTACTGATGAGTACGGCGGCTCGCTCGACGCCCGTATGCGCTTCTTGCTCGAGGTCATCGCCGAGATTCGCGAGCGCTGCGGCAAGGACTTTATCATCGACGTCCGTATTTCGGGTGACGAGTACACCGATGGCGGTCTGACCCTCAACGATATGATTTATGTCTCGCGTCGTCTGGAGAAGGCCGGCGTCGACATGATTCATGTGTCGGGCGGCACCACCATCAAGCGTGGCTCCGCGATTCCCGCCGCCGGTACCCAGCAGGCGTCGCACGCCGCCTGCTCGCGCGAGATCAAAAAGCACGTCAACATTCCCGTCGCCACCGTCGGACGTATCAACGAGGCCTGGATCGCCGAGGAGCTGATCGAGGACGGCGCTGCCGACATCTGCATGATGGGCCGCGCCAATCTGTGCGATGCCGAGTTCTGCAATAAGGCCGCTTCCGGCAACGCCGACGACATCCGCCCCTGCATCGGCTGCCTGCGCTGCCTGAACGGCATTATGTTCGGCAAGCGCATCTCCTGTACCGTCAACCCGGACGTGGAGCGCGACGAGGCCGGCTACGAGCCTGCCGCCGAGGCCAAGAACGTGCTCGTTGTGGGCGCTGGTCCTGCGGGCATGGAGGCAGCCTACATTGCCGCCAAGCGCGGCCACAACGTGGTGCTCGTTGACAAGCAGGATGAGCCGGGCGGCGAGATGCGCATCGCGGCCGTTCCGCCGGCAAAGCAGGAGCTCACCCGCGTGATCAAGTATCAGTACTGTCGTCTGGCCGAGGCGGGCGTGAAGTGCATATTTGGCACCGAGCTTACTGCCGAGGACATTCAGCGTGACTACGCGGGCTACGAGGTTGTCCTGGCTTATGGCGCCGAGCCCATCGCTCCGGCTTTCATGCAGGGCTTTAAGCAGGTTATGACGGCTGACGACCTGCTGGGTGGCAAGGCTTTCCCGGGCAAGAAGATCGTCATCGTGGGCGGCGGCACCGTTGGCTGCGCGACGGCCGATTACCTGGCCCCGCTGGTCAACGACCTGTCGCCGGCCAATCGCGATGTCACCGTCATCGAGATGACCAAGACGCTCGCCGCCAACGAGGGCGGTGCCGGTCGCGCGGTGCTCATCACGCGCATGCTCTCCAAGGGCGTTCACGTGCTGACCGAGGCCAAGGTGACCGAGATTACCGAGGACACTATCAGCTACGAAAAGGACGGCGAGGTCCACACCATCACCGGTGCCGATACGCTGGTGCTTGCCATGGGCTATCGTCCCAATACCAAGCTGGCCGACGACCTGGCTGCAGCCGGTGTTGCCACCCACGTGCTGGGCGATGCCCAGAAGTGCGGCAACATCCGCGATGCCATCGGCGATGGCTACAAGGTTGCCTGCGAGCTCTAGTCAACCCCTTTGCACCAATCGATTGCAAAAAGCGGC
>CABUQK010000110.1 GCA_902493615.1 uncultured Collinsella sp.
AGGAGTAACATGAGCGATTTCCTAAACCGTATGAAGTCTGCCGCCAAGGCCGACCTTAAGACGATCGTCCTGCCCGAGGGCGAGGATCCGCGCACCATCGTCGCGGCCACCAAGATCATCGAGGAGGGCCTGGCAAAGATCGTCATCCTGGGCAACCCCGACGAGATCAACGTTCCCGGCGCTACCGTCATCGACCCGCGCAATGCCGAGAAGCACGAGGAGTACGCGCAGAAGTTTGCTGAGCTCCGCGCCAAGAAGGGCGTTACCATCGAGCAGGCTCGCGCCCAGGTGATGGACGCCACCTACTTTGGCACCATGATGGTCAAGATGGGCGATGCCGACGGCCTGGTCTCCGGTGCCTGCCACTCCACCGCCGACACCCTGCGCCCTGCGCTTCAGATCCTCAAGACCGCCCCGGGCACCAAGCTGGTCTCGGCCTTCTTCGTGATGTGCACCGACACCCCGCAGTTCGGTACCGACGGCACGCTGATCTTCGCCGACTGCGGCCTCAACATCAACCCGTCCTCCGACGAGCTCTCCGAGATCGCCATCGCCTCCGCTCACTCCTGGTCCACCTTCATGGGCAATGTTGAGCCGCACGTGGCCATGCTCTCCTACTCCACCATGGGCTCCGCTGGCGGCGAGGTCGCCAAGAAGGTCCAAGAGGCCGTGAAGTTCTGCAAGGAGAAGGCTCCCGAGCTCGCCATCGACGGCGACCTGCAACTCGATGCCGCTATCGTCCCCACCGTCGCCCAGCTCAAGGCTCCCGGCTCCTCCGTTGCCGGCAAGGCCAACGTGCTCGTGTTCCCCGACCTCGAGGCCGGCAACATCGGCTACAAGCTGGTTCAGCGCTTCGCTGGCGCCGATGCTTACGGCCCCATCCTGCAGGGCATCGCCAAGCCGGTCAACGATCTGTCGCGCGGCTGCTCTGCCGACGACATCGTGGGTGTCGTGGCCATCACCGCCGTCCAGGCTCAGATGGCTGAGTAGCGAACATATCCCCTCGGGACCCTACAGGGTAAAGCTCTGAAAACGTCCTCGGACATGCATGAAACCCCCGCTGCGCACTTCGTGCGGCGGGGGTTTCATGCGTCCTGCGGAATATTTTCAGAGCTTTACCCTGTAGGGTCCCTGCCGCCACGTAGCAATCAGGGAATCCGGGGTGGACGGCGGCTTGGCTACGAGCTGGCGCTGAAAATCTGAATGGATGGGTGCCGTTGCTGGGAGCGCAGGCGTTGCTGATGATGGTCACTTTGGAGATTGAAAGGCCGGTGGGCTTCGGCGGTTGTTGTGCTGGAAACTACATCCCAGTTTGGAGGCGGATTGTGGGATGTGGCTTCCGCTTGGGGCCTGTTTGGGAAACTTTGGGACGGAATTTTGCTTTATTGTGGGTCGCACTTTCCGCAACGTGCCTCAACCGGAAAGCGTGTCCCAGTATTTGCGCTCGAAATGGGATGGGGTTTCCGCCGTCCACCTGCTAGTAAAAAGGCCTCCGGAGTTGTTGCTCTGGAGGCCTTTCGTTTACTTGCAAATGCGCGCGTTAGTTGTTCTTGGTCAGACGCTCGACGTCGTGGGCGATCATGTATTCCTCGTCGGTGGGGATGACCATGACCGTGACGGCGGAACCGGCGGCACTGATGACCTGCGGACCGTTGCCCACTGCCTCGCGGTTCTTGTTATTGTCGATGCGTACGCCCAGCCACTCAAAGCAGTCGCAGAAGGCCTTGCGGATCGACCAGTCGTTCTCGCCGATGCCGGCGGTAAAGGTGATGGTGTCCACGCCCGCCATGGAGGCGATCATGGAACCGGCCTGCTGCATGGCCTTGTATGCGAACATATCGAAGGCGAGCAGGCAGCGCTCGTCACCCTCGGAGGCGCGCGTACGGATGTCGCGGGCGTCGTTGGAGATGCCCGAGATGGCAAGCAGACCGGACTGCTTGTTCATCATGTCGTCGACTTCCTGGTAACTGTAGCCGCCCTCGCGCTGAAGATAGCACACGGTGGCCGGGTCGATGGAACCACAACGGGTACCCATCATCAGGCCATCAAGCGGCGTGAGGCCCATCGTGGTATCGCGGCACACGCCGTCCTCGATGGCGGCGAGCGAAGCACCGTTGCCCAGATGGCACGAAAGCAGGCGGTGGCAGCGCGAGCCCAGGATCTCCTTGGCCATCATCCACTCGTAACGGTGGCTCGTACCGTGCGCGCCATACTTGCGCACGTGGTACTTGTCGCACACGTCCTTGGGCAGCGCGTAGGTGTAGGCGACCTCGGGCATGGTCATGTGGAACGAGGTGTCGAAGACGGCCACGTTGGGCAGCTCCGGATACTTCTCGCGGCAATATTCGATTGCCGCGGCCTCGCCGTAATTGTGCAGCGGAGCAAGCGGTGCCACCTCAAGGATCTTAGCCATGACCTCATCGTCGACAACTGCGGAATCATCGAAGTGCCAGCCGCCCTGAACGATGCGATGTCCAATGCCATCGATCGTAAAGTCGGTCTTCTCGAGCTCCTCGAGCACACGCGCGATAGCCGAACGGTGATCCGGGAAGGGGACCTCCTCGGTTTGCTTGACGCCACCGTTCTCGGAGTGGCCAAAGATGCCCATGTCCGAACCGATACGTTCGCAGTTGCCCTTGGCGAAAACCTCGCGGGTATCGGTATCCAAAAGCTGGTATTTGAGACTCGAGCTGCCGGCGTTGACAACAAGTACGTTCATGAGACTCCTTTGCAGTGCGGTACGGTCGGCGCAGACCCCTTAAGGTGGCCGTATGTTAATAAGAAGTTATCATATCTTGATAAATAGCTATCAGAATGTCGCCCGACGAGCGCAAAAGAGGGGCCGAACGGCACTTGGTCGTCCAGCCCCTCCCCTCTTGCAATTACTTGCCGTTGACAATGCGCTCGACGTCGGAAGCGATCATGAACTCCTCGTCCGTGGGGATGACGAAGATCTTGACCTTGGAATCCTTGGCAGACAGGCACCAAGCGCCGTCGCCACGCAGGGCGTTACGGGCATGGTCCATCTTGACGCCCATAAAGGCCAGACGGTCGGCAACGCCGGCGCGAACGGCCGGAGCGTGCTCACCGATGCCGGCGGTGAAGACCAGCGTGTCCATGCCACACATGGAAGTGGCCATCTCGGCAGCCTTGGCGGCAATCTTGTAGACGAACATGTCGAAGGCGAGCTGAGCATCGGGGTCGCCAGCGGCGGCAAGCTCCTCGACGTTGCGGCAGTCGTTGGTCTTGCCACCGGTCACAGCCAAAAGGCCGGATTTCTTGTTCATCATCTCGTCGACCTCGTCGAAGGTGTAGCCGCCCTCGCGCTGCAGGTAGCACACGGTAGCCGGGTCGATGGAGCCGCAGCGGGTGCCCATCATGACGCCGTCGAGCGGCGTCAAGCCCATGGTGGTATCCATGCACTTGCCGTCCTCGATGGCGCACAGGGAAGCGCCGGAGCCGATATGGCACACAACGACCTTGCGGGCCTCGCCGTTGGTCATCTCGGCGACCTTCTTGGAGATGTAACGGTAGCTGGTGCCGTGGGCGCCGTACTTACGGATGTGCAGCTTGTCGCAAACATCCTTGGGAAGGGCGTAGGTCTTGGCGACCTCGGGCATGTTGAAGTGGAAAGCGGTGTCATAGACCGTGACGTTGGGCAGGTCGGGATACTGCTCCAGGCAGAACTCGATAACGTTGGCCTCGGGGTTGTTGTGTAGCGGCGCCAGCGGGGCGACCTCGCGGATCTTGGCGAGAACGTCCTCGTCGACGAGGGAGGAATCGCCAAAGTACCAGCCGCCCTGAACGATACGGTGACCGATGCCCTCGATCTTGACGCCGTTGGCCTCGAGGTCCTTCAGGACGACCTCGATGGCGACCTTGTGGTCGGGGAACTCGATGTTCTCGGTCACCTTCTTGGAGCCGTTGGCAGCGTGGGTGAAGGTACCGCCGGTAAAGCAGACGCGCTCGCAGGAGCCCTTTGCGGACACCTTGTGGGACTTGGTATCGATGACCTGATACTTAAGGGTCGAAGATCCTGCGTTGACGACCAGAACGTTCATGTGTCTCCCTACTAACAGGCGGTGTGGCGCCGCCAGGTTACATACGCTTCAATAATAAACCCAAACGCCCTCGCGCTCGGGTTTATTGCGTTGATATATAAGTTATCGATGCCTGGATGCTCATGGCCTTTGACTTGTAAGACGAAAGAGCGCGGGGATATACACCAAAGAAGAAATCCCGAGCGCTACAAGCAATATGACTCGAATACCCGCGATGCTGCTCAACGCAGCATTGAACAGATAGAAAAGGATGGCACCCACCGCCACCATCTGGCTTTGGACCGAAATTAGTGAACAGCGCATCGAAGAATCGACAGCATTTTGAAAAATTGAGTATTTAATTGGAGCAAATAACGAGTAAGCGACCGTCTGCAGTACATAGAACACGGGCAGCAAATAGACCGGAGTAAAGGGAATCAAAAACAGAGCAGTCAGGGAAAGGCGCACGATGCCGCAAATACGCGCAAAACGGCCCTTGTCGACATGAGCAATCACACTGGGCACAATAAGCCCCATGGAGGCCGAGGCAAGGAGCTGGACCGCAATGGTCACACCCGAAGCGACGGCATTCATTCCGCGACCCGCAAGCAACAGTGAGAAAAAGTCTTCCAGGGCGACAAAAGCAAATGCCTGAGAGCAGTCCATGATGAACGCTGAACGAAGAATGCCGTTACGCGCAATAGCGGCACCGATCATCTTCGGGCTAATTCCACGCTCAGGTGTCGCTGTAGTGTCCCCTCTTCGCATCTCAGGAATGCAGACAACGACAACCAACGCCAACACCATTGCGATGATATCTGCCGAAAGACCAATGAGATATGCACCGACAGACGAAATGAAACCGCCAACGCAAGCGGAGATGGCATAAGAGGCATAGAAAACAAATCGCTCAACGACATTAAGTCTTACGAGCTGGTCCTGAGAGACGCTGTCAATGTAAATTGCTTCTATGGATCCGCTCACACATGCAACGGCAAAACCTTTGAGAGCAAACGCGCCGATTAAAAGCAGAGGAGAACGGATGAAAAGCAGGGCGGCGTAGTATCCAAGCATTCCCACGACGCCAACGAGACCACTTGTCTTTCGTCCAAACCTATCAGCAATATAGCCAGTGGGAACTTCAAGGATGAACTTGCTCACTTGATATGCAACCATCATGCTAGAAATCGCTACCATCGAAAGCCCGACGAACTCAAGGTAGACGGTTAGAAAATACAAGATGGTGCTGAAGTTCGACAGGAAAACGAACATCATATAAAGCAAAACCGTACGGTTTTTCATGCTCCGCCCTCCAAGAGTCAGCAATCTAAATCGGAATCTTGGAAAAGCATGAGGGCAAAGCCGTCAGTCATGTGTTACAAGGCGTCAACATTCACTTGACGCCTTGAGGCCAAATGGCCTCACGAAGCGAGATGACGCAATAGGTGAAGAAATACCGTCTGGTGTCGATCGGTCCAGGCATTTTGCCGATAGCAAAAGTAGATAGGCAAGGCTACGTCATGCGAGCCTTCGATGGAGCACTCGCTTACTTCCAATCCATTTGATGCGAGAGAAGAGCCAGAAAAACTCAATATCAATCCCCCGGCTTGAAGAAACTCAGCCTGCGCCCTGTTTCCGTATTCGACATCGCGAAAGCGGAAATTAACCAGCTGAGCTTCGGGACATTGATTGATTGCATTGAGACAGGGTGACAAATTAATGGGAACAGCGAGCCTGCCGCCCAGTAACTCACGAATGGTCATAGCGTCAACAGATTGATGACCAGCTGGACATGAAAGAACCCTGAGCTCCTTTTCACCCATATATTTTGAAGAAAGGACGCTGTCCCGTGGTTCCTCAAACGAGATAGCCGCGTCCGAAATTCCAAGTATAAGTGATTCAAAGCATGTTGCCGTTGGCTGATGCCACACATCAAGATGAATCTGAGGGTGCGAGCTTTCAAACGAGTCGTACCAGTTTTCGGAAAAAAGGCGCCCCCGCCCGTGAAGATG
>CABUQK010000111.1 GCA_902493615.1 uncultured Collinsella sp.
CTCGAGGGCGGCAAGCCCACGGCGGGCGTCGGCTTTGCTGTCGGTTTTGAGCGCGCCCTGCTGGCCCTGCAGGCCTTTGGCAGCGACCTGGGTGCCGAGGAGGTCCCGTGCGTCTACGTCGCCAATGCCGGCAAGGAGCTGCGTCAGAACGTCTTTACCATTACGCAGCAGCTTCGCGCCGCAGGCATCGTGACCGAGGCCGACTATCAGGGCCGTTCGCTCAAGGCCCAGTTTAAGCAGGCCGACAAGGTGGGCGCTAAGCTCATCCTGGTCCTGGGTGGCGACGAGCTTGCCGCCGGCAAGGTCAAAGTGCGCGACATGGAGAGCCATGACGAGGCACTCGCCGATCTGGCCAACGTCGTCGAGGCGGTTCGCGAGCGCCTGTAGCGCATCTTTTTGAGCTGCGGGCCTGCCAACGTGCCCTGCTCATGGAGAGCTATTGTTACGGGGGTGTTTCGCATTTATGCGGAATGCCCTCGTTTGCATATGCCGCCCACCGAGAAATACGACCATTTGGGGCAAAAACCCTTGCAATGCAGAAAATACTTTTGTGTGGTAAAGCGCAATCAGTGTCGAAAGTATTTCTCAAGCGCCTATAATGAATACCGCATGTTACGTGCATAGAAGGAGGAATGGGAGGAAACGTGGCTGAGAACCTAAGCAACCAGTCTGTACCCGAAGCCGCGGCGCGCGTCGCTGCCGTGGTCAACCGCCTCGTTAACCGAATCGGCTCGAATGCCGAGTCCAGGGAGCGTCTCGCCGAGATCGAGATCCCCGAGGAGCTGCGCGATAATCTGGCGCTGTTCCTGCGCCTGGAACGTCGTGTGCTTAGCGAGTATGATCCCGAGATCGCGGACCTGTTCGACAAGATTTTGACAGCCGAGATTGTGGTCAATGCCGGCAACCCCGGTACCTGCGCTGCCGACGAAGCCGTCGACGAGCAAGGCGTGCCCACCGCCGACGAGCCCACTGCCGTGGCATTTCGTGAGGTCGTCGATTTGATCGACAGCCTGCCGCTCGATAAGCAGCAGGTCATTGTCCGCGCCTTTACGAGCTTTTTCCATCTGGCAAACCTGTCGGAGGAGAACTACCGTGTGGCGCAGCTGCGCGAGCGCGAGGCCGGTGCGTCGACCGATACCGAGGTCGATCCTGCCAACGAGCTTACCGTTGCCTATCACCAGCTGGTGAATGAGCTGGGTGTCGAGGGTGCCAACGAGCTGCTCGACAAGCTCGAGTTCCACCCTGTCTTTACCGCACATCCCACCGAGGCCCGTCGTAAGGCCGTCGAGGGCAAGATCCGCCGTATCTCCAACCTGCTGGAGGAGCGTCCGCGTCTGGGCGGCTCCGACCTGGTGGAGAACGAGCGCCATATGCTGCAGGAGATCGACGCCCTGGTGCGTACGAGCCCCATCGCGCTCAAGAAGCCCACGCCGGTCGAGGAAGCCGATACCATCATCGACATCTTCGATAACACGCTGTTCGACGTTATCCCCGTTATCTATCGTCGTTTTGACGATTGGGTGCTGGGCGACAAGGCCGGTACTGTGCCGCCGCTGTGCCCGGCGTTCTTCCATCCCGGCAGCTGGATCGGTTCCGACCGCGACGGTAACCCCAACGTCACCGCCAAGGTGAGCCGTGAGGTCGCCGCCAAGTACTTTACGCACATGGTGCTCAAGCTCGAGGACAAGTGCCGCCACATCGGCCGCAACCTCACGCTCGAGGCTACCTACAGCAAGCCGTCGGCCGAGCTCATTAACCTGTGGAACCATCAGGTCGAGATGAGCCCTCGTTACACGGCCCGCGCCGAGCTGATCTCCGAGCACGAGCCGCATCGCGCCGTCATGCTCGTCATGGCCGACCGCCTGAACGCCACCGTCCGTCGTATCACCGACACCATGTACCACAGCGCCGATGAGTTCCTGGAGGACCTGCGCGTCGTCCAGCGTTCGCTGGCCGCCTGCGGTGCCGTCCGTGCTGCCTACGGCCCGGTCCAAACCATCATCTGGCAGGTCGAGTCCTTCGGCTTCCATATGGTGGAGATGGAGTTCCGTCAGCACTCCGTGGTGCATGCCCGCGCCCTCAAGGATATCCACGAGAACGGTATCCATGGCGACCTGCAGCCCATGACGCGCGAGGTCATCGATACCTTCCGCGCTATCGGCTCCATCCAAAAGCGCTACGGCAAGAAGATGGCGCACCGCTACATCATCTCGTTTACCAAGAGCGCCCAGCATGTGGCCGACGTCTTTGAGCTGGCGCACCTGTCCTTTGCACACGAGGAGGATGTCCCCGAGCTCGACGTGATCCCGTTGTTCGAGCAGCTCGAGGACCTCGAGGGCTGCGTCGACGTGCTCGATCAGATGCTTACGCTGCCCGTGGTGCAAAAGCGCCTTGCCCAGACCAACCGCCGCATGGAGGTCATGCTGGGCTATTCCGACTCTTCCAAGGATGCCGGTCCTACCACGGCCATGCTCGCGCTGCACTCCGCGCAGGAGCGCATCGCCAAGTGGGCAGAGAAGAACGATATCGACCTGGTGCTCATGCACGGTCGCGGCGGTGCCGTGGGCCGTGGCGGCGGCCCGGCCAACAAGGCCGTGCTGGCGCAGCCCAAGGGTTCGGTCAACTGCTTCTTTAAGCTTACCGAGCAGGGCGAAGTCATCTTTGCCCGTTACGGCAACCGCACGCTGGCTCAGCGCCATGTTGAGTCCGTTGCCGCCGCAACGCTTTTGCAGTCGGCCCCGAGTGTCGAGAAGACCAACACCGAGACCACGCAGAAGTTCTGGGATATGGCCGAGAAGCTCAACGCCGCAAGCCACGAGCGCTATCTGGACCTGCTGAATACCGAGGACTTTACACCGTGGTTCTCGACCGTGACACCGCTGACCGAGGTCGGTCTGCTGCCGATTGGCTCGCGTCCTGCCAAGCGCGGCTTGGGTGCCAAGTCGCTCGACGACCTGCGTACCATTCCGTGGATCTTCAGCTGGAGCCAGGCGCGCATTAACCTGGCCGCTTGGTACGGCCTGGGCACCGCCTGCGAGCAGCTTGGCGATCTTGACCAGCTCAAGGCTGCCTACCAGGAGTGGCCGTTCTTCCGCACGTTCATCGACAACATCGAGATGTCGATCGCCAAGACCGATCAGCGCATCGCCAAGATGTATCTGCACCTGGGCGATCGCCAAGATCTGTCCGAGAAGGTCTTCACCGAGATGCAACTCACGCGTAAGTGGGTCCTTGCCATCGTCGGCGATGAGTGGCCGCTGCAGCGCCGTCGCGTGCTCGGCTGCGCCGTCCGCGTGCGTAACCCCTATGTCGACGCCCTGTCCATCGCCCAGGTCCGCGCCCTTCGCGAGGTGCGTATGAACCAGGACGAGATGGCCGAGGAGAAGAAGGCCGAGTACATGAGCCTGATTCTTTCGACTGTGACCGGCGTCTCGGCAGGACTGCAGAACACGGGGTAATCGATAGCCCTGTGGCTCTCACCGGGACCCGATGGGTTTCCCTCTGAATGCGTCCTCGCACTTGAAGCCCCCTTATCCTGCTCCTTCGGAGCTGCGGATAAGGGGGCTTCGTGCTGCGGAGTGCATTCAGAGGGAAACCCATCGGATCCCTTCGTCCTCGGTCTTCTGGGGTTAAAGCTAAAGGGAATAAGGCGCGCTTCGCGCATAGCGTGGAGTGCGGCGAGGGCTTCTTGCGTCCTGCGGAGTGTGCCTAAAAGTAAACTAATGGCGGGCCCTGCGATGTCCGGTCTTCGGCGGATCAGCCGCTGGGTGAGGGTGGTGCTTGGGGTGACGTGCAAAATACGGAGTTTTCAGCAGCCAAAGATTGGTGCATAAGGCTATGGGTGACGTTTGCGGCCCCTGTTGATGCTCTTGCACGACGATTGGGCTTTGGCGACGATCATATATGGCTGGTTTCTCGCCGCATGCTATCCAGATGGGTCGAGTCATGAGGACTATCTACTTTTTGAAAGACTTTTGACACCAAAATCTTATCTCGCGATGCTGAATACTCGCAAAAATGCACGCTCCGGAGGGTACCACCCTGTTACGGCTAGAAATCCATGCGCCATTTTATGCAATTAATTAACGCATTTATGCAAAATGGCTTACGTGCGTACGTCTCGGGCTAGATGTTTGCCTCGGCGCTGCGTAAATCATCCTGTTTATAGTGTCTTTGACAGGCGGCCGCGGTCCCCTTTGGGATCGCGGCCATTTTGTTGTGGGTCAAATATGAACGTTGTGTTAATGAGTCGGTGGACGGTGGTGTTTTTCGGTGAGCGGCGTATCCTTCCAACGGTTTATCTAGTGTGTCAGTTGAAAGGAAGAGGGCGCTCGTCATTGTTTGAATGTGAACTGCCGTTTGACCACAAGACGTTGCATCTGGAGCTCGAGGATAAGAACTTCGCGGGTGTGATGGAAGGTCATCAAAACGAGTTTAAGACTACGAAATCGCAGGAAGAGCTGGTAGAGGAGTCGCTTGCCAACCCTTATGGCTCGCCTTCGCTCGAGGAGCTTTGTGCTGGCAAGAAGGATATTGTCATTATTAGCTCCGATCATACGCGTCCCGTTCCCTCGCGTGTGACGATGCCTATTCTGCTGCATCACATCCATTCCGCTGCGCCCGAGGCTCGAGTTCGTATTTTGGTTGCTACGGGTATGCACCGTCCGTCGACGCATGAGGAGCTCGTCAACAAGTATGGCGAGGAGATCGTTGCCAACGAGGAAATCGTTATGCACGTCGCGACTGACGACAGCATGATGAAAAAGATCGGCACCTTGCCTTCTGGTGGCGAGTGCATCATCAACAAGATTGCGGCCGATTGCGATCTGCTGCTTGCCGAGGGCTTTATTGAGCCGCACTTCTTTGCCGGTTTCTCTGGTAGCCGCAAGTCCGTCCTGCCTGGCATCGCCAGCTACAAGACCATCATGTACAACCACAACGGTCAGTTTGTGAATGATTCCCACTCGCGTGCCGGCAACCTGTGCCACAACCACGTGAGCGAGGACATGTTTGCCGCTGCCGAGATGGCTCACCTTGCCTTTGTGCTTAACGTGGTGCTCAACGGCAAGCACGAGGTCATCGGCTCCTTTGCCGGCGACATTCACAAGGCGCACGAGGCCGGCTGTGAGTTCGTGAAGAGCCTTGCCGGCGTTGAGCCCGTTGAGTGCGAGATTGCCATCACCACTAACGGCGGCTACCCGCTCGACCAGAACATCTACCAGGCCGTGAAGGGCATGTGCTCTGCCGAGGCTGCGCTTCCCGAGGGCGGTGTGATCATCGACGTCGCCGGCTGTGCCGACGGTCACGGTGGCGAGGGCTTCTATCACAACATCGCCGACAACGATCCGGCGGAGTTTGAGCGTGCCTGCATCGACCGTCCTAAGGACGAGACCCTGCCCGACCAGTGGACGAGCCAGATCTTTGCCCGCATCCTGGCGCATCACCCTGTGATCATGGTCACCGACCTGTGCGATCACCAGATGATCAAGGATATGCACATGACGCCGGTCAACACTCTCGATGAGGCGCTCAAGCTCGCCTTTGAGATGAAGGGTGCCGATGCCAAGGTGGCCGTCATTCCCGATGGCCTGGGCGTTGTCGTCGCTCAGCACTAGTACGCGGCCTAAACGAATCGTTTATAACCGACAAGAAAGATAAGGTTTTATGCTTACCAAACTCCTCTGCGAATTCGGCGCAACGGCCCTCATGATCATCTTTGGCGTGGGCGTGCACTGCGATGCCGTGCTCAAGGGCACCAAGTATCAGGGCTCCGGTCATATGTTTGCCATCACCACCTGGTCTTTTGGCATTTCGGTCTGCCTGTTTGTCTTTGGCGGCG
>CABUQK010000112.1 GCA_902493615.1 uncultured Collinsella sp.
AGTCCCTTGCGGCGTAGTTCTTATTTAAGCCGTCCAAGTTTTGGGGTGCAGTTCAGTCATTGGGGACGTTCTTTTTTGTCTAGTCGTTGGGGGACACTCTTCACGGGGCGCCTGTTCGTTTGTCGACGTACAAGTGTTCATTCGTCGACGTTTGCGCCTGTGGTCACCTGTTGTTTCTGTGGTGGCTGCGGGCATCTGGCTCAAAAGGGCGGGTTGGCTGTCTATGTCTACCTGCGGTTTCTTTGCGGTTCGCTCATTCGGTCAAGTGTCCCGTCAAGTGTTTGGTTAGCATCTGGTTTGCAGTCGAAGGCCTATTTTGCCCGCGCTTGCCTCGGTTGCTCGCCCTCCTCGTAAGCTCAAATTGAGGTCCATCAGTTTGAGGAGGATGCCATGACTGACCAAGTTTTTGACCGAGCGCAGCTGACCGAAGCCGTCGGCAACGATATTGCCGACATGGCTCACTTTTGGATGCTGCGGAAGTTTCAATTCCTGGAGCCGGCGCGCGAGCAGTTCGAGATTATCGTCGATCCGTGGCTCAGCTATTGCGAGGAACCTTCTCAAAACGAAATCATGGCCTACAACATGGCGTTTACCGATTGGCTGTTGTTTGAGCGCCCCTATTACCACGACAAGACGCTGTTGGAGCTGTTTGTGGACGAGCCGCCAGCGTCAATTTCTCCTGCTTCGCTCGGGCGACTTAAGCAGGTGCGTGACACGCAGTATTTCTCGCGCTTTGGCATTTTGGACAAGGATCCCGCGACTGGCATGGTCGTGTTGAAGGATACGCGCACCGACCGTCGTTTTGACGTCTACGACCCACATATCGTGCAAAAGGAGCACTGGAACGATGGCGCGATTGCGGTGCGCATCGCGTGCGTCGACGACGTCTGGCTAACGGCGGGGCAGCTCTACCTGTATGACATCGCGCGCCTGAGCGACACGGCGGTCGACGGGCCGGGCGCGGTGCATCCCGAGGACCTGGAAGATGGTTTCGACACCTCGTGCATCAGTTTCTTTTTGCGCCTGGTCCGCGACATCATGGGCGCCCAGGGGCGCTACGTAAAGTCGCTCAATATTTACGAGCAGGAATGGGAGTAGGGGATGGGCGGTTGTCACCTGCCTTGCCTTCTGCCTTTATGTCTCGATCTGTAACGTTTAGGGACAAAAAACCGGTCTACCTGTTACAGATCGAGACGAATGCTTGGGTGCCGCTGGTTTGTCTAAATCTGTAACGTTTGGGGGCCTGGAGAACGTCTTACTGTTACAGATCGAGACGTTTGTCGGCGGCGGCAACAGCGGCGACGGCCCATTTCTCCGATGTGGTGGTGATGGAAGTGTCTAATACCGTTTTCAAACAGAAGCATGCAACGCGTAACACCTTGGCGCGGAATAGGATGCTTGCCAGGCTCGCGAAGGCGGCTGAACAAGGCGTGCTGCTTGTGACGCACGACAATGCCGAGCTCATGTGGCTGCGGCGTCATGTGGGAACCGATGATATTACGGAGCCCGAGCCGTATTTGTTCTGCTTTCAACATGATTGGGTTGTACTGACGCCGGCGGAGCGAGCGTTGCGTACCATCAAAGGGCTTGCAGAGTTTCATCCCGATTGGGCGTTTTGGGGTTATGACGCGGCACTTTTGTGGGGTCTGGAGGTGCCGAATGATCTGCTCGGGCCACGATATCTTGTTAAGACAGGTTGCTCGGTGCCGCTGAGTGCAGGATGCCGGCTGTTACGTCCGCGGGTGGCGTGTGCGCTTGAACAAGTCGACGGCGTGCGGGTGACGCCGTTTTGGCGCACGGTAGAGGATTGCCTGCTGCGCGCGCCGTTTTCGTATGGCTTGGCGATTGCCGATTCTGCGTTGCGAGCAAAGGGCGTATCGCGCGATGACTTTTGTGAGCGGCTTCGTATGGATTGTGAAGGCAAGCGTGGGTATCGCAGAGCGCAGGTGATTGCGTCGTATGCGGACGGGCTGTCCGAAAACGGCGGCGAGTCTCGGTTCCGAGCGTTCTTTATTGCATACGGGTTTCTGGTGCCAGAGTTGCAGGTGGAGTTTCGTGATCCGCTCAATCCGAATCAGGTATTTCGAGTCGACTATTTCTGGAGACTCGAGGACGGGGCGTGCGTGATTGGCGAGCTCGATGGAAAGGGAAAGTATACCCTGCAGGATGGTGGGGATCGGGAGTCGGTCGACCCATTCGTGGCGGAACGTCAACGGGAGTCCCATCTGACGATGCTCGGACATAAGGTGCTGAGGTTTACGTTTGATGAGCTCAAGAACCCGGGGAAGCTGGCTGAAAAGCTGAGACTGGCGGGCATTGCGCAGCGGGCCGATTTGGCTGAGGAATGGAGACGGCAGTGGTATGGGTGCTGAGGGGTGCGGCTGACGCGGGTGTGGTTGTTCCTGCCGAGTTTGTCTCGATCTGTAACAACAAGGGGCCGTTTGGCCTCGTAACTGTTACAGATCGAGACAGAAGGTTGGCTGCCGCTAAAAGATCTCAATCTGTAACATCTAGAGGCCGAAAACCTGTCTATTTGTTACAGATTTAGACGTTTGACGACGGGGCTGGAGAATATCTCGATCTGTAACATCTAACGGCCAAAAACCGGTCTAACTGTTACAGATCGAGACAAAGGTTGGACGAGGTGCCGAAAGATCTTGTTCTGTAACATTTGGCTGCTAAAACCCGGTCCACCTGTTACAGATTGAGACGTTTCCCGGATGTCGCTGGGGTGGGACTGCAATGCATTCCGTTCTTCGCATCTCCTCCTTTCTCCGTTAACCGATATGTCCGCAGCAATCCTGCCGCGCTGGGTAATAATGGACAAATGTTCAAGTTAATCGTGAGGGAGGGGTTCGATATGGCGACTGCCGATCGTCCCACATTGTTTATCAATGCGACCGTTCTGGATGGCTCGGAGCATATGGAGCCGCAGCCCGATATGGCCGTGGCCGTCGAGCGTGGCATCATCACCTGGATGGGACCGAGCGCCGTGGCGCAGGCGCCGGCGGGGGCCGAGGCCATCGACCTGGGCGGTGCGTATCTCATGCCGGGTCTCATCAATATGCACGTGCATCTGTGCGGTTCGGGCAAACCGGTCTCGGCGGGCGACGCGGGCGCACTCATGAAGAAGCTCGACAATCCCGTGGGCCGCGCCATCGTTCGCCACATCCTCAAGGGCAGCGCCCAACAGCAGCTGGCAAGCGGCGTGACCACGGTGCGCGGTGCGGGCGATCCGCTGTTTGCCGATATCGCCGTGCGCAACGCCATCGACGCCGGCAAGTATCAGGGTCCGCGCCTGGTAGCGCCGGGAACGGGCGTTACGGTGCCGGGTGGTCACGGTGCTGGGTTGTTCGCCCAGGTGGCTAACAGCCCCGCCGAGGCGGCCGAACAGGTGCGCGACTTGTACGCGCGTGGCGCCGACGTCATCAAGCTGTTCGTGACGGGCGGCGTGTTCGACGCGACCGAAGTAGGCGAGCCGGGCGTGCTGCGTATGCCGGTCGATGTCGCCGCGGCGGCGTGCAAGGCGGCGCACGAGGTTGGCCTTCCGGTCATGGCCCATGTAGAGAGCACCGAAGGTGTGAAGGCCGCGCTTCAGGCCGGCGTCGACACAATCGAGCACGGCGCTCCGATGACCCCCGAGGTCCTGGAGCTGTATCGCGGTGCCGCGGGTACGCAGCTCGAGGGACGCGCGCCGAGCGTGACCTGCACGATCAGCCCGGCGCTGCCGTTTGTACTGCTCGATCCGGAAAAGACTCATTCGACTGACATGCAAAAGAAGAACGGCGACATCGTGTGCTCGGGCATTATCGAGAGTGCTCGTGCGGCGCTAGAAGCCGGTATCAAGGTAGGCCTGGGCACGGACTCGAGCTGCCCGTTCGTGACGCAGTACGACATGTGGCGCGAGGTGGCCTATTTTGCCAAGTACGTGGGCGTGAGCAATGCCTTCGCACTGCATACAGCCACGCAGGTCAATGCCGAGCTACTGGGCCTGGGCGGCGAGACCGGTGCGATCGAGTGCGGCAAGGCTGCCGATATTCTGGTGACGCGCGAGAACCCGCTCGATGACCTGTGCGCTCTGCGTGAGCCGATGCATGTGATGTGCCGCGGTGATTTGGTGCGCAAGCTCAAGGTCAAGCGCATCCCCGAGGTTGACGCCGAGCTCGACGCGATTATGGCCATGCCGGCAGAAGCCCTGGTAGAGGAGCTCGCTCGCGACGGCGTGGCATAGACGGGACAAGGGGATAGCTCCGTTGCCGCATACAAAAGGCCGAGGTCTCAACACGAGGCCTCGGCTTTTATTTTGTCCTATGGTGTAGCGGCTAGGAGCGGGTTTCCATCTTGGCGTGGCACTTGGGGCAGGTGACGCGGATCTTGCCCTTGCCCTTGGGGACGGACAGCATCTGGCCGCAGTTGGGGCACTTGAGGTACGCCGTGGTCTTGCGACCCTTCCACATCTTCTTGGCCGTGCGCTTGGCACGCTCAAAGTCTTCCTTGCTCGTTCCGGCCGCGCGTGAGGTGCTGGCCGCTGCGGCCCCGCCGCCCAAGCTGGCGACGAACTTGCCCAAGCCGGGAACATTGGCAGTTGCGGCGACAAAGGTCTCGTTCTCCTTGCGACGTGCATCGATGTTTTTGGACAGGCCGCGCAGCACGCCAATTACGATGACGGCGATGGCGATCCAGCTGAGCCACTGGATGCGGGCTATCGATCCGATCATCGCGATGATGATGCCGGCAAAACCCATTACGATGGTGAGTTCATCGGCGCCATTGCGACCCTTCATAAAGTCATTCATGCAAATTGCCTTTCGTTCGATATGCTGCACGCCTTTATACCCCTTTTGGTGCAAGGGGGACAGGTTAATCTACACCAATGCGGTGCAAACATACCTGTCCCCGGAACACCAAGACGGTGTAAAGAAGTCTGTCCCCAATGCCCCAATTACTTGGAGAGCTTGTCGACAACGCGTTCGATCTCGGCGAGCTTGGCGGCCTTTAGGTCTTCGTCGCCCGATTCGATTGCCGAAGTCACGCAGCCCTCGATATGCGCCTTGAGCACGTCGGCGTTAATGCGCGCGAGGAGTGCCTGCGTGGCCATGAGCTGCGTGGAAATATCGACGCAATAACGGTCCTCATCGACCATCCGCAAGATGCCGTCGATCTGGCCGCGCGCCGTCTTGAGCATGCGGGTCACCGATTTGTGGTCTGCCATCATGGCGGGTCCTCGTTTCTGGTCGATCTTTCGGATATCCCCGTCAGTTGCGGTGAAATACGGACTGCTTAAAGGCCTAGGGCGGCACAACAGTCCGTATTTCACCGCAACTTCTGGGGATTGAGTAGACAGCGTCTGCTACGCGGCGGTTACGGACAGGGCATGGAACTTCTCGCCCGCGGCCTCGACAGCGGCGGCGAGCTGCTCGGCGGTCACGGTGTCGGCACACTCCACCTGGACGGTCTGGGTCTCGTGATCGGCGTCGGCGTCGGTCACGCCGGCTACGTTGAGCAGCGCCGTCTCGACGGTGGCGTCGCAGTGGCCGCACATAAGGCCGGAAGTCTTAATTGTGAAACGCATGGGTATTCCTCTCTGCTGTGTCGGCTTTCCCAGGCACCCGACCTTGACCCTCAAGCCGTCGCTCGCGTACCAAAGTACGCGTCGCTCCTCTTTCAGGTCAA
>CABUQK010000113.1 GCA_902493615.1 uncultured Collinsella sp.
CGATTCGCTGGAGCCGTTCTATCCCGACCGTATGGCCAAGCGAATCTTGGGCATGGGTGATGTTGTCGGCATCATCGAGAAGGCCCAGGAGGCGGCCGACGCCGAGCAGCTTGAGGCCGCCGAGCGTATGCTGCGCGAGGGCTTTACCATGAACGACATGCTCGACCAGATGAAAGCCGTCAAGAAGATGGGCGGCATGAAGGGTATTCTGGGCATGCTCCCCGGTGGCCAGCGTGCGCTCAATCAGATGGGCGGTAACCTGGACGAGGGCATCTTCGACAAGAACGAGGCCATCATCATGTCGATGACCAAGGAGGAGCGCCTGCGTCCCTCCATCATCAACGGTCAGCGCCGTGCCCGCATTGCCAAGGGCGCCGGTGTGACTCCCACCGAGGTCAATAGCCTTATGAAGCAGTGGGGCGAGATGAACAAGATGATGGGCCGCATGCGCACGATGGCCAATCAGGCGCAGGCCGGCGGCAAGAAGGGCAAGAAGGGTAAGAAGGGCAAAAAGATGCGCATGCCCAATATTCCCGGTCTGGATGCTATGGGGCTGGGCGGCATGGGCGGCCTGGGAACGGGCGGCCCCAAGTCCGATATGGACCTGCTGCGCCAGATGGAAGCGCAGATGCGCAACAAGAAGTAACGACTAGTTGAGTCGTGTATGGCGAAGGCCGCCTGGATGGTATTCCAGGCGGCCTTCGCCGTTTGTTCGCTGGTGTCGCACGCGTGGAAGCGTGTTCTCGACGAGGTGCTTGCCGCTAGTGGCAGCCGCAGCCCTCGTGGCCCACGTGCTCGTGATGGCCATGGCAGCCGCAGGACTCGCCATGCTCATGGGTGTGCTCGTGGTCATGGCCATGGCAGCCGCAGGTGGCCTCGCCGTTCTGTGCGAGCGTGCCGGCAATGAGGGCCTCGACGCAGGCATCGCAGCTGCCCTGGGCGCCCGCATAGACCGTGATGCCGGCTTGGGCAAGCGCGTTGATAGCGCCGCCGCCGATACCGCCGCAAATGAGCGTGTCAACGCCACCGTTGGCAAGCAGGCCCGCCAAGGCGCCGTGGCCGGTGCCACCGGTGCCTACGACCTGCTCGTTGAGCACCTTGCCATCCTGGATGTCGTAGATCTTGAACTGCTCGCTGCGGCCAAAGTGCATAAAGATGTTGCCGTTGTCGTACGTTGTTGCCACCCTCATGGTGCCGACCTCCTTTGCTGGCCATGCGGCCGTCGTCGTGGTCATGGGGGAGTACGCGATGTTGCCGCCTTCGATGACGATCGCCCGTCCATTGACCAGCGCGTTTGCCACCTTGCGATGCGCGCGACTGCTGATTGCAGCCACCGTGGCGCGGGCGATGCCCATGTGCAGGGCGACGGCCTCCTGATTGAGGCCCTCCAGATCGCACAGGCGCAGTACTTCGAGCTCATCGACCGTCATATCGATAGCGTCTCCGCTGGCAAGGCCATCGGGGGTAAAGCCGCGATATTCGGGGATGATCCCGACGCGGCGCAGTTTTTCGCGTCTTCCCGCCATACACGCTCCTTATCTGACATATGTCAACAATAGGATAACGCATGCGTGGAGCAGCGCAAGGCATTATTGACATATGTCAGAAAATGCAGAGGAGTTGTGTGTGCGATTGCGGAGCCGCGCTGCCGTGCATTGCATGTGCCGAACTAAGTGTCCAATCCGACACTCGCGCACCTGGGATAGAATTAAAAATAGCCTATAGGCTACCGACAGGAGGGTCAATGAGTAAGGCTGATCAACAGTTTGTATCCATGTGCCGCGATATTCTGGACCATGGCACCACCACCGAGGGTCAAAAGGTCCGACCGGTGTGGGAGGATGGCACCCCTGCCTATACCATTAAAAATTTTGGCGTTACGGCGCGTTACGACCTACGCGAGGAGTTCCCCGCGCTCACCCTGCGTCGCACGGCGCTTAAGTCTGCGATGGACGAGATCCTGTGGATCTATCAAAAGAAGTCAAATAACGTCCATGACCTCAACAGCCATATCTGGGATGAGTGGGCCGACGAGACCGGTTCCATCGGCAAGGCCTACGGGTATCAGATTGGCCAGAAGAGCCATTATGCCGAAGGCGATTTCGACCAGATGGACCGTGTGCTGTACGACCTTAAGAACACGCCGTACAGCCGCCGCATTATGACGAACACCTATGTGTTTAGCGATCTGTCCGAGATGCACCTGTATCCGTGCGCCTACAGCGTGACGTATAACGTGACGCAGCGCCCGCAGGATGACAAACCGACGCTCAACATGATTCTCAACCAGCGTAGCCAGGACATTTTGGCCGCGAACAACTGGAATGTGTGCCAGTATGCCATTTTGCTGATGATGGTCGCGCAGTCGGTCGATATGATCGCTGGCGAGCTGCTGCACGTGATCGCCGATGCCCATATTTACGACCGTCATGTCGATATCGTCCGCGAGCTTATCGAGCGTCCGCAGTTTGCGGCTCCCAAGGTAACGCTTAACCCCGACGTGCACGATTTCTATGCGTTTACGACCGATGACCTCATCGTCGAGGGCTACGAGCACGGCCCGCAGGTCAAGAACATCCCCATTGCGGTGTAGGTGACGCTCATGACGTGTAAGCTTTCTGCCATTGTCGCCGTGTGCGATGACTGGGGTATTGGGTGCGAGGGTGACATGGTCGTGTCCAACCGTGCCGACATGCGCCATTTTGTGGCGTGCACCAAAGGCTGTCCGGTCATTATGGGACGCAAGACGCTGCTGAGTTTTCCCGGTGGGCGTCCGCTTAAGAACCGTCGCAATATCGTACTAACCCGCGACGAGAGCTTTGCTGCCGAGGGCGTCGACGTGGTGTATAGCGTTGACGAGGCCTTGGCCGCCGTGGCCGATGAGCCCGTTGCGTGGGTGATTGGCGGCGGCGAGGTGTATCGGCAATTTTTGCCGTATTGCACCGAGGCCGAGGTCACGCACAACCATTGCATCCATGACGTGGATACGTACTTTCCCGATTTGGATGCCGATCCCGCGTGGGAGATTGCGCGGCGTTGCGGTGTTGCCACGATTGCCGCGGGCGAGGGTGACGAAGGTCTCGATTATGAGTTCGTGACGTATCGTCGCGTTGAGGCGTAAATCGTCTGGCGTGAACGGTATCATCGGGTTATTTGATTGCATGGGGCGGCGCTTAGCGTCGCCTCGTTTGGTATAGATGTGCTGTAAAGAAAGGTGCGGGCTGGCTGCTATGACTGATGCCGTTGAGGTGCTGCGAATCGATTCGCTCGAGGACGAGCGGCTCGATGCCTACGTGCGACTGACCGAGCGCGAGCTGCGCTGCGTGCTGGAGCCGCAAAAGGGCATCTTTATCGCCGAGAGTGCCAAGGTTATCGAGCGCGCGGTGCGCGCCGGATACGAGCCGGTGAGCTTTCTTTTGGGCGAACGCTGGCTCGACCAGATGATGCCGCTGTTTGAGCGCCTGGCGGTACGCGAAGGTGCGGGCCCGGTTCCCGTGTTCGTGGCCTCGATGGAGCTTATGGAGCGGCTAACGGGCTTTAACGTGACGCGCGGGGCGCTCGCGGCGTTCCGTCGCCCGCGTCAGATTCCGGTTGATGAGTTCTTGGGCGGCGTCGTCGAGGCGGCGGGAGAGCGCCCGGTGCGCGTGTGCGTGCTCGAGGGTATTGTCGACCACACCAACGTCGGCGCGATTTTCCGCTCGGCGGCTGCGCTGAACGTCGATGGCATTTTGGTGAGCCCTACGTGCTGCGATCCGCTGTACCGTCGCTCGGCCCGCGTGAGCATGGGCACGGTGTTCCAGGTGCCCTGGACACGCATTGGCAGCGAGGCGCGCGTATGGCCGCATGATGGGCTGGCGGCGCTGCACGATGCCGGCTTTTCGTGTGCCGCGATGGCGTTGACGGATGATTCGGTGTCGTTGGACGATCCCGCGCTGCAGGAGATTGACCGCCTGGCAATCTTTATGGGCACCGAGGGTGCTGGCTTAGGCGCCAAGACCATTGCTGGCTGCGACCGAGCCGTGCGCATTCCGATGGCGCACGGGGTCGATTCGCTTAACGTGGCCGCGGCAAGTGCTGTCGCCTTTTGGCAGCTGTGCCCGCATGTGAGCAACGAGTACCACTACCAGCCGGGGCTGTATCACTAGCGGGGTGCTCTCGAACTTTGCCGCCAGAGGTGTTTCGACTGCCTTCGGTCGGTGTTAAGCTGATAGCGGCTTTGCCGTACTATTGATGTGTTGTTTGGCGTACGCTAGCGGGGAGGGCGTGTGGCTAAGAAATCTACGGCTATCGATGTAACGCAGGGTGTCATTTGGCAGCAGCTGCTGTCGCTGTGCGTTCCCATCTTCTTTAGTTCGTTTTTTCAGCAGGCATACACGCTTATCGGTACCTATATCGTCGGTCAGTTTGGCGGCAAGCTCGCGCTGGGTGGCATTCAGGCCACGATGGTGCTTACGGAGCTCTGCATTGGCTTTTGTGTCGGCGTCGGTGCCGGCTGCGCGGTCATTACGGGCCAGTTTTTTGGCCAGCACGATGACGAGCGCCTGAGCCGATCGGTCCATACGGCCATGACGCTCGCGCTGGTGGGCGGTATCGTTTTCTCGATTCTTGGCATAGTGTTCGTTGAGCCCATGCTGGTGCTTATGAACACGCCGCATGAACTATTGGCCGAGGGCGTGGCCTATGCCCGTTGCTATTTTGCCGCCATGGTTGCAGCGCTGCTGCTCAATATGGGAACGGCATTGCTGCGCGCCGTGGGCGACACGCGCGGGCCCGCTGTGATCATCGCTTCCGGCTGCCTTGTTAATGCGGTGCTGGATGTCATCTTCGTTGCCGTGCTTCATATGGAGGCTCTGGGCTGCGGCATCGCGGTGGTGCTGACCATTTGCTCCAATGCCACGATGATCGTGATTCGTATGATGCGCGCACCGGGTGCGTGGCGGCTTTCACTGTCCAAACTCGGCATTGATCCTGGCATTTGTAAGAGCATGATCTCGTGTGGTCTGCCGCTTGGCTTTCAGTCTGCTGCGTATTCGATTTCCAACGTTTTGATTCAGGTGTCGGTCAACTCGTTTGGTGCCGATGTCACCACGGCTTGGGGTCTTTCGGGCCGCCTGGATGGCATTGTCTGGATGGTTACCGAGGCGCTTGGCGTGTCGATCACCACGTTCTCGGCACAGAACTTTGGCGCGCGCAACTACGAGCGCATGCGCAAGGGCTACCATACGTCGCTCGTGCTGTCGTTTATGCTCATTGGTGGCCTGTCTGCCGTGCTGCTGGTGTTCTCGGGTCCGTTGTCGCGCCTGTTTGTCGACGATGCTTCGATTTCGGCGTACACCACGACGATTCTTCATTTTATCGCGCCGTTCTACGCGATCTTCTCGATTATCGAAAACGCGTCGGGTTCCATCCGCGGCGCCGGTGTGAGCTTGCAGCCCATGCTGCTCACGATTTTTGGCACCGTCGTGCTCAGGGTGATCTGGGTGTTTGCGATTATGCCGTTCGATCCGTCGCTTGAGCACCTGCTGCTGGTCTACCCCGTAACCTGGGTAATCACCGCCATGATGTTCACCGTCTACCATCACAGCGGCAACTGGCTCGGCCGCGCCACTGCCTAGTCATTGGGTGTTCCTATAGTTTTGTCAACCGTCGGGGCTACTCCCGGTAGG
>CABUQK010000114.1 GCA_902493615.1 uncultured Collinsella sp.
TGGCGCCCGCTCGCTGGCATTGCCAAAACATCGACGTTACCGTGGTCCAAACTAGTCATCGGGGACGTTCTTGTTTGACTAGTCGTTTAAGAACGTCCCTTATGACTATTCGGATTGCTAATTTGTGCGGGTTGTGGTTTTGTGACCTGCTGAAATTTAGGATACTGTACAACTGTACGTTAACTCATCTTCGTAGTATATTGCTACCCGCAAAACTCAATACCATTGTGCACTGAGACGCTAAAGCGCCTACGTACAATGGTTATCGATAGTACGATTCGATTTAACGACAGGATGGATGGTCCAAGCGTGAGTCTCGGCAGCAAACTATCCAATGCAAAGGTGTCCTTTGCGATATTTAAGCGCGACATTAAGCGACTGCTTGTGAGCCCCGTCGCCTTGGTGGTTACCCTTGGCGTGTGCGTTATTCCCTCGCTGTATGCCTGGTACAACATCGTGGCCAACTGGGATCCGTACGGAAATACTCAGGGCATCAAGATTGCCATCGCCAACAACGATCAGGGCACTCAGAACGACCTGGTGGGCGATCTCAACGCGGGCGACCAGGTCGTCGATCAGCTCAAGGAGAACGATCAGCTGGGCTGGACCTTCGTCGATTCGGCGGCCGATGCCAAGGAGGGCGTCGAGAGTGGTGAGTACTATGCGGCCATCGTAATCCCCAAGAACTTCTCGGATAACCTGGTTTCGATGCTCGACGGCAACTACCATCAGCCCAAGCTCACGTACTACGTCAATGAGAAGAAGAGCGCCATTGCGCCCAAGGTTACCGATACCGGTGCAAACACCATCGAGGAGCAGATCAACTCGGAATTTGTCTCTACGGTAGGCAAGACTGTTGCCGGTATCGCCAAGGATGCCGGTGTCGATTTAAAGGACAAGGCAACCCAGACTCAGGACTCGCTGGCAAGTTCGGTGTCCGAGGCGTCCGACACCTTGGGCGAGGTGCGCGATTCGATTGGCGACATGAATGCCGCCATCGATAAGACGAGTGGCGCTATCGCCTCGGCTGATGCGGCACTTGCCGGCTTGCAAGGCCAGGCACCGTCGCTGACGCAGGCGATCTCCCAGGGCAACGACCTGCTGAGCGAAGCTCGCACCACGGCGGGCAACTCCATCACCTCGCTCTCCAAGGCGCTCTCGGAAGGCAGCCTTGCGCTCACCAAGACGTCGGCCTCTGCGAACGCTGCCATCGGCAAGCTGACGGGCGCGGTTACATCTACGACCACCCGTATCGACAACTCGCTCGAGTCTCTTCAAGCGACGATCGACCACAATAAGGCCGTTATCGGGCACTTGGAGATTCTCGCCAATGACACGTCGACAGGTTCCGAGGAAATTGACGCGCGCATTGTATCGACCATCGATTTGCTTCGAGAGCAGAATGAAAAGCTTCAGAGCATCAAGGACGGTCTGTCCGCGCAGTCGTGCGCCATGGCGAATGACGCAGCGGCTGTTTCGGGTGCCAGTGACGCTATCAATAACGCAATTCATACCGGTGCGACCAACCTTGGCCAAGCCCAGACGGACTTGGGCCAAAACGCGCTGCCGAAGGCCTCGAGCGCGCTCGACTCTTTTGCTGCCGTTTCGGGCGACCTGACCGGTATCGTCTCGGGTATGACACCTACACTTGCAAATGCGCGCGGCACGTTGGCGCAGCTTAGCGCTACGCTCGGCCAGGCCAAGACCACGCTGTCCCAGACCGATTCCTCGCTTGCCAAGGTCCAGGACAAGCTTGCAACCGCCGCCAATGACATCGCGGCGCTGCAGACCTCCGAGTCCATGGGCGAGCTGGCCGATCTGATGGGCGTCGATGTCAATGACGTGGCAGATTTCATGGCGTCTCCGGTTGAGTTGACGTCCAAGTCAATCTATCCGGTCAAGAGCTTTGGCTCGGGCATCGCTCCCTTCTACACCAATCTGGCGCTTTGGGTGGGCGGCTATGTGCTCATCGCCATTTACAAGCTCGAGGTCGACCGTGAAGGTGTTGGCAGCTTTACGGCGCGCCAAGGCTACTTTGGCCGCTGGTTGCTCATGGTGATCCTGGGCGCGTTGCAGGCCATCATCGTTACGGTAGGCGATCTGGTGATTGGCGTGCAGTGCGTCAGCCCGCTGCTGTTCGTGCTGGGCGGCATCGCCATTTCGTTCACCTACGTCAATATCATCTATGCGCTGTCCACCACGTTTAAGCATATCGGCAAGGCTATCGGCGTCATTCTCGTCATCGTGCAGATCCCGGGTTCGTCGGGCATGTACCCCATCGAGATGATGCCCGGCTTCTTCCAGTGGCTGCACCCGCTGCTGCCCTTTACCTACGGCATCAATCTGCTGCGCGAGACGGTCGGCGGCATGTATTCGTTCAACTACCTGTTTAACCTGTGCATTCTGGGCGTGTTCTTGATCGTGGCGCTCTTTATCGGCCTGCAGCTGCGTCCGCTGCTGCTCAACCTTAACCTGCTCTTTGATAAACAGCTCTCCACGACCGGTATGATGATTTGCGAGTCCAACGACCTGCCGCGCCAGCGCTACTCGCTGCGCACGGCCATGCGCGTCATGCTCGATTCCGATTCGTACCGTCGCGAACTGCTCGATCATGCGGTCGCCTTTGAACATCGCTACCCGTACTACATCAAGGGCGGTTTTGCCGCCGTGGTGGGCGTTCAGGTCCTGCTCTTTGTCCTGTCGACGGTTCTCGATATCGACAATAACGGCAAGATCATCCTGCTTGTCATTTGGATCATCTCGGTTATTGCCATCTGCGGCTGGCTTATCAATATCGAATATATCCGAGCGAGCCTCAATACCCAGATGCGCATCTCGGCGCTTTCGGATGAGGACCTGCGTCGCGAGATGCGCGAACACACGGCCGCCATTCCTGCCGCCCGCCACATGTTTGGCCTCAACGCCAGCGAGCGTGGTGCCAAGGGCGGCGATCAGTCCACGGGCCGCTTGCCGCATATCGGCTCGCACCATAAATCTCAGGGCAGCGACAGCACAGCCACAAATGATGGAGATACCACCGCGCTTGGCAAGCACTCCAAAGGAGGTGAGGCATAAATGAAGAACATCCTGCATCTGTTTAAGCGCGATGTCCAAAACGTGTCTCGCTCCGTGATCGGCTTGGTTGTCGTGATGGGCCTCATTATCGTACCGTGTCTGTACGCGTGGTTTAACATCGCCGGCAGCTGGGATCCGTACGGCAACACCGGCAATCTTAAGATCGCCGTGGTCAACACCGATGAGGGTTACGAGAGCGATTTGATCCCCGTCGAGGTTAACGTGGGCGAAAACGTGACCGCCACCCTACGCGGCAACGAGAGCTTCGATTGGGTTGTGCTCAACAATCGCGAAAAGGCTATCGAGGGCGTTAAGTCGGGCGCGTACTATGCTGCCGTCGTTATCCCCAAAACGTTTAGCGCTGACATGATGACGCTTTTCTCGACCGACGTGAAGCATGCCGATATCGAGTTCTACGAGAATCAGAAGGCCAACGCCATTGCGCAGATCGTGACCGAGAAGGGTTCGAGCGCCGTCCAGAGCCAGGTTAACAAAACTTTTACCGAGACCATTACGACGATCGGTCTTAAGACGGTGTCCAGCCTGCTCGATTACATGAGCACCGACCAGGTGGGTAACTTTATCGCCAACCTGTCCTCGACGCTCGGCGATTCGATTGAGGACCTGCGAGACGTTCGGGCAAATGCTTCGTCGCTGGCGGGCATTTTGAGCTCCACGTCCGATTCGCTGACGTCGGCGAGCGGCATGCTCAAGCAGACCGGTGCCGTCGATGAGTCGACAAAGCAGCTCATGGAACATGCCAAAAGCGGCATTAGCGATTCCAAGGAAGCGCTGAAGGACGCCAACGACGCCATCAATGCCGCGATTGACGGAAGCGCGGGCTCGTTTGACAACGTGTCCGCCGAGCTTGCGAAGGCATTTGATGCCGCGAATCAACATGTCGACCTTACAGTGTCCCAGCTCAACGATGCCGCGGCGGCGCTCAACACGCGTGCCGACGATATCGACGCCACGGCCGACCAGCTCCGCAGCTTTGCCGATCAGGTGACTGACGAAAAACTCCAGGACAGCCTCAAGTCTGTGGCAACATCGCTGAGCAGGATTGCTGTGGAGTATCGCAACAACGCCAAGGACTTGACGGCCACCGCGAAGTCTCTCTCTGACAGCATGGCAGAGGTTAATAAGTCGCGTGCCGAGGTCGATCAGGCAATCGCGGATGCCAAGGCTGGTATCTCGGGCGCCAAGACTGACTACGACTCTACGTTTTCGGCCAAGGCAAAGGAGCTCAAGAAGACCATCTCGGGCGTTTTGGATTCGCTGAACGGTATTTCGAACGATCTGGATAGTGCTGTTGCTGGCCTGACCGACGCATCCGGTTCGCTGGCAAAGGGCCTCTCCAAGGCTGCAAAGCTGGTCAACAAGGCTTCTGATCAGCTGGGCGAGGCGTCGGACAAGATCAGTGCGTTTAAGGACGAGCTCGACGGCGCCTTGATGTCGGATGACCTCGCTACGATCAAGACGATGATCGGCAATGATCCCGAGGGTCTGGCCGTGTCGCTTTCCGGCCCCGTCGCGCTCGATCGCAAGCCGGTCTATCCGATCCGCAACTACGGTTCGGCCATGGCACCGTTCTACACGATTCTGTCGCTCTGGGTGGGCTCGATTGTGCTGGCAGCCATGATGAAGGTCTCGGTTGACGATGAGCTTATCAACGAGCTCATCCCCGTGCGCCTGCACGAGATCTACCTGGGCCGCTACCTGTTCTTTGGCGGTCTGGCCCTGCTGCAGGCAACGCTCGTGTGTGCGGGCGACATCCTGTTCTTTGGCATCCAGTGCGACGACCCGCTGCAGTTTGTGCTGGCGGGCTGGGTCGCGAGTCTCGTGTTCTCCAATATCGTCTACACGCTTACGGTTTCGTTTGGCGATATCGGCAAGGCGCTCGCCGTCGTGCTGCTGGTCATGCAGGTCGGCGGTTCGGGCGGCACGTTCCCCATCGAGATGACCGGCCCCGTGTTCCAGGCGATCTATCCGTTCCTGCCGTTCACCCACGGCATCAACGCCATGCATGCCGCCATGGCCGGTGCGTACCACATGGAGTACTGGATTGAGCTAGGCATTCTGGCGAGCTATCTGATTCCGTCGCTGGCCCTGGGCGTCGTCTTCCGCCGCCCGGTTATCAAAGCCAACGACTGGATCATCGAAAAGCTGGAGTCAACCAAATTAATCTAGTTACGCGGTTTTACCAAACCGCGTAACGGCTCGACGCTGCAAACGGCCCCAAGCGGCAATCTGACGTTCAATTTCAAGGGCGCGACCAGAAGGTCAGCGCCCTTTCATTTCACGTCACCTTGCTCGCTTGGGGCCGTTTTCGCTGACGTTGACGGAACATCGAGGTTATTCAAGTCGGTACTTTAGTGGGCTGGATTGCGATGCAACGCCGGTTGTTGCTACAGTAGCGGGGCGTGCCGGGGGTCCGGTGCGCCCCGTTTTTATTTGACCATGAGGCGGCACGCAGCCATACGCGTGCGGACACCACGCCCAGATTGAGTGCGAGGATGTTCCATGGCCCAATACG
>CABUQK010000115.1 GCA_902493615.1 uncultured Collinsella sp.
CCAAGTTCGCCATGAACGACAAGTGCGCCGCCGGCACGGGGCGCTTTTTGGAGATCATGGCCGACCGTCTAGGCATTTCCCAGCAGCAGATGGCCGACCTTGCGCGTTCCGGCGAACCCACCAAGATCAGCAGCATGTGCACGGTGTTTGCCGAAAGCGAGGTTATCAGCCTGATCGGTCGCGGTGAGCCGCGCGAGAACATTGCGCGTGGCGTGATCGACAGCGTGGTCTCGCGCGTGGCGACCATGGCCGGGCAGGCCGCGGGCGCCCCGTACTATCTGACCGGCGGTCTGTGCGAGAACGCCTTCGTGGTGGAGAGGTTGGGCGAGCTACTGGGGTCGCCGGTTACCACCTCGCCCCAGGCCCGCTTTGCAGGTGCCATTGGTGCGGCGATTCGCGCCGCCGCCTTGGCCTAGGGGTGTACCGCGACATGCGCATCCTCAATATCTCGGCACAAAAACCAGATAGCACCGGCAGCGGCACCTACCTTGCCGCGCTCGTGCGCGAGCAGATCGAGACGGGGCATCACGCCGCCGTGCTTTGCGGCGCGGCACCGGGTGATACCCAAGGCGAGCTGGACCGGCGTGCTGCTGTGTTTGCCGTGCCGTTCGAGTCGCCCGAGCTGCCGTTTCCCATCTGCGGTATGTCCGATGTCATGCCCTATCCCTCCACGCGCTATCGTGAACTGACACCTTCGATGCTCAAGGCATTTGAGCGGGCATTTGCTGCAGCAATCGATCGGGCGGTGGCTGAGTTTCGGCCCGATCTGGTGCTCTGCCATCACCTGTATCTGGTGACCGCATTGGCGCGCGAGTGTGTCCGGGGCGTGCCGGTTGTTGCCGTGTGCCATTCGACCGACCTGCGCCAGCTGCGTTCGCATGCGCTCGAGCGCGATCGCATCGTAAGTGCGGTTCGTCGGCTCGATGCCGTCTTTGCGCTCCATGCTGAGCAGGCTGAGCAGATTGGCCTGGTGTGCGGCGTCGATGCCGATCGCATCCACGTGATTGGGACGGGCTACGACCATCGCGTCTTCTGCCGCGACGCAAGCGTGACGAGGCGGCCGGGATCGCTTGTGTACGTGGGCAAGATTTGCTTTAAAAAGGGCGTCGAGTCGCTGGTTCGAGCCGTGTCATTGCCGATTGACGATGACGTCCGCCCATCTGGCTTGGTACTTGTGGGCGGTCGCGGGGACGATGCCGAGTACGCGCGTGTCGAGCGCTTAGCCGCGGCCTCGGATGTGCCGGTGACGCTGGCGGGGCGCCTGGATAGCGATGGGCTCGTGCGCGCCTACCGCAGTTCCGACGTCTTTGTGCTGCCTTCGTTTTACGAGGGTCTGCCGCTCGTGACGATCGAGGCCCTCGCGTGCGGCTGCAAAGTTGTGGCGACCGATTTGCCCGGCGTTCGTCCCTGGATGGAGGCGATGCTTCCCGGCGCTCCCGTGACGTGGGTGGCGCCGCCGCGTATGACGGATGTCGACACGCCCGAGGCGGCCGACCTTCCGTTGTTTGAGCGCGCACTGGCAGATGCTATCGCGCAGGCGCTTGCGGCGCCGCCTTCGACGTTTGAGCCGTCGGCGGTCTCTTGGGAAGCGTGCCTGGGGCGTATACTTAAAGTCGTTGATTTGTTGGAAGGGGGTTCGTATGGCTAAGGACACCATTAAGCTCACGTCCATGACTGCCGCGAGCGGTTGAGCCGCTAAGTTGGCCCCCGGAGCCCTCGCCCAGGTCCTGGGCGATTTACCCAATGTGCATAACGACAACTTGCTCGTGGGGTTCGATACCTCCGACGATGCGAGCGTCTTCCGCGTAGGGGAGAACCTGGGACTCGTGCAGTCCATCGACTTCTTCCCACCGATGGTCGATGACCCGTTTCTGTTTGGCCAGATCGCCGCGGCCAACTCGCTGTCGGATATCTACGCTATGGGCGGGCGGCCGAGCCATGCCATGAACCTGCTGTGCATTCCCAGTTGCTTGGGTGTCGAGGTTGCCGGTCAGATTCTGGCGGGCGGCGCCGACAAGTGCGTCGAGGCGGGTTGCTCCATCGCGGGGGGCCACACCATCAACGACGACGAGCCCAAGTACGGCTTGTCCGTGAGCGGCTTTGTCGCGCTTGACCGTATGCTCGCCAACAGCGGCGCGCGCGTGGGCGATGCGTTACTGCTGACCAAGGCGATCGGCTCGGGCATCATCACCACGGCCATTAAGGGCGAGCTCATCGAGCAGGACGAGGCCGCAGCCATGTTTGACTCGATGCGCACCCTCAACGAGGCTCCGATTCGTCTGTCCGAGGGACTCGAGCTTCACGGCTGTACTGACATTACGGGCTTTGGCCTGATTGGGCATGCATGCGAGATGGCCGAGGGCTCGGGCGTGCAGATTGAGCTTGCGTCGGGGGCGGTGCCGCTCTTTGATCAAGTGCTCGACATGGCGCGTCTGGGCATTATCCCCGCGGGCTCCTACCGCAACCAGGACTTCTTTGGCCCGCGCGTGACGGCTGACGATGACCTGGAGCCGGGCATGTTGGATGCGCTGTACGATCCGCAGACTTCGGGTGGCCTACTCATCGCGGCGCCTGCTGCCGATGTGGATGAGCTTGCGCGCCGTCTGCATGCCGAAGGACGTATCGCGGCCGTTGTCGGGCGCGTGTGCGAGGCGGAGCCGGGCGGTCCTGCCCTCCACGTTGTGCATTAAGGAAAACCGTTTATGCGACCGCCTACTGTTCTGGGCGGTCCCTATTGAAAGGATGTAGCTATGTCTACCAAGATTGAAGTCAATGCCATGGGCGATGCCTGCCCGCTGCCCGTCGTCAAGACGCTCAAAGCCCTGAAGCAGCTTGATGGCGAGGGCACAGTCGTGACCTCGGTCGATAACGAGACCGCCGTCAAGAACATCTCCAAGATGGCGCAGGAGAAGGGCTGCACGGCCTCAGTCGAGAAGGTTTCTGACGCCGAGTGGCACGTGACCGTGGCGACCTCTGGCGCCGTTGCCGTGGCTGATCCCGAGCAGGATGGCGCTGCCTTCTGCGATGCCAGCGCCGGCAAGGGCAAGCTCGTCATTTCCGTCTACACCGACTGCATGGGCCGCGGCGACGACGAGCTGGGCCACAAGCTCATGAAGGCCTTTATCTTTGCCGTGACGCAACAGGAAGAGCTGCCCTCGACCATGCTGTTCTACAACGGCGGCGCCAAGCTCACCGTCGAGGGCTCGCCGGTGCTCGATGACCTGAAGGGGCTGGCCGAGCAGGGCGTCGAGATTCTCACCTGCGGTACCTGCCTGGACCATTATGGCATTAAAGACCAGCTTGCGGTGGGCGAGGTCACCAACATGTACGTGATCGTGGAGAAGATGGAGCAGGCCGTGCGCGTCGTGCGCCCTTAGCGTATTGGTTGGAGTTGCCATGAGGGAGAAGCGCCCGGCGCTTGTCATCACGTTTCCCACCACGGCGGCCGCCATGGGGTGCGAGTCCCTGTGCATCGAGCGCGGCCTTCCCGGGCGAACGATCCCAGTGCCCGGGGAGGTCGCTGCCGGCTGCGGTCTGGCATGGAAGGCGTCGCCTGCCGATGAGGAGCTGCTGCGCGCCGAACTCGCCGCGGCGAGTGTTCCTACCGAGGGCTATACCGTGATTGATATGTGGGAGGTCGTGCGATGATCTACCTGGATAACGCGGCGACGACCATGCACAAGCCGCAGACGGTGATCGATGCCGTGACACAGGCGATGTGCTCGCTCGGCAATGCCGGACGCGGCGCCACGTCGGGTGCCCTCGATGCCGCTCGTACGATTCACGCTTGCCGTGCCAAGCTTGCACGCTTGCTGGGTTGCCATCGGGCCGACCATGTTTGTTTTACGCCCAACTCCACTGCGGCGCTCAACACCGTCATCAATGGCGTGGTGCGCCCCGGCGACCGTGTGGTCACAACGGTGCTCGAGCACAACTCGGTGCTACGTCCGCTCAATCGCTTGGCGACGGAGCAGGGTGTGACGGTTGGGCATGCGGGTTGCGATGCGAGCGGCGTGCTCGACTACGACGAGCTCGAGCGGTTGGTCACGCCGGGCACGCGTGCTGTGGTGGTGACGCACGCCTCCAATGTGACCGGCAACGCGGTCGACATTGCGCGCGTGGCGGCCATGGCCCATGCGGCCGGTGCGCTGGTGATCGTTGACGCCTCGCAGTCTGCCGGCACGGCGAAGATTGACATGGATGTCATGGGACTCGACGTCGTGTGCTTTACCGGCCACAAGGGGCTCATGGGTCCGCAGGGGACCGGTGGCCTGGCCGTGGCAGAGGCCATTGACGTGGCCCCTTGGGCCATGGGCGGCACGGGCGTGCACAGCTTCGATACGCTGCAGCCGCTTGAGTGGCCCACGCGCCTTGAGGCGGGCACGCTCAACGGTCATGGCATCGCGGGACTTTCCGCAGGTCTCGACTTTATCGAGGCACAAGGCGGGGTCGAGGCGATTGCTGCCCACGAGCGTGCGCTCGCTGATCGCTTCCTTGCCGGTGTGCGCAAGATTCCGAGGATTAAGCTCTACGGCGCCTTTGACCAGCCGACGCGCTCGGCGATTGTGTCGCTCAACGTGGTCGATATCGACTCTGCCGAGATCTCGGACGCGCTCATGCAAGGGTGGGGGATTGCGACACGCCCCGGCGCCCACTGCGCTCCGCTCATGCACCGTGCGCTGGAGACCGAGCGTCAGGGTGTCGTTCGCTTCTCGTTTGGGTATTTCAACACGGACGAGGAAGTCGACACCGCGATTGACGCTTTGCGCGATTTAGCCTGCTAAAGCTGCTAGACCGTTTATACTTGCGGGACGGGTGTTTTTGCCCGTCCCGTTTTTGTTTCGACCTGAAAGGTGTGCCTATGGCCTCATCCGCCCCGCGCGGTCTGCGCTCCGACCATGTCGTTACCGTCGGCATCGCCCTGTTCTCGATGCTCTTTGGCGCCGGCAACCTTATTATTCCGCCGCTGCTGGCGCTGCAGGCAGGCTCTGCCACGCCGGTCGCCATGCTCGGCTTTCTGATTGCCGCCATCGGCCTGCCCGTCATGGGATTTATTGCCGTCGCGCTTGCCGGAACGGCGCGCGAGCTTGCCGGCCGCGTGCACCCCAAGTTTGGTGAGTTCTTTGTCGCGGCGGTGTATCTGGCCATCGGCCCGTGCCTGGCCATTCCGCGCACGAGCTCCACGGCCTTCGAGATGCTGGTGCCGCTGCTGCCCGAGGGCGTTTCGCTCGGCACGGCTCGCCTGGTGTTCGCCATCGGGTTCTTCGTAGTCGCGTTTGTGCTCACGCTGCGCCCGGGCGTTATCACGCGCGTGCTCGGCCGCATTACGGGCCCCGCGCTTATCGCGCTCATCGTGCTGGTTGTGGGTGCTGCCGTGATCTCGCCGCTGGGACCGGCTGCCGCGCCTCAGGCTCCCTACGATGCGGGCGCTGCCGTGCAAGGCTTTTTGACCGGCTACCAGACCATGGGCCTGCTTGCGTCGCT
>CABUQK010000116.1 GCA_902493615.1 uncultured Collinsella sp.
GTAGCCGGTGGCCGGAATCGGTTTTGAGCTCAAACGTCTGTTTAAGCGCAAGGGTCTGTTTGCCACGATGCGCGCTTATGGCTACGCCGGCATTGTGTGCACGGGCCCCATGCTGCTTGGCGTACTGCTGCAGGTGGGCATTTTGGTGCTGTGCGGCCTGTGGGGCGTGGGACGCGCCAACCAGGACTTGCTGGTGTGCATGGTGACCTATGCGCTGCTGGCGTCGCTTACGCTCACGAGCTTTTTGGCCGACATGCTCTTTGCCGAGCGCGAAGAAGAGGTCTTGCCCTCGTTTTGGGGCTCCAACGCCATCATGCTCGTTGTCGGCACGGTGCTCTACGGCGTATTTTTGCTGTTCTCGGGCGCCACGCTGCTGCAGGGGCTGCTGTGCCTGTGGCTGTTCAACATTATGAGCGTCAACTGGAACGGCATGAGCTACCTCACGGCCATTAAGGACTACCGGGGTATTCTGTGCAGCTTTGCCGCGGCCATTGGCGTGGCGTGCTTGTGTGCCTTGGCCGCGCTGGCGCTGGGGCTGCCGCCGGTCGAGGGGCTGCTGGGCTCGATCGCCCTGGGCTACGGTGTGATGCTCGCCTGGGACGTGGTGCTGTTATACCGGTATTTTCCTCAGAGCGATCGCAACCCCTGGCTCTTTTTGCGCTGGCTCGACCAGTTTATGCCGCTCGCGCTCACGGGCCTGTTTACCAACCTGGGACTCTTTGCACATCTGGTAATTATTTGGGCCGGTCCCATTGGCGTGCAGGTCAAAGGCCTGTTTTACGGTGCGCCCTATCATGATGTTCCGGCGTTGCTTGCGTTTTTGACGATCCTGGTCACGACCGTCAACTTTGTGGTGTCGGTCGAGGTCAACTTCTATCCGCGCTACCGCGACTACTACAGCCTGTTTAACGACGGCGGCGTGGTGGGCGACATCGTGGTGGCCGAGGAGGAAATGCTCGCCACGCTCAACCGGGAGCTGCGGTTTTGCGCGCTCAAGCAGCTGTTTGTGACGGCAGCGGTCATCTCGCTCGAGACCACGGTGCTCTCGGCCCTGCCACTGGGCTTCAACAATCTGATGCACGGGTATTTCCGCACGCTGTGCGTGGGCTATGGCCTGTATGCAGTGGGCAACACGATTCTGCTGATCTTGCTGTACTTTACCGACTACAAGGGCGCCGTGCTTGCCTCTGGGCTCTTCGCGGGCGTGGCGGGGCTGGCGACCATCGTCTCGCTGTTCTTTCCGCAGCAGTTTTATGGCTTTGGCTTTTTGCTCGGCGCGGCGGTGTTTTTTGTTGTGGCGCTCATGCGGCTCGATACCTATACCGCCAACTTGCCGTATCGTATTCTGAGCCAGCAGCCCATTGTGGCGACCGACAAAACGGGTCGTTTTACACAGCTGGGTCGCTTGCTCGACCGTGCCGAGCAGCGCTATGAGGAGCTGCGTCTAGAGGGCGAGCCGCATGGTGCGTTTGAGCGCACGGTGGTCCGTGTGTATCGCAATCGTTGGGGAGGTCCTGATGACCGATAGGATGATATCGCGTCGCCGCTTGATTGAGGCGGCTGCCGGCACACTGCTGCTTTCGGGCTGCTCTTCGCAGGACGAATCCTCGACAAAAAAGACCAAGAAGCAGGACAAGATTAAAAAGGCCGATGCGTCTAGTGAGGCCAAGCATCTTCGCGACAAGGATGAGCTGTACGAGGTCTACGACGACTCGGGCATTGTGACCATGTACCTGACGGTCTCGCGCGGCAATAGCTCCGAGAACACGGACCACAGCTGGGCCGAGATCAATACGTACTCGGTCTACGACTATGCCGACATGGGCGTGACGCGCTATCAGGTTATGGGCCTGCTGCAGCCAGGCGATGATAAGGGCCCCGTTGCTGGCGAGGTGGGCTATGGCGAGGAGGCGCCCAACGCCACGGTGCAGGTGCGCGGTCAGACGTCGAGTACCTATACACAAAAGAACTATAAGGTGGAGCTCAAAAAGAGCAAGGGCACGTGGCGCCAGCAGCGTGCGATTGCGCTTAACAAGCACATGGGCGAGGGCATGCGCTTTCGTAACAAGATGGCCTACGATCTGATTCGTGGCATTCCCCAGATGATGGGCCTGCGCACGCAGTTTGTGCACTTATGGGTGTGCGACCAGACCGAAAAATCTAACGACACCTTTGAGGACTACGGACTGTTTACGCAGGTCGAGCAGCTCAACAAGACGGCGCTCAAGGCCCACGGTTTGGATAAGAGCGGGCATCTCTATAAGGTGAACAGCTTCGATTTCCATCGCTTCGAAGACACCATTAAGCTCACCGATGACCCCGACTATAACCAGACGGCGTTTGAGGGCATGCTCGAGATTAAGGGCGACTCGGACCATACCAAGTTGATCGAGATGCTCGATGCGCTCAACGACGATACGCAAAAGATCGACGATGTGCTCGACACCTACTTCGATACCGAGAACCTGGTCTATTGGATGGCGTTTCAGATCTTGACGGGCAATTGCGATACGCAGAACCGTAACTGCTATCTGTACAGCCCGCTTAACTCCAAGGTCTGGTACATCCTGGATTGGGACAACGACGGCATGCTGCGCAAGTTCGAGTTGAGCCTGACAGGGTTCTCGGATTATGCGAGCTGGGAGCGCGGCGTGAGCAACTACTGGGGCAACGTGCTATTTAACCGCGCGTTGCGCAGCAAGTCGTTCCGCAGCGAACTCGATAGCGCCGTCAAGGACCTGCGCTCGTATTTGACCGAAGAGCGTCTGAGCAAGATGGTCGAGCATTATCGTGAGGTCACGGAGCCGCTCGTCTTTGCTGCGCCCGACCTCGATAACCTGCCCGTGACCAAGGACGAATACGAGCAGATCGCCGCGGCCATCCCCTCCGAGATTGAGGAGAACTACAAGAGCTATCGCGAGAGCTATAAGAAGCCCATGCCGTTCTACATTGGCGTGCCACAGATCGATAACGGTAAGCTGCGCATCAACTGGGATGCGTCCTACGACTTTAAGGCGCGCGATATTCGCTATACCGTGGAGCTTGCGCGCGATTACGCCATTAGCGACGTGGTCTTTAAGGCCGAGGATGTGCTGCTGCCCGAGGTGACGTGCGACGCGCCCGACACCGGCCAGTACTTTGTGCGTGTGCGCGCCACCAACTCCGACGGCTATACGCAAGATGCGTTTGACTACTACGTGACCGATGACGGCAAGCAGTACGGCATGAAGTGCTTCTACGTGCAAGACGGCGGTAAGGTCGTGGAGGACACGTATGAGGAGGGCTAGCGCGCTGCTTGAGCGCCTGGCGGCCCCGCCTGCGCGTGCTACGCAGGAGCGCTACCGCCACGAACTCAAATATCTCATTAACGAGGGCGAGCACGCCGCGCTTGCCTGTCGCATGTCGCCGGTCTTTAAGCTGGACAAGCATGCACGGGCGGGCGGTTACACCATCCGCAGCCTGTATTTTGACGACTACTGCAACTCGGCCTACGAGGAAAAAGACGCCGGTATTCTCATGCGCAAAAAGTATCGCGTGCGCATCTATAACGGCGGCGACAAGGTGATTAAGCTCGAGCGCAAAAAGAAGTACGGCAGCTGGATCTACAAGGAGGACGCGCCGCTCACGCGCGACGAGTTTGAGCAGGTCCTCGCCGGCGACTATGACTTTTTGCTGCGCAGCCCGCATCAGCTCTGCCGTGAGTTCTATATCGAGTGCATCTGCAACATGATGCGCCCGCGCACCATCGTGGACTACGAGCGCGAGCCGTGGGTGATGGACGAGGGCACCGTGCGCATCACGTTTGACATGAACGTGCGCGCCGCGGTGGGAAGCTTCGATATCTTTGATGCGACCTTGCCCGCGCTGCCGGTCTTGGAGCCCGGCAAACTAGTGATGGAGGTCAAGTTTACCGAGTTTTGCCCGCAGCTGGTGCGCGATTTGGTGCCGCCGGGTGCGGCCGAGCTCACGGCGGTTTCCAAGTACTGCCTGTGTTACGAAAAGACCGCCTACCTGCGCGGTTTTAATTACTGGGAATCGGATTTTGAGAACCGAGGGGATATTTAGACCATGAGCACCAGGGACTTTTTTAAGAACTCCGTCTTGGAGGCGTTTGGCCAGGTCGACCCTGCCAAGATCGGCCTGTCGCTGCTCGTGGCGCTCGCCATGGGCATCCTGATCTACTACGTGTACAAGCGCTTTTTTACCGGCGTGGTGTACTCGCGCAGCTTTGCCGTGACGCTTGTGGGCATGTGCGTGCTCACCTGCATGGTGACGCTCGCGATCTCGACCAACGTGGTCATCTCGCTCGGTATGGTCGGTGCTCTGTCTATCGTCCGTTACCGAACGGCGGTCAAGGATCCGCTCGACCTGTTGTATCTGTTTTGGTCCATTACCACGGGTATCACAGCGGGCGCCGGCATGTACGCGCTCGTAGGGCTTGCGGCAGTGGTGATCGTCGTGATGATCGCCGGCTTCGCTACGCACCAGGACAAGGCGCGCGTGTACATGATGGTTATCCACTATACGGGTCAGACCACGGGCGACGACATTGTGCGTGCCTTTGGCCGCACCAAGTTCACCGTTAAGTCTAAGACCATGCGCGGCGACAAGGTGGAGATGGCCGTCGAGGTGTTCTCGGACGGCGTGGACATGCCCTATGCCGACGCCATCCGTGCGCTCGACGGCGTGGAGGACCTGACGCTCATCCAATACAACGGCGAATACCACGGGTAGCTAGGGTTCCGGCGTTCTGACGAACGCCGGACCGCTCGACGCTGCGCACGCATCTGCCGGGCGATCTGCCGCTCAAACCGTCGCTCGCGTACATGAAGTACGCGTCGCTCCTCTTTCGCGGCACCTCGCCACGGCGGCTGCGCGCTCGCTGACGTTTGCTTGACCTGGGCTGTTGAAATGATCCATGTGGCTCGCCCCATTTGCTCAATTTGCCGGTATGGGTTGGGTATCATTGTGTAAGCGATTTCAATGACAGGGGTGCTCGTGGTAAAGATGAAAGATGTGGCCGAGCTGGCGGGCGTTTCGAGCGCCGCCGTCTCGCGCTACCTCAACGGTGGATATATCTCGGCGGACAAGGCCGAGCGCATTAAGCAGGCGATTGAGCTGACCGGATACGTGCGGTCCAGCCAGGCTCGCGCGCTGCGCACCGGCTCCACCAAGCTCATCGGCGTCATCGTGCCCAAGATCAACTCGGAATCCGTGAGCCGCATTACCGCCGGCATCGGCCAGGTGCTCGGTCGTCGTGGCTACCAGATGTTGCTTGCCAATACCGACAATGCCCCCGATCGCGAGCTCGAATACCTCGATTTATTCCAAAACCACCCGGTCGATGGCATTGTGCTGGTAGCAACCATGATTACCGACGAGCACCGTCGGGCGATTG
>CABUQK010000117.1 GCA_902493615.1 uncultured Collinsella sp.
GACCCACCCGTCCTGGCTCTTGGGGGTCCCGAGCCTTGAGCCGGACATCGCCGCGCGGGCGGCCCTCTCCGCGTCCGCCTCGTCGCACTTCCCCTGCCCCGGGCGCCTCCTCTGCATCCTCGCCGGGGAGAGCGCCTCGCGCACGGGCATCCCCAGCGACGCGAGGTGACTGGTGAGGCCCGCCCCGTAGGACGACGTCCCCTCCATCGCGACGCAGGCCGGCTCCCCGGCCGCCGCGATCGCCCCGGCGAGCGCCTCGTATCCCGCCGCGTCGGCGGGGAACTGGCGGGACAGGACCTTGCGGCCCCTCCAGTCCAGGACGCACAGCCAGTGCGAGTCGGCGTGGGTGTCGACCCCGCAGAAGACCGGCCCGCGGGCGCCGGGTGTCGATTCGTTTTGCATGTCTCGCTCCGTTCTTTCCGTGCTCGCCTGGACCGGGCAGACGGCACACTGACGGGGCGCGATAGAATGCGGTTGTTCGGGTCCGCGGTATCGCTCCATGCTCCTATTAGGTCATGCGGCGGTCTCGGCTCGCCGCGGCCCGCGCGGGACATGTCAGGAAACGAGGGCAGCCCTGTGGGCGCCAGCGGAATGTGGGGTCACCGCGCGGTCCGCATCTGATGGTGTCGACGTCAATGGTATACGGGTGCATCATCGACGTCTTCAATACAGAAAATATCAGTGCGGAATATTCCGGAGAGAAGCCCCCGTCACGCCCCCGGATTCCCTGCGTTTACGGCCTTGAGGTCGGCGGGCGTAGAAGGACGTGGTCGATAGGAGTACGTGTCCCTTCGCTGTTTCGCGCTTTGCGCGAAAGGCGCGCTACTTTGGGATGGGTGGGGAACGTGGTTGTTGCGGCAACTGATCCCCGCCACAAATTACCCTTGGCATACTTGCGCGAAAGCCTACTGGTGCTACACTTGCAAGTGCTGTTTCAGGGCGGGGTGGAATTCCCCACTGGCGGTAAATCGGGCGGTGCCAAAGGGGTGCCGTGGCGCAGGCGAGGCGTCTGCGACCGAGCCGATGAGTCCGCGACCCGTGTGTGCGTTGGTTCGCATGTCGGCTGAACTGGTGAGATCCCAGTACCAACGGTTAGAGTCCGGATGAAAGAGGCAGGTGATCTTATGTCTGAACAGTCGCAGCATATCCATTTTGAGAACACGAATAGGTGGAGCACCAAACAGCTCGTTACCATGGCGTTGATGTGCGCCTTGGGTGCCCTGTTTATGTACGTGCAGCTGCCCATCCTTCCTTCGGCGCCGTTTTTGACGTATGACCCGTCGCTGGTGCCGGCGATGGTGTGCGGGTTTGCGTACGGTCCCGGTACTGCTGTTGCCGCCATGGCGATCGTTATCCATGCGCTCACCACGGGTGACTGGGTCGGCGCGCTTATGAACTTGGTCGCTACGCTGGGCTTTATTCTGCCCGCGGCGATCGTCTACCAAAAGATGCACACCTACAAGGGTGCCGTGATTGGTCTGGTGCTCGGCGTCATTGCCGCTACGGCGCTGTCCATGGTTGCGAACCTGACCATCGGCGTTTGGTTCTGGTATGGCTCGGTCGATGTGATCGCCCCGCTCATGATTCCTGCCGTGCTGCCGTTCAACCTTATCAAGACCGTGCTTAATTCGGTATTGACGCTTGCGGTGTACAAGGCGGTCTCCAACCTCATCACGCCTAAAAAGGACCAGGTCAAAGGCCGCGCATGATTGAGTGTCGGGGCGTTTCCTTTAGCTATGACGGTGCCGTACCGGCGCTCGACGGCGTCGATCTGAATATCGAGGACGGCGAGTTTTTCTGCATCCTCGGTGGTAATGGGTCGGGCAAGTCGACGTTTGCCAAGCATCTGAATGCACTGCTGCAGCCCGACGCGGGCACGGTACGCATCAACGGCATGGATGCGTCCGACCCCGAGCTGGTCTACGACATTCGTTCGACCGCGGGCATGGTGTTCCAGAATCCCGATGATCAGCTGGTGGCAACGCTTGTCGAAGATGACGTTGCGTTCGGTCCCGAAAACCTTGGCGTGCCATCGGCGCAAATTGCGCAGCGCGTACGCGAGGCGCTGAAGGCCGTGGGTCTGGTGGGCTTTGAGCGCCACGAGACCCATGCGCTCTCGGGTGGCCAAAAGCAACGCGTGGCGCTTGCCGGCGTGCTCGCCATGGAGCCGCGCGTTCTCATTTTGGATGAGGCCTCCTCGATGCTCGATCCGCGCGGACGCAAGGGTCTTATGAAGGCCTGTCATGCGCTGCACGAACGCGGCATGACCATCGTGATGATTACGCACTTTATGGAAGAGGCCGCTGAGGCCGGTCGCGTTGCTGTCTTCCAAGCGGGCCGCGTTGCCATGTTGGGCACGCCCGAGGAGATCTTGACGCAGGCGGACGAACTCGCGCAGCTCAACCTTGATATGCCGGAGTCGTGCCGTTTGGGCGTGGCGCTTCGTGCGAAGGGCGTGCCCGTTTATGCGCAGGTGCGCGAGGCGGATATGGTCGCCGGTATAGCGCAGGCTTATGCCGAGTGGAGTAGGACAGGCATCGCCGGGCGGCCTTTCGCATTCGATCCTCGTATTCCCGACAACGTTTCCTCTGCGCTCGATGGCGCAGACGCGCTGGAGCCCGTTATCGAGATTTCGCACCTTTCGTTTAGCTATTCGCTGAGCGCCCGCGAGCGCCGCCGCTGGCATAAGCGCTCGGCCACTGCGGGCAAATCGAGCAAACAGGCTCTCTGGGGAAACGACCCCAGCAGCCCGTGGGCGCTGCGCGATGTATCGCTGACGGTGCGTCGCGGCGAGTTCCTGGGCTTGGCAGGTCATACCGGTTCGGGTAAGTCGACGCTGGTCCAGCATCTCAACGGTTTGATTCGCCCTCAGGAGGGATCCGTTCGCGCGCTGGGGCTCGATCTGTCAAACAAGAAAGACGCCGCCGCGGTTAAGGCCAAGGTCGGCGTGGTGTTTCAATATCCCGAGCGTCAGCTGTTTGCCGAAACCGTGGCGCAGGACGTGGCGTTTGGTCCGCACAACCTTGGCTTGTCGCAGGCCGAGGTTGTGCGCCGCGTTGAGACATCGCTCTCGCGCGTGGGCCTCGACCTTTCCACGGTCGGCGACAAGAGTCCCTTTGAGCTTTCGGGCGGTCAGCAACGGCGTGTGGCATTCGCCGGCGTACTCGCCATGGAGCCCGAAGTCCTGGTGCTCGATGAACCCATGGCGGGGCTCGATCCGGCTGCGCGCAGGGATTTCCTAGGGCTCATCGACCGACTTCACCGCGATGGCCTGACCGTTGTCATGGTTTCGCACAGCATGGATGACCTGGCCAATTGCTGCGACCGTATTGTCGTGATGAACGAGGGCGCGGTGTTTGCCGAGGGCACGCCCGCTCAGGTGTTTGCGCATGCCGATGAGCTCAAGTCGATCGGCTTGGGCGTTCCCGCCGCCCAGCGTATGGCGCTGGCGCTTACGGAGGCGGGCGTGCCGCTGCGTCGCGGCGGGCTCTATACGGTTGAGTCGTTGGCCGACGAGTTGGCAAATTTGCTGATCGGTCGCTCAGACGGTTCTTCTAACGTCTCGGACATTGCTAAATCCAAGACGGTCGCGCGAGAGGAGGGCTGCTGATGGAGGCGTTTTCGTTTGGTAGTTACTATCCCGGCGATAGTGCAATCCACCGCCTGGACCCGCGAACCAAGTTGCTCTTGGGCTTTGTGTTTTTAATCACGACGCTGACCGTCGGCGGCTTCCGCGGACTGGCCCCTGTCGCAATTTTCGTCGTGCTGATCTATGCCGTGTCCCGGGTGCCGGCTCGTCGCGTTCTGTCGTCGATGGCGCCGCTGCTGGCAATCGTCGTCGTGGTCGCGGTGCTCAACTTGTTTACCGATCAGAGTGGGCGCATCCTGTGGCAGCTCGGCTTTCTGCAGATAAGCGAGGGCTCACTGCATTCCGCCGCCTTTATGGCGTGCCGCCTGAGCTTGATGATGGCCGGCATGAGCGCCATTACGCTCACCACACCGACACTCGACCTCACCGCGGGCTTTGAGCGCCTGCTCGCGCCGTTTGCGCGTGTGGGACTTCCTGCGCACGAGCTCGGCATGATTATGGGTATCGCGCTGCGCTTTATGCCGCAGTTTGCCACCGAGATGAAGCAGACGGCCGATGCGCAGGCGAGCCGCGGTGCGCGCGTGACGGGAGGCCCGCTCGGCGGCGTGCGTATGCTCGGCAGTGTGGCGATTCCGCTGTTCACGGGCGTGTTCCGTCATGCCGAGACGCTTTCGGCCGCCATGGATGCCCGTTGCTATCATGGCGAGCAGGGCCGCACACGTTTGCATGCGCTTGCATTTGGTCGCAGCGATGCGTTGGCGGCGGTGGTGACGGCGTTGCTGCTCATCTGCGTCATCGTCATCAATCTTCAACTTGTTTAGGCGCGATTCGAGCGCAAGAAAGGGGTCCCTATGACCGACAACGACCGCACGGCTCAGCTTGAGCGCGCCTGTTCGTATCTCAGACGCATTCCGGCGTGGTATCTAGCCACGACCGATGTGGCCGACGGGCATCAGCCCCGCGTGAGGCCGTTTTCGTTTGCCATGGTCGATGACGGCAAGCTGTGGTTTTGCACCTCGCGCGATAAGGACGTGTGGACCGAGCTCAGCGCGAACCCCAAGTTTGAGGTTTCGGGTTGGAAACCGGGGGAGTGTTGGATTGTGCTGACTGGCGAGGCCGCACTTGAGGACGACGCAGTTGCGAGCGACAAGGTGCGTCAAGCGGGTTTTAAGCACATGGTGGGCATCGGCGAGGAACACGAGAGTGCCAACGACGGCCGCCTTGCTTTCTTTTCGGTCCGCAATATTGCCGCGCGCTTCTGTGATATCGACGGCAGCGAGGAGCGCCTGGAGCTCTAGCTCGCACAAACCAGGTTCCCAAACTAACTAGTACAGGAGGAAACGTGGACGGATTGAATACGGTGTTGGAGTATCTGACGTCGGTGCCGGCATGGTATTTGGCGACGAGCGTTGACGGACAGCCTCATGTGCGTCCGTTTTCGTTTGCGCAGATCCAGGATGGCAAGCTGTGGTTTGTAACAGCGCGCACCAAAGATGTGTGGCAAGAGCTGCTGCAAAACCAGCGCTTTGAGGCCACGAGTTGGTGGCCGGGCCATGGCTGGCTCATCTTGCGCGGGCGTGCCGGCTTGGATGACCGGGCTTTAGACGAAATGCGCGAAGCCGGGTGGAAGCATCTAGAGCACCTGGGCGAGCACTATGAGGGGCCTAACGACCCCACGCTCGTCTTCTTTAGCGTCGAGGATCCCGAGGCTTTTATCTGCAATCACGACGAATGGGTGCCGGTCGAGCTCTAGCCGGCTGGCTCATCCTAACAACTTGGTTTTCGCATGGGCGG
>CABUQK010000118.1 GCA_902493615.1 uncultured Collinsella sp.
TGGGTGTCGGTGCCGTCAAGCGCCTTTCGGCCATCAACTTCGGCGTCGTCAAGGACATGATGTTCACCTGGTTCTTCACCTTCCCCGCCTGCGGACTCATCAGCTTTGTCATGGCCAAGCTGTTCATGATGTTCCTCTAGTCAAACCGAACGTCCATCTGGACCGCAACACTTCGCCCACCCGTCTTCGCCTCGAAAGGACCCACCCATGGCAAAGAAACCCGATTCGTTCTACTTTGACAACTACGTCGCCTGCGCCGACCTTGCTGTCCAGGCCGCAGAGTTGCTCATCAAGATTTTTGAGAACTTTGATCCCGCGCAGATCCACGACATGCTCGAGGAGATGCATGCGATTGAGCATGCGGCAGACAAGAAGCACCACGAGCTCGAAGACGCCCTGCTCACCGCCTTTATCACCCCGCTCGAGCGCGAGGATCTGGATCTGATGAGCTGCGCGCTCGACACCGTGCTCGACCGTATTGAGGGCGTCGTGCAGCGCGTCTACTTCACCAACATTCAGAGCATCCATCCCGACGCCATCGTCATCGCCCACAAGGTGACTGACGCCTGCCGCGCCATGAAAGACCTGATGGTCGAGCTTCCCAACTACCGCAAGTCCAAAACGCTGCGCGAGCTGGTCATCCAGATCAACACCATCGAGTCCGAGGCCGACGAGCTCTACATCAACGCCATGCGCAACCTGCACGTTAACGGCAAGGATCCGCTCGAGGTCATCGCTTGGCGTGACGTCTACGCCTTCCTGGAGTACTGCGCCGACTGCTGCGAGAATGTGGCCGATGTTGTGGATTCGATTGTCATGAAGAACAGTTAATTGGGGGTACGTGTCCCGGCGGCGAAGGGCCGGCCACGGTTTGCTTTCTCACTCCGGCTGCTTTGCAGAGTCGTTCGAAAGCAAACCGTGGCCGGCCCTTCGCCTTACGTACCACCATTGGGAACTTTGGCTGATACTTTGAAAGCAATGAGGCTTTTGTTGACAGGGCCTTTGAGCCCGATTGGGAACTTTGGGACCGCCTTAAACGTTTGGCTGGATCGGGCTTTGGGTACCCTTTGTTTTGCTTTGGGTTGATACACTGAATTTGGAGGGCTTGGTTGTGAGTTATTTGGATCTGGCTCGGGGTCGGTATTCTTGTCGTGAGTTTGAAGATCGGGCTGTGGAGCAGGCTGTGGTGGATGCCATTGTTGAGGCTGGGCGGATTGCTCCTTCTGCTTGTAATAATCATCCTTCTCGTGTGATGGTGCTGGATACGCCTGAGCTTCTGGAGAAGGCTGCTGCTTGTCAGCCTCGGTTTGCTCGTGATGGATCTATCTTTGGCGCTCCGCTCATCTTCCTTATTTGTAGCGTTACCGAAGACGCTTGGGTGCGCCCGTATGACCAGATGAATTCCAGTGAAATCGATACGTCCATAGTGTGCGATCAGATGATGATGGAGGCCACCGAGCAGGGCCTGGGAACGTGTTGGGTATGCCATTTTAAGCCCGAGGTGGCACAGGAGCAGTTCAACCTGCCCGAGGGCGTCTATCCCTATCACATGCTCGTCTGCGGATATCCTGCCGACCACATCGCCGATTCCGAGCATCGCGAGGCCCGTACCATTCCCCTCTCCGACTTCCTCCTCAAGTAGATTTTTGGGACATGCCCTAAAACCTACCTTTTACCGCTCACCCGTTCGCCGAGTTCTGCGCCACCATGTGCAGGGCTCGGTTTTTTATGTTGCGCGCCCCTGCACAGTCATAAAAAAGGACCTGCAAGCTGCGGGTCCTTTCTAGGCACTAAATTGTAGGCCGAATGTTAGTCCAGGTCGTCGGCAGCGAAGTTGTCGATCGGGGCGAAGGGATCGGCCACGGGGACAACCGGGTCAGCGACGGGCAGCGGCTCGGCGGGAACAGTCACCGCAGGAGAAGCGGCAGAACCGACCGGTGTGGAGGCCATGAGATCGGCCGGGAAGGAGTTCTGGGCATCGTCCATGAAGTGCTGGATGAGCTTGAGATACTCGGCCTTGAACTCCTCACGGGAAGCCTTGAGACGATCGATCTCCTCGAGCTCGGCCTGCTTCTCAGTCAGAGCCTGGCGGATAACCTCGCGGGCCTTGGCGTCAGCCTCGTTGCGGATACGCTCAGCGTTCTCGTTGGCATCGTTGACGATGGTCTCAGCGGTCTGCTGGGCAGCGATCAAGGCAGCGGAAATCTGGCGCTCCTGAGCGGAGAAGTCAGGGGCGGGAGCAGCCACGGGGGCGGCAGGAGCGGCCTGGGCGGTGGCATCCTGAGCCTGGGCAAGCTGAGCCTGTGCATCGGCAAGCTGCTGCTCGGTAGCAGTCAGACGACCCTTAAGGTCAACGATCTTAGCGAGCATAGCGTCAACCTCAGAGGACAGCGTCTCCAAGAAGACGTCGACCTCGGCAGGATCGTAGCCACGCTTGGCCTCAGAGAAAGTCTGAGCCTGGATGTCTGCAGGGGTAATAGCCATAACAAGTCTCCTTTTTCATCGCCTCGGCGCTACACGCCCGACGTAAGTTACTAAGTCAGTTCTACACGAGTATACCTATAAGAAGCTGCAGAACCAGCCTCTGCACCAACTGCAACGCAATAATCGCAACGACCGGCGAAAAATCGATACCGCCCATCGGCGGGATGAAACGACGGAACAGGTTGAGCCACGGACCGCACACGCTATCAAGCACCGCGGCAATATCCTGAAGCAAACCACCCTGCTTCATGGGAATCCACGTCATAAAGCAGTAGACGACAATGAGCGTGGAATAGAAGTTGAACAGCGTGTTGACCAGCTGGACGATAGTGTAGATGTTGATGGGAATCTCCTCGTCTTGTCTTTACTTAAGGTAGCCGTCGGCACGAAGCTTCTTGAGATCGGAATCTTTGACCTCGCAACCGGCGGGCAGCACCATGAACACGCGGTCGCCCACCTCCTTGACCGTGGCACCCAGACCGCAGGCAAAGCCGTAAGAGAAGTCCAAGACGCGCTTGGCAACTTCGGTGCGTACGCCCACAAAAATCAGTGCGACAGGCTGCTTGGTGCGAACGCGGCGCACCACGGTCTCCACGTCGTCATAGCTCTCGGGGCGCAGGACATAGGCCGGCAGCTGCGGCGTGGCGTTGATGATATTGCTCGCATAGGCCGAGGCATCGCTCGGTGCAGGCGCGGGTGCAGCGGCGGCACGGGCGCGGGTATTCTCGGCGTAGCTCGACGGCGTGTCATAGGCACCAGGACGATAACCGCTCGCAACACTGTCCTGCGAGCGCGAAGGCGGGTTATACGTCGTGGCATGGCGGGAGTCATCGCCGACCAGCTGACCGGAGCGCGTATACACGGCAACCGACTCAGCTTCACCGCGGCGCGTCTGGCCAAGCAGGCCGTTGCTCGGCTCGTCTTGGGTGTAGAAGCCCTCGCCCGAAGCACCACTGTAGCCGTTGTTCTGATAGCCATCGTCGTAGCCGTCATCGTAGCCGTAGTCGTCGTCCTGGCCATAACCCTGGTCGTAACCCTGCTGGCCGCCCAGGTGCATCTTATTTTTAATCTCGTCAAGGAAGCCCATGGTTGTGTCCTCTCGCGGTTTAGTGCAGGCGCCCCGATAATCAGTGCGCACTTCAGAGCCTTATTTTACTGCAAACTCCGGGCTAAATACTACCCTGCCCAGGCGAACGAGCGTAGAGCCCTCCTCAAGGGCAGACTCAAAGTCCTCGCTCATACCGCAGGAAAGCTCAGGCAGGTTCAAATCGGGATGCGCCGCCTCCAGCTCATCCCTCAGCTCACGAAGCCCCGCAAAGGTGCGGCGTGCCACATCCTTATTCCCCCGGGGCGCCATAGTCATAAGCCCCTGTACGCAAATTCCCTCAAGTTCTGCAAGCTCACCCGCGGCGGCGCGAATCTCATCGGGTGAAAAGCCTCCCTTCGACTCCTCACCACTCACATTGACCTCAATGAGCACACGCTGGGGGCCGACGAGCTCGCCTGCCTCAATCTTGCGAACAGCACGGCTCGAGATCGCCTGCGCCAGATGCAGCGAACCCACCGAGTGAATCAGCTCGGCTGAGCCCAGCACCGCATTGATCTTATTGGTCTGCAGGTTGCCGATCATATCGAAGCGCACCTCGGGCAGCTCCGGATGCTCCGCCAGACCCGTGAGCTTGCGAACCAGCTCCTGCGGGCGGTTCTCGGCAAAATGGCGATACCCCGCCTGGATGGCGGCAACGGTCTCATCGACACCAACGGTCTTGGACACGGCAATGAGGCTCGCGGCGTCGTGGGGACGGCCCGCGCGATCGAGCGCCGCATAAAAACGTTCCAGAATCTGCTCGCGGCGAGCGCGCATCAAGTCCAAATAGTTATCCATTGCCAATCGCCTCCGCTGACAGCCAAACAAGTAGTCCCATGCTAACGCAAGAGCGCGGCCCCGCATGTGCAAGGCCGCGCTCACTTAGGTATTTACAATCTTTCGACGAACGGGGTTACTTACTCCTCGTCGTCCTCGCCATCGTCCTCATCCTCAAGATGATCGAGCAGGTAGCGAAGACCCTCGCTGACCTCGTTAACGGGCACCTTGGCAACGTAGCGTGCATCGACGGCGGGCCTAATGATAACACCCTCGCCCGAAGGCACGCGCATGCTCTCGAGCTCATCCTCATCAGTGCAGGCGATATCACCGGCAGTCATACGCTGTCCGGTCAACAGGAAGGTCAGACGGCAGGCGGCATCGATGGAAATCGAGGCGATGCGATCGAGATAGCGCGATACCATGATGGCGCGGCGCAGGTCGTCATAGTTGCTGTCGTCGTCCATAAAATCGCCCGTGTCCATGCGGTTAAAGGTGCGGAAGAACTTCTCGTAGGCGGCGTGCACTGGCTCGTCCTCGACGGCCAAGTTGCAGATGATGGACATGTCGTTGGTGACGAGCGCAGAAAGCGAAGAGCCCAGCACCTGGTAGACGGCCTCAGCCTCGGCCTCGACCGTGCCGACAAGCTCCTTGGGCAGCGAGATGTCGGCCTTGATCATATGACGCGTGGCGCGGCAAATCTGGCGAACCTTATCGGTCATGCGCTGCAGGTTAAAGTCGACGTAGATGATCGTCTGCAACAAGCGGAAGTCGGAGGCGACCGGTGACTGCGTGGCAATCAGGTTGTAGCAGACGGCCTCCAGGTTGGCGCAGCGTGCGTCAATCGAAAGCGTGCGCTTCTTGGTCTTGGTGGCGAGCTTGCGGTCGTCGGTCACATAGGCCTTCACGGCATCGTGGAG
>CABUQK010000119.1 GCA_902493615.1 uncultured Collinsella sp.
GTCCAGACCATGGTGGGCGACTCCATGATCTTCAAGGTCATCTGCATTGCCTTCCTGATCACCCTGTTCGCCAACATGGCTGCCTGGTCCTTCGGCGTCAACTCCGTTGCTCGTTATGCTGCCGAGCATGGCGACATGCCCAAGGTCTTCGCCTCGATGATCTCGGATGACGACATGCCCAACGGCGCCAACCTGGTCAACGCCATCGTCGCCTCCCTGGTGCTGTGCCTGCAGCTCGTTCCCATCGACGCCATCTCCAACGGTGTCTTCTGGATGCTCTTCGGTACCTCCGTTGTATTCTTGCTGCTCACCTACATCCCGATGTTCCCGGCATTCCTCAACCTTCGTAAGAACGACCCTAACCGTGCGCGCATCTTTACGTTCCCGTTTAAGGGCGTCATGATGAAGGTCATGCTGGCTATTCCCTGCATCGAGCTGATTCTGGCTATCGTTGCAACGCTGATTCCGTTCTCTGTCGATGAGATTGGCGATAAGGTCCCGATGATCGTTATCTTCATCGTGCTCTTGCTTATTGGCGAGGTTGTCCGCGTCGTCAGTGCTAAGGGTCGCGAGACCGAGTACAAGGGTCTCACCCCTGAACTAGCTGCTCAGCGTCTCGCTGAGGAGGCCGCCGAGGCCGAGGAGAACTAGAACACCCGATTCGGGGTTCCAACCCTCCTCGCCACTTGACCATTCCCCGGGGTGGGTGTGAGCGATAGCTCTGGTAACCACCGCCCGCCCCAATCTCTCTTCCGTATCCTTCGTGCGTTTTGTCTCCGCGCGCCAGGTTACGTCGTCGCTTGCCGGTGCGACTCCGTGAAAACCGGCGCCGGGCGCCCCGACCTTTGCCGGGGGACGGGCGTCCGCCACCTCTTGGTTTTAGGCTGCGGGTAACTCGCTCGCAGCAAGCGATCGTTCGATTTGGAGGAAATCTTATGCGCACGATTACCGAGTCCGAGTCCACCCCCAAGGCCGACGGCTTCTTTATGCCCGCTGAATTCGCCCCGCAGGATCGTGTGTGGATGGGCTGGCCCCACCGCACCGACACCTGGGCCCACGGCGCCAAGCCGGCTCAGAGGCAGTATGCCGCCATCGCCCGCGCCATTGCCGAATTCACCCCGGTTACCATATGCGCCAACCAGGCCGACTACGCCAACTGCAAGGCCGCCTTTGAGGAAGACGAGAACGTCACCGTTATCGAGATGACCACCGACGACGCTTGGTTCCGCGACACCGCTGCCACTTTTGTTATCAACGGCAAGGGCGATAAGCGCGCCAACCACTGGCACTTCAACGCTTATGGCGGTCTTGTCGACGGCCTGTACTTCCCGTGGGACAAGGACGAGCAGATTGCTCTTAAGATGGCTGAGCTTTCCGGCTGCCGTCGTTATCGTCCCGATGACATGATCCTCGAGGGCGGTTCCATCACCGTCGACGGCGAAGGCACCGTGGTTGTGACCGACCAGTGCCTGCTTTCCCCGGGCCGCACCTGCTCTGCGGTTCTGGAGGAGGAAGAGGACCCCGAGTCCATCTGGCCCAAGTTCAAGAGGAAGTTCGAGCCCTGGAGCGAGGAACTTCGCGCCTATATGGACGAGCACCTCAAGGATTACCTGGGTGTCGAGAAGGTCATCTGGGTCAAGGAAGGCATCGACCCCGAGGAGACCAACGGTCACATCGATGACGTCGCCACGTTCATCGCTCCGGGCGTCATGGCCTGCATCTGGACCGACGATCCCGAGTATCCGTTCTACGAGCAGTGCCACGCCGTCTACGAGACCCTCTCCAACGCCGTTGACGCCAAGGGCCGCAAGATGAAGGTCTACAAGCTCTGCATGCCCGTGAACCCGCTGTTCATGGACCAGGCTTCCTGCGATACCATCGACGCCGACGAGAACGCCGAGCCGCGCGTCGCCGACGAGCCGCTGATCGCCTCCTACATGAACTACCTGGTCACCAACTACGGCGTTATCGTCCCGCAGTACGGTGACGAGAACGACCAGCTTGCCATTGACACGCTCCAGAAGATCTACGACGAGGTCTGGGGCGAGGGCGTCTACAAATGCGTCGGCGTTCAGTCCGAGCAGGTCGTCTTCGGTGGCGGAAACATCCATTGCATTACGCAGCAGGAACCCGCGGCGTAACTGTCTGTCTTCCCGAGGCACGGCACCTTGCCCTTCAATCGTCGGGCATGATCCTTAAGGTCTATGCCCTCCTCTTTCAGGGCAATCTGCCGCACCTCGGAAACCCAGCCAATCACGCCGACGCTTAATCGTCTGGCTCTCCGGGGCACCCCATCCCGCCGCTCAAACCGTCGCTCGCGTAGCCATTGGGGACGTTCTTAAACGACTAGTCAAACAAGAACGTCCCCAACGACTACCCAAGGAGTGTCCCAGACTGCCGGCAGAAAAGGAACGTCCCTAACTGCCGCATCCGGAGCAAGACAACGCCGCAGGTAGAGGACGGACAGCGAGCGGGTCGCATTTGAGACAAGGTGACGTGAAACGAAAGGGCGCTGACCTTCTGGTCGCGCCCTTGAAGTTGAACGTCAGATTGTCCAAATGCGGCCCGCGCAGCGTCGAGCCGTTACGGCGTTTGGTAAAACGCCGTAACCTACACCCGCTCTGCGATCTCGTGGATGAGGTAGTTGGTCTTTTCCCAGCCCAGGCACGGGTCGGTGATGGACTTGCCAAAGACGCCGCCGTCGACCGGCTGGTTGCCGTCCTCCAGGTAGGACTCGATCATAAAGCCCTTGACCAGCTTGGAGATTGACTCGTTGCGGCGGCAGCTGTCGAGCACCTCCTTGCAAATGCGATACTGCTCCAGCGGACGCTTGCCCGAGTTGTCATGGTTGCAGTCGATGACCGCTGCCGGATTGGCATAGCCGGCGTGCTCGGTATAGCGCTCGGCCAGGCGCTCCAGGTGTTCGTAGTGGTAGTTGGGGTAGGTGCGCCCATCGAGACCGATGTAGCCACGCATAACGGCGTGCGCGAGCGGATTGCCGCCGCACTCGACCTCCCAGTTGCGGAAGATGAAGCTCTGGTGCGCCTGCGCGGCGTAAATGGAGTTGAGCATAACGGTGGTGGAACCGGCAGTGGGATTCTTCATGCCGACGGGTACCGAAATGCCGCTCGACACCAGGCGATGCTCCTGGTTTTCGACCGAGCGTGCGCCCACGGCCACATAGCTCAGCAGGTCAACGAGGTACTGGTAGTTGGACGGATAGAGCATCTCGTCGGCGGTGAAGAAGCCTGTTTCCTTAATAACGCGCAGGTGCATATGGCGGATGGCCTTGACGCCCTCGAGCAGGTCGTCGGGAGCCTCGGGGTTGGGGTTGTGCAGCAGGCCCTTGTAGCCGGTGCCCTTGGTGCGCGGCTTATTGGTGTAGACGCGCGGAATGATGATGAGCTTGTCCTTGACCTCCTCGGCGGTCTTGGCCAGTCGGTTCATGTACTCAAGCACCGAATCCTCGCGGTCGGCAGAGCACGGGCCGATGATGAGCACCTTGCGTGCGTCCTCGCCGGTAAAGACTTTGGCGACCTCGGCGTCAAATGCCTGCTTTTTGGTGGTAAGCTCGGCAGAAAGCGGCATTTCCTCGCGGATCTCCATGGGGATCGGCAGCCTGCGTTTGAATTCCATGGCCATAGGGGCCTCCTCAATCTATAGAAAGAGCAATAAGCGTATTGTCGAATGCTCGGCATTATCCGCTGTCGCACGCTAAAGTGCAAGTCCTTGTCGCCCCGAAACCTACCAAAAAGGGACAGGTTTACCAAAAAGGGACAGGTTTATTTTGGCAGGTTTTATCTGGGTAAACGTCGGCGGATGTCGGGAGGGAGTGGCACCGCGCGCGACCCTAAGGCTGTTGTCGGTTCCCCAGGAAACACCCTGTGGGCAAAAAATGCCAAATATGAGTACGGTTGCTAACCTAGTAACATATACGTCTGGCGAGATAATAGACAAAGTGAAAAATATGTTCATTAACGTTGGCACGCAGAAGCCCGCTAACGGGCGTTTTGATTAATTTGAAGGCGTATAGAGGCCGCAAGGAGGTCGTTTGAGGCGGTTTTGGCTGTTACCAAAAAGGTAACAGTACTCATATTTGCCATTTTTTGCCCACAGGGCCTCGAAGGGGCTGTCAATCAGGTCCCAGGGGAGGCGGCTCAAGGGCCGTAGAACAAAAACGGGGGCGCAGGGTGTCCTGCGCCCCCGTTCTCGGGCGTTATTCGTTCCCTGCGGCAGAATTTACGCCGCCTCGTCGAACTGCGAGTTGTACAGGTCGGCGTAGAAGCCGCCCTGGGCGAGCAACTCGTCGTGCGTGCCCTTCTCTACGATGTCGCCGTCGCGAATTACCAAGATCACGTCGGCGTTGCGGATCGTGGACAGGCGGTGCGCGATGACAAAGCTAGTACGGCCCTGCATCAGCGCATCCATGGCACGCTGGATGAGCTCCTCGGTACGAGTGTCAACGTTGGAGGTTGCCTCGTCCAGAATCAGCGCCGGGCGGTCGGCCAAAATAGCACGGGCGATGGTCACGAGCTGGCGCTGGCCCTGCGACAGGTTGGTGCCCTCCTCGTTGATCATAAAGTCGTAGCCGCCGGCGAGCGTATGGATAAAGTGGTCGCAGCGTGCGGCACGTGCAGCGGCTTCGACCTCGGCATCGCTCGCATCGGGGCGTCCGTAACGGATGTTCTCGCGGATGGTACCGTTAAACAGCCAGGTATCCTGCAGCACCATGGCAAACTCGCCGCGAAGTGCCGCGCGGTCCCAATCGCGCACGTCGACGCCCTCGACGCGCAGCGAGCCGTCGTCCACATCGTAAAAGCGCTGCAGCAGCTTAATGAGCGTGGTCTTGCCAGCGCCGGTGGGACCGACGATGGCGATGGTCTGGCCGGGCTGCGCCTCGCAGCTAAAGTCGTGGATGATGGTCTTGTCGGGCGTGTAGCCAAACTTGACATGGTCAAACTCCACGTGGCCGGGGCGCTTTTCGGGAATCTGCGCGTCGGCCTTCTGCTCCTCCTCGGGCGCGGCCAGGAACTCAAACACGCGCTCGGTGGCGGCGGCCATCGACTGCATCGTGTTGCTCACGTTGCCCAGCTGCTGCACGGGCTGCGTAAAGTTGCGAACGTACTGGATAAAGCTCTGGATGTCGCCGGGCGTGGCATTGCCGGTCAGCGCGAGCTGCGCGCCCACCACGACAACGCCCACGTAACCCATGTTGCCCACCAGGCTCATAAGCGGCATCATC
>CABUQK010000120.1 GCA_902493615.1 uncultured Collinsella sp.
CCCTCAGGGTATCGGGTTCCCACATTCATCCGCACATGTGCGGATGAATGTGGGAGGTGTTCGGATAAAGTCGATAATCAAGGCTTTTGGTAGGGAGGGTGTATCGTTTTATCATTATGAGGTAATATGAAACTAGACGTTGTATACGTATTAGTTATTTAGATATTTCGATAAGACTGATTAGATATGCCTGCGCCCAAAAATGCACCGCTTTACCAGCAGATTTACGACGAAATCAAGGATGCGATCGAGAAAGGTGTTTATGCACCCAAGGAACGTATTCCGTCCGAGCTTGAGCTAGCCGAGCAGTACGACGTGAGCCGCATTACGGTGCGCCGCGCCGTCGAGGGGCTGTGCTCCGATGGCTACCTGGTTAAGCAGCAGGGCCGTGGCACCTTTGTCTCCACGCCGCACATCAACCGTCAGTTTCACGCCTCGACGCTGCAGACGTTTACCGCGCTGTGTGCCGGCAACGGCATGAAGGCCGGTGCGCACGTGATCGATCGCCAGATCGTTCCGGCGCGCCAAAACGAGATGGAGTTCTTTGGCCTGCAGAAGGATGCGCTGCTGCTGCATATCAAGCGCGTGCGTACGGCCGACGGCGAGCCCATCTTTGAGGAGAACATCTTTGTGCCGTTTGATGCCTACCGCGAGCTGTTGACGGCCGATCTTGAGGACAAGTCGATTTTTGCCGAGGTCGAGCGTGTTGGCGGAACGCCGATTGTCTCGGTTGGCTACCGCACGGTCGAGGCCGTTCGTGCCAATACCGAGCAGGCGGCCGAGCTGGGCATTGCTCCGCACGATCCGCTGCTCAACCTGCGTGCCGGCTTCACGGGCCCCAATGGCGAGCCGGTCCTGATGGGTAAGCAGTACTACGTGGGATCGCGCTACGTTATGGTCATGTAAGTTACGCGGGTTTACCAAACGCCGTAACCACTTGACGCTGCAAGCCCGCCAGAGCGGCAATCTGCCTTTCAACTTCGGCGGCATGACCAGAAGGTCAATGCCGCCTCGTTTCAAGGCACCTTGCTCGCTCTGGCGGGCTTTCGCTGTCCGCGCCAAAACATCGGCGTTGCCGGGCCGGCACTTGGGGACGTTCCTTTTCTGCCGGCACCTGGGGACACTCCTTAGCCGTTGGGGGCGTTCTTAAACGACTAGTCTGGGCGGCGGCCGTGTGCTGCTGTCCGCGTGGCGGCGTATAATCGGCGGCAGATGACTTGAACGTTAGGAAACCATGACCGATAGCATGCAGCAGATGGCGCTCGACACGCTCGGCGCCTATTTTGGCTACACCTCGTTTCGCCCGGGACAGGACCGCATGGTCGATGCGATCCTTGCCGGTCGTGATGCGCTGGGTGTTATGCCCACGGGCGCCGGCAAGTCCATTTGCTACCAGGTGCCCGCGCTCATGCTGCCCGGCATCACCTTTGTGGTGAGTCCGCTGCTGTCGCTTATGGAGGACCAGACCCGTGCGTTGCTCGCGGCGGGTGCGCGACCCAGCTATCTCAACTCCAGCCTTACTCCGGCCCAGCAAAACACCGTGCTCAAGCGGGCGCGCGAGGGCCGCTACCAGCTTATGTACGTGGCGCCCGAGCGCTTGCTCGAGCCGCGTTTTTTGGCCTTTGCGCGGGAGGCCGCGGCGGACGGCGGCATTGGCGTGCCGCTCGTGGCCATTGACGAGGCCCACTGCGTGAGCCAATGGGGCCAGGATTTCCGCCCCGCCTATCTGCAGATTCGTGAGTTCATCGATTCCCTGTCGCAGCGCCCCATCGTGGCGGCGTTTACCGCTACGGCGACCGAGCGCGTGCGCGCGGATATTCAGCAGATGCTCGGCCTGCAAAACCCCGCGACGGTGGTGACGGGCTTCGATCGCAAGAACCTCTACTTTGGCTGCGAGGAGATGGGCGACAAGGCCAAGGCCGCGTGGGTGCGTGACTACGTGATCGCGCATTCGAGCGAGAGCGGCATCGTGTATTGCTCGACCCGCAAGACGGTCGATGCGCTGGCAGGCGAGCTTGCCGAGGCACTGGGCCCCAGCGGCATTCGCGTTGGCCGCTACCATGCCGGCATGGGCAACGACGCCCGCCGGCAAAGCCAGCGCGCCTTTATCGACGACGATATCCAGGTGATGGTTGCCACCAACGCCTTCGGCATGGGCATCGACAAGCCCAACGTGCGCTACGTGATCCACAACAACGTGCCCGAGAGCATCGAGGCCTACTACCAGGAGGCGGGTCGAGCCGGCCGCGATGGCGACCCGGCCAGCTGCCACCTGCTGTGGAACGGCAACGATTTTCGCATGCGTCGCTTTCTGATCGACCGCGGCGATGCTGCCGATGAGGCGCTCGACGACGAGCAGCGCGCATGGGCGCTCCAGAACCGCTACCGCCTGCTCAGCCAGATGGAGGGCTACTGCAATACTACCGGCTGCCTGCGCGAATACATGCTGCGCTACTTTGGCGACGAGGCCGCGGCCGAGCATGCTGCTGCGGCTGGTGCGGGCGCCACCGCCACGGATGACGCCGAGGGCTGCGGCAACTGCAGCAACTGTCTCACGCAGTTCGAGGTCGAGGACGTCACCGATATGGCCCGCGCCGCTGTGCGCTATGTGGCCAGGCGACCCATGCGCTTTGGCAAGTCGCTGATCGCCGACGTGCTCCACGGCGGCAACACCGAGCGCATTCGCCAGATGCATCTGGACGAGGACCGCGGCTACGGTGAGCTGTCGAGCGAATCGGTCGGGCGCATCAAGGACATCATCGGGCAGCTGTGCGGTCGCGGTTATTTGGCCACCTCGCAGGGGCAGTACCCGGTCGTGGGACTGGGTCCGCGTGCCGGCGAGGTCGAGGACGAGGCGTTCGCCTTTACCGTTAAGCGCCGCGCGTCCAAGCGCAAGGCCTCGGCCCGCGCCCGCCGCGCCGTCGATCTGCTGCGCGAGGAGGCCGAGCTGGACCAGCACCCGCGCGTTGGCGACGATGCCGAGCTGTTCGAGCGCCTGCGTGCTCTCCGCAAGGAGATCTCGACCGAGCTGGAGATGGCGCCGTATATGGTCTTTTCCGACAAGGCCCTGCGCGGCCTGTGCCGCCTGCGTCCGCAGACGCGCGAGGAGCTGATCCAGGTCAACGGCATTGGCGAGAAAAAAGCCGACGCCTTTGGCGAGCAGTTTATGGCGGCGATTGAAGAATTTGAGTCCGAGCATGCACGGAATGGAGCATAACGATGGCATCCGATGATAAAACCGAGCGCACTGAGGTGTCCGCTGTGCCGCTGTACCAGCAGGTTATGGACGACCTAAAGGGCGAGATCGCGCGTGGCGTGTACGCATCCGGCTCGCGCATTCCTTCCGAGATGGAGCTCGCGAAGTACTACGGCGTGGGACGCATCACCGTGCGCCGCGCCATCGAGGAGCTGTCGCGCGCGGGGTATCTCAACCGCCAGCAGGGGAGGGGCACGTTCGTGTGCGCGCCCAAGCTCAAGCGCAAGATTGTCCAGAAGGGTGATGTTCAGAGCTTTTCCGAGGGTTGCGCTGCCAACGACATGGTGCCGGGTGCGCGCCTGGTATCGCGCACGGTGGTTGCGGCGACGCGCGAGGACGCGGCGTTCTTTGGCGTAGAGCCCGGCTGCGAGCTTATCGTGGTCGAGCGCGTGCGCACGGCCGACGGCATCCCCGTCATGCTCGAGAACAACGCCTTTGTGCTGGCTGACCATCCCTATCTGCAGACACTTGCCGATAAGGACCTCACCGATAACTCGATCTTTGCGCTCGTTGCCGAGCATTCGGGCCGCGCGCCGCTCAAGTCCGACCCTTGCACCGTGGAGATTGCGCTTGCCGATGCTCAGGCGGCCCCGCTGTTGGAGGTGCCGGTCGGGGAGCCGCTCTTCTATATGGAGGCGTACTTTACCGATGCGGACGAGCGGCCCTTGCTGCTCGGACGCCAAAAGATCGTGGGCTCGCGCTACGTGTTCGACATCTAACGTCCATAGATAGAACAACATAGAACAAGTTTGGTGAAATGACTTCACGAGCGTCGTCGTGCGTGCTATAAATAGGACAACATAGAACGACCGCAGGTACGAGCTGTCGTCGTTCAAAACCGCCACACAAGGAGGAGCATCACCGTGAACGCACGCGATCTGGTTCAGGAAATTATCGAGCGCAAGGGCAAGATTGAGAACGTCTTTTGGATCGCCTGCGGCGGTTCGATGATCGACCTGATGCCGGCCAACGAGCTGCTCAAGCGCGAGGCCACCACGTTTGCCTCGACGGTCTACACGGCGCGCGAGTTTTGCCTGATGGCTCCCAAGAGTCTTGGCGAGAAATCACTCGTCATCGCCTGCAGCCACAGCGGCAATACGCAGGAGGTCGTCGACGGTTGCGAGATGGCGCTGGCAGCCGGCGCCGAGGTCGTGGCCATGACCGACTGCGAGGGCTCCAAGATTGATAACGGCAAGTGGACCACCTGGGTCTATCCGTGGGGCGAAGGCGCGCCGCAGGCCGAGGTTCCGCAAGGCATCGGCGTCCTGATGGCTGCCGAGCTGCTCGACCAGCAGGAGGGTTACGAGGCACTCGCCGACATGTACGCCGGCCTTAAGCAGATGGATGCGCTGTTGCCCGCTGCCCGTGAGAAGGTCAACGCCGAGCTGGGCGATCGCTTTGCCGAGCTCTGCCAGCAGCATAAGTTCTTCTATATCCTGGGTTCCGGCCCCAACTTTAGCCAGACCTATGCCATGGCCATCTGCTCGCTCATGGAGATGCAGTGGCAGCACTGCTGCTACATCCACTCCGGCGAGTACTTCCACGGCCCCTTCGAGGCCACCGAGCCCGGCGTGTTCTACTTTGTGCAGCTCGGATCGGGCGAGTGCCGCCCCATGGAGGAGCGCGCGCTGGCGTTCCTCAACACGCATACCGATACGGTAATGGTGCTCGACGCGCTCGAGTATGGCGTAGGCGACGTGCCCGCCAGCGTGCGTTCGTACCTGGAGCCGATCTTCTTCTACAACATGAGCTGCGAGCTGCGCGCCGCACGCGGCAAGGTGTTCGATCACAGCCCCGAGGTTCGTCGCTACATGGGCATCGAGCGGTACTAAGTAACGGGAAAAGCATTCACCTTCGATTCGCAAGCGTGCCGTGTGAGTCAAAAAGCGGGCCGCGCCGGTAGTATTCC
>CABUQK010000121.1 GCA_902493615.1 uncultured Collinsella sp.
CATGAACGGCTGCGCGCTGCCGGTCGCCATCGTGTGCGGCTCGGGCAATCAGGGCATTACCTGTGCCTTGCCCGTTATGGAGTATGCCGAGTATTTGCGCTGCGACCATGATCGCCTGGTGCGCGCTGTGATGCTTTCTGATCTGATCGCCGTGCATATCAAGAGCTATATTGGTGCGCTCTCGGCGTTTTGCGGTGCTATTTGCGCCGCATGCGGTGCCGGCGCCGCGATTACCTGGCTGTGCGGTGGCACGCACGAGCAGATTGGTGCGACGGTCTCGAACACGCTCGGTAACGTTGGCGGCATCGTGTGCGATGGCGCCAAGGCAAGCTGTGCCGCCAAGATTTCCGCTGCCGTCGATGCTGCGATTCTGGGTCACGATATGGCCATGCAGGGCCGCGGCTTCCGCGCCGGTGAGGGCCTGATCCAGGATACCGTCGAGCAGACAATCGCCAGCATGGGCTATGTGGGCCGCGTGGGCATGAAAGATACCGACGTCGAGATCCTCAACATCATGATCGGCAAGACTCGAGTTTGTTAGGACAGTTCGTCGGCTATTTGGTGTTCGTAGAAGGCTTCTACTACGGCGTTAAAGTCGCGGGCGAAGTCTTCCATGGTTCCGCGCCAGGTGGCTCGGCCGGGTTTTCCCTGGCCAACATAGGCGGTTTGAATGCCGCAGGCGGGGCTGGGGAAGTCGCGTTTGGGGTCGTTGCCTACCATAAGGACCTCGTGCGGCTCGAGCCCCATCACCTGAAGCTGCTCTAGATAGTAGGTGGCATCGGGCTTGCAGCGGGTGGTGTTTCCCATGTGCGTGACGAGCTCAAAGGGGGCGTCGGCCAGATCGCCCCAACCCATGCGGCACTCGATGGCCCCCTGCGGAAAGCTGGGGTTGGTGAAGAGCGCGCAGCGCAGGCCCGCGTTCTGTACCGCTTGGAGCGCGGCGTGTGCGCCTGGCATGGCGTGGGCGTTGATGACATCGTCGTTCTTGTACGGAAGAACTTCGCGGTCGTAGTAGGTAAACGCCTCGTAGATGAGTGGGTCCGAGAGGCAAATGCCGCACCGGCGCTCAACCTCTTCTTGGTAGAACTCAAGATTGGTGCGATTATCCGTGCCGCTTCGGCGATTGGCGTTGAGGTCGACCAAGATGGTGCCGAGGCGTGCCATCGTGCCACCGTGGCTGCGGCGACCGATATCCGCGAGCATCGACGAGACATCCTTAAAATACCGAAGGATGAATGCGTTGAGGTTGATGCTAAGAAGCGTTTCGTCCATATCGAAAACGACTGCTTTGAGCACGCGGGCATCTTTCTCGATAAATCGTTCCAGAATCGTTGGCTCCGGATACTTTACCTCAAAGGCGTATGGGCAAACTGCTTATCGTCAAGTTGTGGAGACCGCTGTCCATAAGATTACGAAAAAGTCTCCACACGAGTAAAAAAACGCAGTTCACGCTTGAAATCGAACCCATTTCCCCGTAACCTATACGAACGTGATTGCATAAGCGTCACATTAGTATCTGTCGGCTCCCGAGTGTTCCTAAACGTTGTGTGCTTGTCGCACCCTTCTGTAGGTCCTAGCAATCGGGGCCCCGTAGTTCGAAAGGGGTCCACCTTTGAGTGAGATTCAGAACTCGTCCATTTTCTCTCTTGACGATGTCAACGAGGAGGAGATGAACAACCTCATCGACGGTACGATTACCGACTTTGATGAGGGCGATCTCGTTAACGGCACTGTCGTTAAGATCGAGCATGACGAGGTGCTCGTTGACATCGGATTCAAGTCCGAGGGCGTTATCCCGGTCCGCGAGCTGTCCATCCGCAAGGACGCTAACCCTGCAGACATCGTTGCACTCGGTGATCCCATCGAGGCTCTGGTTCTCCAGAAGGAGGACAAGGACGGTCGTCTGGTCCTGTCCAAGAAGCGTGCCGAGTACGAGCGTGCTTGGAACCGCATCGAGGAGAAGTTCAACTCCGGCGAGAACGTCGAGGGCGAGGTTATCGAGGTTGTCAAGGGCGGCCTGATCCTCGACATCGGTCTGCGTGGCTTCCTGCCCGCTTCCCTCGTCGACCTCCGTCGCGTCAAGGACCTCACCTCTTACATGGGCACCCGCATCGAGGCCCGCGTTATCGAGATGGACCGCAACCGCAACAACGTCGTCCTCTCCCGTCGCGTCGTGCTCGAGGAGTCCCGTAAGGCCGAGCGCTCCGAGATCCTGTCCAAGCTCAAGTCTGGCATGCGTCTCCAGGGCACCGTTTCCTCCATCGTCGACTTCGGCGCTTTCGTCGACCTCGGCGGTATCGACGGCCTCATCCACATCTCCGAGCTCTCCTGGAACCACGTCAACCATCCTTCCGAGGTTGTCAAGGTCGGCCAGGAGGTCGAGGTCGAGGTTCTCGACGTCGATCTCAACCGCGAGCGCATCTCCCTGGGTCTCAAGCAGACCACCGAGGATCCGTGGCGCGCACTGGTCAAGAAGTACCCCGTCGGCGCTATCGTCGAGGGCACTGTGACCAAGCTTGTCCCGTTCGGCGCTTTCGTCGACCTGGGCGAGGGCATCGAGGGCCTGGTGCACATCTCCGAGATGGCCAACAAGCACGTCGATCAGCCTTCTCAGGTCACCCACGTGGGCGACAAGGTTCAGGTCAAGGTCATGGAGATCGACCTCGACCGTCGTCGTATCTCCCTGTCCATGAAGTCTGCTGCTGAGACTCTGGGCGTCGAGATCGAGGTTACCCCGCTGCCTTCCGAGAAGAAGGACGAGGAGACCGACGCCGAGTAAATCGGTTTGACGATTACTTGTTTTAAGGGATCCGTCCGCAATGGACGGGTCCCTTTTTGCATTTGCTGCTAAGGTGCGCGATGCTGCCCGGGCGCAATGCTGTCCGGGCTGTCCACAGGCTATTGGGTTGTCGGTGCATGAAAAATGCCGACATCCCGCCTCGGGGAGGAGGCGGGAACGCACCGAGTAGACGGAGGGGTGCGGAGCGCGGTCGCGTCTCGACTGACGACGTTGCCCATCGACGACCCTATTGTACTGCATGGCGTGGTTCTTGGTTTATCGTGTCGAACGCTTGTGTTGTGCCAATGCCTGCGGCGGTGGTGTGTTACACTCTTTCACTGCTGAGTGGGCCAGACGGTCGCGCGATGTGCTGCTTGCAGCACGCGTGAGGAAAGTCCGGGCTCCAGAGGGCGGGATGCCGGCTAACGGCCGGGCGGAGTGATCCGACGGAAAGCGCCGCAGAAAAGAAGACTCCCACCTGCGCCGCAAGGCGTAAAGGGAAAAGCTGAAACGGTGGTGTAAGAGACCACCAGCGTCGTGGCAACACGGCGGCTTGGCAAGCCCCATCCGGAGCAAGCGCGAATAGGAACGCTATGGGCCGGCCCGGTCCGCGTTCGGGTAGCGTGCGTGGAGCTGCACGGTAACGTGCAGACAAGATAAATGACCGTTCACGACAGAACCCGGCTTATCGGCCCACTCGGCACTTTGTTGACGCTGCGAACCCGTCAGCGCGGCAATTTGCCTTTCAAGCCTTCGGGCATGACCATAAGGTCAATGCCCTTGTCTTTCAAGGCACCTTGCTCGCGCTGACGGGTTCTCGCTGTTGGTGACGGTATCATTGGCGTTTCCGTTCTTGTTGGCGAGGTCAACGGTGCTGTCTTTGCCGTATTATTGAGGCTGTTTGTTGCTTTGCTTGTTGTTGAGGGGCTTTGTTGGACAGCTATTTTACTCTGCAATCGAATATTGAGGCTTCGGGCGAGTTTGTGGACCGCAAGAGCCGGTTTATTGCCCAGCTGGTCCATATTGAGTCCGAGGATGAGGCGAATGCCTTTATCGAAATGGTTCGCAAGCGTCATTACGACGCTCGACACAATGTTCCCGCGTGGATTTTGGTCGATGGACGCGAGCGCCAGAGCGATGATGGTGAGCCGAGCCGCACGAGCGGTATGCCGACGCTCGAGGTGCTTCGCGGCGCGGGGCTCAAAAATGTTTGCTGCGTGGTGACGCGCTATTTTGGCGGCACGCTGTTGGGACCTGGTGGCTTGGTGCGCGCCTATACCGCGGCGACGCAGGCAGCGGTGGCCGCGGCTCAGGAGGCCGGGCAGATCGTCGAGATGACGAGTGTTGTGCCCGTTGACGTGTATGTGGCCTATCCACAATATGAGCAGGTGCTTCGTTTGGCGCAGGATTCGGGCGCCAAGGTTTTGGATACCGATTACGCGGATGCCGTGACACTTCACTTGGTGTTTAAGGCGGGGGAGCAGGAGTCATTTTGCGCCAAGATGCGCGAGCTTATGGCGGGGCGCGAGGAGATTGAGGTCGGCGCTTCCGCATTTGCCGAGTTCTAACGGCGACGGCCGGCATGCTTTTGGATGGATCCCAAGCGCGCCGGCCGTCGTTTTCTGTTGCTGCCGTTTACTCGGCGAGCTGCTTTAGCACATCACAGGCGATCTCGATGGCATCGTCGATGCAGCCGGGGCAGCTGCGGAGCGGACCCTTATCCGATCCGATGCCCTTGAGCGTGCCGCAGACGGTCGTCGTGTTCTTCTCGCCAAATCGCTTGGCAATCTCGCGCGACAGCTTGTAGGTCTGGCCTTTGGTCTTGGGGTTCTCCATGCCGTCGCTCATTACAAAGCCCATGATGGCCACGGCGCCCGAGATGGCACCGCAGGTTTCGGTCATGCCGCCCATGCCGGCGCCAAAGCCCTCGGTGAGGGTAAAGGCGGTCTGGGGGTCGAGCCCGACGGCAGGTGCGAGCGTGCAGGCGACGGCCTGTGCGCAGTTGAAGCCTTGGGCGTGGTATTCGGCAGCCTGAGCTTGGCAGGCGGCGGTGTCGAGCTGAGCAGTATCGATTTGCTTCATCGTTGTCTCCTTGGTCACGGTGTACTCGCCTATGGTACCCGTGACGGGGCATGTAATCATCGAGAGCTTCATGTATGCCTCGTTTTTTTCTATCGAGCAAATGCCCAAGGCTTGAGATAAATACCCCTGATCAATTTGTCCAATA
>CABUQK010000122.1 GCA_902493615.1 uncultured Collinsella sp.
GTAGGCGGCACGGCCGTGAAGCTCGCTGCTGCGCGCGACGCGGGAGCGCGCTGCATCGTGGTCACCCGTCCCGCCGAGGGAGGCGGGGCCCTTTCGCTTATGGAAGTGGAAGACGCGCTTTTACGCGAGTTCGCGCGCTAGGCGCTCGCCGCGCCTGCGCGCCCTTCCGCCCGCGAGGAGGAGCGCCCCGAGCAAGCTCGACCCGTACAAGCCCGTCATCCGCCAAAAGTTCGAGGACGACGCCCGGAACTGGCGCAAGTAGCCCTTCAATAAGTTGCGGTGAAATAGTGTCTGTTTTTGCTGCTAGATAGCATATTCAGTCCCTAATTCACCGCAACTTGTTGGTGTTGGCTTACTGGTAGCGTAGGCACTCGACGGGGTCGAGCTTTGCTGCGCGGCGAGCGGGGTAGAAGCCAAAGATTACGCCGATGCCGACCGATACGGCAAACGCGATCAACACTGTCGTAATGGAGAAGCTTGGCGTGATCGTCCCGGTGGCTCCAAACTCGCTCATGATGCCCGAGCTTGCGGCAAAGAACGTGAGTCCCCAGGCCAGCAGATAGCCAATCAGGACACCCAACAGTCCGCCGGTGACGCACAGCGCCGAGGACTCGGCCAAAAATTGGGCGGTGATATCGCGACGACTGGCGCCCAGAGCGCGGCGGATGCCGATCTCGCGGATGCGCTCAGTCACGTTGGTGAGCATCATGTTCATAATGCCGATACCGCCGACAAGCAGCGAGATGCTGGCGACAGCACCCATGATGAGCGAGAACGCGCCCATAAAGGAGTTGAGCGCATCGATGGCGCTTTTCATGGAGGTCGCCGATACGCTGTCGTACTCATCATCCTCCGCGATGCCCTTCATCGCGCGCACCTTGGACTCGATGGTCTTGCAGAGTTCATCCATGTCCGTGCCCTCGGCGGCAAGTGCCGTCACGCTGGGGAATGAAGGATTCTCGTCGCCAAACAGCCCGGAGATGGTTTCGCGTGGCATATACAGCGTGAGCGAGCCCATTGAGTCGCTGCCGCCATCTATCACGCCTACAATCTGCACCTCGCCGTTGGACACCTTGATAGTTTTCCCCAGCGCATCCTGTTCGTTGCCGTAAAGCTGATCGGCGCCGCCGCGGCTGATGAGCGCCACGCGTGAGCCTGATTGAGACTCGGCCTGGGAATAGGTGCGCCCCGCAACGAGCTTGCTGGCCCCCACGGCATCGAGCATGTCGCTATCGACACCCTGTGCCATGACGGTATAGCTTTTATCGCCGGTCTTGTACTCGGTATACGCGCTGTCAACAATGCCGATCTGCTCTATCTCCGGCACCAGTTTTTGAAGCTTCTCGATGTCCGACTCGGTAAGTTCTTGGGACGAATAGATCTGAACCATGCGTGCCGCATTGAGGCCCAGGCTGTTGACCAGGCTGTTTTGGATGCCGCCGATGAGCGAAGTCATGGCGATAACCGAGGCGATGCCGATGACAATGCCCAGGATGGTGAGCAGGCTGCGCCCCTTGTTGGCCTCGAGCGAGTGAAGGGCTTCCTGGATGAGATCGCGGGCGCTCATGCCATCTCTCCTTTCGGCGGGTTGGCGGAGGCGGAAATCATGGGCAGGCTATCCACGGCGCTGCGCAGGGTCCGCGGTGCATGTGGAATATACGCGCCATCGTGAATGCGACCGTCGCGGATGGTCACGGCACGGTCGGCCTCGGCGGCGATGCCGGGGTCGTGTGTGATAAGCACGATGGTTTTGCCGCGCTTCTGGAGCTTATGGAAGGTCTCCATCACAAGCGCTCCGGTAGCGGAGTCCAGGTTTCCCGTCGGCTCATCGGCCAGGATGATGGGCGGGTCATTGACGAGGGCGCGCGCGATTGCGACGCGCTGCATCTGTCCGCCCGAGAGCTCTGATATGCGGTGGTCCCAGTGGTCGACCGGCAGCGTGACGGCCTGCAGCGCGTGCACGGCGCGCATTTCGCGCTGGCTACGGGGCACATTGGTGTAGGCCAACGGCAGCATGACGTTTTCGATAACCGACAGGCGCGGCAGCAGGTTGAAGCTCTGAAAGACAAAGCCAATGCTCAGGCCGCGGACTTCGGTAAGCTCGTCATCGTCAAGCTCGGCCACGTTGAGCCCTTGCAGGTAGTAGTCGCCCGCCGTCGGCTTATCCAGGCAGCCTAGGATGTTCATGAGCGTTGATTTGCCCGAGCCCGAGGGGCCAGTGATAGCGACGAATTCGCCGGGATTTACCGCCAGGCTCACGTTGTGCAGGATGTGGGCGCAACCCGCCTCGCTCTCAAAGATGCGGTGCACGTTGCGGATGTCGATAACGGGACGCATTACATGTCCTCATCGGCAGACATACTGCCCGAATCCGCGCTGTAGCCGCCGTCAGCCGTTGCGTCCGCTCCGGTGTCCATGACGAGCGTGTCGCCATCGCGCAGCTTGGTAACCGGTACGTTGGGGTTGATCTCGTTGCCCTGGTCGTCGCGCTTGACCTGTGTCTTGCCGACTACGGCTTCGTTGTCGTTTTGCGTCACGACGGTCACCTTGACGCGGCGCGTTTCCTTGCCTTCGTCATCGGTTGCCACGTTGACGTAATAGTGTTCGCCGTCTTCGGTCATGAGCGCCATCGTCGGCACCATCACCACGTCGTCGAGCTGCTCGGTCACCACCGATACCTCGGCCGTCATGCCCGGCTTCAGGCGCGCGTCGGGCGCCTCGATGAGGATGTCGACGTTAAAGGTCACGCTGCCGCCGCCGTTGGCGGCGTCGGAGTTTGCCACCGACGCGATAGCCGTGACGGTGCCCTGGCTCACGATATCGGGAAACGCGGGATACGTGACGTTGGCGCTCTGCCCAACGGCGATCTTGGCGATGTCCTTTTCGCCCACCTGCACGGTCACCTTCATCTTGGATAGGTCGGCGATCTGCATGCACTGCTTGCCGCCGCTCGTATCGCTTTCGCCCATGATCATGCCGCCTGTTACCGTGGCGCCCACCTTGGCGTTGAGCTCCACGATGCTACCCGAGCTCGGGGCCGTGACCGTGCGACTGGCGGCCTTGGCGTTCGCCTGGTCTAGGTTTGCCTGGGCCGAAGCGAGGCTGCGCTGCGCGGCCGATACGGCGTTCGTGTCCACTGATGCAGCGGAGACGCCAGCCGCTGCGGAAGCTCCATCGACGTCCGTCGTTGGGGTGGCCTGCGCGACAGCGGCGGCTTTCTGCGCGTTGGTGAGGTCTTCCTGGGCGGCTGCAACTGCACGCTGCGCCTCGGCAACGTTGCGATCGAGCTCGTCGTTTTTAATGGTCATAAGCACGTCGCCCTCGCTGACGGATTGGCCTGCCTGCACGTTGATCGAATCGACCGTGCCGTCGACAGAAGGGGAGACCACTGAGGATGAAATGGGTTTGAGCTGGCCTTTCGCCTCGACCGTTGTGCTAAACGTGCCCTCGGTCACCATGTCGGTCACAGCCCCGCTAGCGCCCTGTGGCTGCGCATTGATAACCAGGGTTGCGACAATGGCAATGAGTGCGATGGCACCTACGACGCCGGCGGCAATACCGCGTCGAATCAGCTTTTTGTGTCGACGTTCGGCGCGTTTTGCCTTGAGCTTGGCATATGCCTCTTCATCGGAAATCTCGGCCGTATCGTTCGTGCGTTCGCTCTGCTTGTCGGCATGTACGTTTGTAATCAGAGGAATCGTTTCGGTGGCACCTTCGGGCGTGCGCTCGGTATCATCTGGGCCCGGGGTGATCGTGGGGACATTCGGCATAGCGTCTCCTTTATAGAAAGAACCTCGATAATTATATGCGCCCACCGGTTGGGGCGGGCGCATAGGACGGTTTCTTTCGGAACTGTTAGATTGGTCACTGCGGTTCCACGTTGTAGGAATGCGCGCGTTGCACTACGAATGGACAACCACGCACAGGCCGACTTTGATGCAGTCGTGAAGTGCCTTGGCGTCTGCCAGGCGCAGGTTGATGCAGCCGTGGCTGCCGCACCATTTGTACGACTCGGCGTTATCGAAGCTCTTGTCGTTTTGCCAGGTGGCATCGTGGAAGCCGATCATATTGCCCTCGAACGGCATCCAGTAGCTCACCGGGCTTTCGTATTTGGGCTTACCGGTCTCGGGGTCCTTGGCTCCGATCAGGGTGCTGCCGCCGTCGTTGCTGTTGATCTGCCACACGCCCTCGGGGGTGGCGACTTCGCCCGGTTTGCCGGAAATAAAGTTGGCCTCCCAAACGATATTACCGTTCTCGTCATAGTAGCGCGCGTGCTGCTCGGACAGGTCGACGTCGATATACGCCTTCCAGTCGGGCTCTCCCTTTGCGGTAAAGGTGTCGGCCTTCTGGGAGTACTTGATCTCGATTTCGCCGGTCTGCTTGTTGTTAATGGCGTCCTCGACCTGCTTGGCGAGCGAGCTGCTGTCGATGGACCAACCGAAGTCACCGCCTTCGACGGCGCACTGCTTGCCATCGGCGCGCGTCCACCAGCGAGTAGAGCCCACGGTATTAAAGCCGTTGGCGAGCTCGGCTGCCCAGCTGCTGATCTGCGACGAATCGAGCGTGGGGTTGGCCGGATCGGCAAAGCTGATCCACTGCAATACGGAGCTGCCATCAACCTTGCCGGCATCATCGCCGTTGAGCTTGAGGGTCACGTTGACGCCCAGGAAGTTGTTGGCGGCATCGCATGCGGCCTGAATCTGATCATCGGTCAGCGTTCCATTGAGCGGCTCATAGGCATCGTTGCCGAGCTTGGAAAGATCTACGGTCTCGGCCAGCGAGGCAAGCTCGAGCTCGGCATATTTAATGACATGGTCGCGGTTGAGTTTTTCGTTGGAGCGCGCCTTCTCGACGGTAAACTTGCCGGCCTGCTCGTCATAGGAGCTATTAGCCTCGAACGTGCCCGAACGCCCCTCGTTAAACTCGTCGATGGC
>CABUQK010000123.1 GCA_902493615.1 uncultured Collinsella sp.
CCCCCCCCTACGGAGGGCGCCTTTTTGCACTCATTGGGGACAGACTTATATGAGGGTTTGCAGATGTCAAAGGGATCATAGCGCAGCTGGTATGCCTTGTAACTAACGGTACGCCTCGAGCGAGTCGGACGCACCTTACACGGGATTGAAATGGATGTAATCGAGTAGCTGCACCGCCTGTGTGTCCAACTCAACCGCGACCCGCGAATAGCGATTATCAAACAGATGTCCCGTTTTCCCATTGAAATACTCATGAGAGTCTGTACCCAATGAGCGGGGCGATGCAGCAGGCAGATAGTTTTAGTTAAAACGATTCATTTTATTGAAGCGTTTTAGTGTGCCTTTTAGAGGAATCTTACCGTTCGCCGAATAATTTCTTGCTATCATGCAAGGCGTAGGGTAAATCTCCGATCGCAAGGAGACACAAATGGTGAAAAAGTCACCGGAAAACACTACTCCCGCAATTGTGGACAACGTAGAGGCGCTTGAGGCCAAGCTCGCTCAGATGCGAGAGGCCCAGGCGCTTTTTGCTACGTACACGCAGGAGCAGGTCGACAAGATCTTCTATGAGGCCGCCATGGCCGCCAACAAGGCTCGTATCCCGTTGGCGAAGATGGCCATCGAGGAGACCGGCCGCGGCGTTCTTGAGGACAAGGTCATCAAGAACCACTACGCCGCAGAGTACATCTACAACGCTTACAAGAACACCAAGACCTGTGGTGTCCTGGAGCGCGACGAGGCTTACGGCATCACCAAGATCGCCGAGCCCATCGGCATCGTGGGCGCCGTCATCCCGACGACCAACCCCACCTCCACCGCGATCTTCAAGACGCTGATCTGCCTGAAGACCCGCAACGCCATCATCATCTCCCCGCACCCGGCTGCCGCCAAGTGCACCATCGCCGCCGCCAAGCTCGTGCTTGACGCCGCCGTCAAGGCCGGCGCCCCCGAGGGCATCATCGGCTGGGTCGATGTCCCCTCCATCGAGCTGACCAACATGGTCATGCGCGACGTCGACATCATCCTCGCCACCGGTGGCCCGGGCATGGTCAAGGCCGCTTACTCCTCGGGCAAGCCCGCCCTGGGCGTTGGCGCCGGTAACACCCCGGTCGTCATCGACGACACCGCCGACGTGCTGCTCGCCGTCAACTCCATCATCCACTCCAAGACCTTCGACAACGGCATGATCTGCGCTTCCGAGCAGTCCGTGACCGTCATCGACACCATCTATGACCAGGTTAAGGCCGAGTTCCAGAAGCGCGGCTGCTACTTCGTCAAGCAGGGTGCCGAGATGGAGGCCCTGCGTGGCGCCATGTTCAAGAACGGCGCTCTCGATCACCGCATCCCCGGCATGGCTGCTGCCAAGATCGCCGAGCTCGCCGGCATCGAGGTTCCCGCCAAGACCAAGATCCTGATCGCCGAGGTCACCTCCACTGACCCCGCCAAGGAGGAGTTCTCCCACGAGAAGCTCTCCCCGGTCCTGGCCATGTACCACGCCAAGGACTTCCAGGAGGCCGTCGACAAGGCCGAGCACCTGGTGCTCGCCGGTGGCCCGGGCCACACCGCCTCTCTGTACGTGCACCCCGCTCAGGCCGAGAAGATCAGCCTGTTCGAGCACGTCATGAAGGCCTGCCGTATCGTCATCAACACCCCGTCCTCGCACGGCGGCATCGGTGACCTGTACAACTTTGGCATGAAGCCGTCTCTGACCCTGGGCTGCGGCTCCTGGGGCGGCAACTCCGTCTCCGAGAACGTTGGGGTGAAGCACTTGATCAACGTTAAGACTGTGGCCGAGCGCCGTGAGAACATGCTGTGGTTCCGCGCTCCCGAGAAGGTCTACTTCAAGAAGGGTTCCACGCCCGTCGCCCTCGACGAGCTGGGCAACGTCATGGGCAAGAAGCGTGCCTTCATCGTCACCGACCAGTTCCTCTTCAAGAATGGCAACACCCGCGCCATCGAGGCCAAGCTCGACGAGATGGGCATCGCCCACGACTGCTTCTACGACGTCGAGCCCGATCCGTCGCTGCAGTGCGCACGTCGCGGCGCCAAGCAGATGACGCTCTTTGAGCCGGACGTCATCATCGCCGTCGGCGGTGGCTCCGCTATGGACGCCGGCAAGATCATGTGGATGATGTACGAGCACCCCGAGTGCAAGTTTGAGGACATGGCCATGGACTTCATGGACATCCGCAAGCGTATCTTCACCTTCCCCGAGATGGGCAAGAAGGCCTACTTCGTCGCCGTCCCGACCTCCTCGGGTACCGGCTCCGAGTGCACGCCGTTCGCCATCATCACCGACAAGGAGACCGGCATCAAGTGGCCGCTCGCCGACTACGCGCTGCTCCCCAACATGGCTATCGTCGACGCCGACAACTGCATGACCGCCCCGCGCGGCCTGACCGCTGCCTCCGGCATCGACGTCATGACCCACGCCATCGAGTCCTACGTCTCCATCATGGCTTCCGACTACACCAAGGGCCTCTCCGAGCGCGCTGCCAAGCTCGTCTTTGAGAACCTGCCCTCCAGCTTCACGAACGGCGCCAAGGACCCGCACGCCCGCGAGGAGATGCACAACGCCTCTTGGCCGGTATGGCCTTCGCCAACGCCTTCCTGGGCCTCAACCACTCCATGGCTCACAAGCTCGGCGCTTTCCATCACCTGCCCCACGGCCTCGCCAACGCCGTCATCCTGACCCGCGTCATGCGCTACAACGCCGCCGAGGCTCCCGTCAAGATGGGTACCTTCTCCCAGTATCCTTACCCCAACGCGCTGCACAACTACGCCGAGATGGCCAAGTACTGCGGCATCGAGGGCAAGGACGACAAGGAGGTCTTCGAGAACTTCATCACGAAGCTCGAGGAGCTCAAGGACTTCATCGGCGTCAAGAAGACCATCGCCGACTACGGTGTTGACGAGCAGTACTTCCTCGACACCCTCGACGAAATGACCGAGCAGGCATTCAACGACCAGTGCACCGGCGCCAACCCGCGCTACCCGCTCATGAGCGAGATCAAGGAGCTCTACCTGGACGCCTACTACGGCCGCGAGCCCCAGGATTACGCCGTCTGCTAGTTTTAGCACGGTTTTTAACGGCGGGGTGCACGGGTGTTTCACCCACCCCCGCCGTCGCTTCTATCGCATCGTTGAAAGGATGCAACCATGCTGCTACCCGATTCCAAGACCGAGCTCGTCCGCCGTGGCAACAAGGTCGTTTACGACCTGGGCGACAAGATTGTCAAGGTCTTTAACGAGACCAAGCCTGTCTCCGACGTGTTCAACGAGGCTTTGAATCTTGCCCGCATCAATGAGTGCGGCATCCGCAGCCCCAAGGCGCTCGAGGTTTCCCAGCTCGAGAACGCCAACGGCTGGGCGCTCGTGACCGAGAAGGTTCCGGGCACCACCCTTGCCGAGAAGATGACTGCCGAGCCCCAGCGCTTTGGTGAGTACCTCGAGATGTTCGTCGACCTCCAGATCGAGATCCACGGCTACACCTCCCCGCTGCTAAACCGTCAGCGCGACAAGTACGCCCGCATGATCGACAGCCTTGATCAGCTCAATGCCACCACGCGCTACAACCTTCAGGAGCGTCTGGACGGCATGACCAAGGAGTTCAAGGTCTGCCACGGCGACTTCAACCCCTCCAACGTCATCGTCGGCGACGACGGCCAGCTCTATGTGTGCGACTGGGCACACGCCACCCAGGGCTCCCCTGCTGCCGACGTTGCCACCACCTACCTGCTCTTTGCCCTCAACAGCAAGGATCAGGCTGAGGCCTACCTGGAGCTCTACTGCGACCGCGCCGACATGCCCATGCAGGTCGTGCGTCAGTGGACGAGCATCGTCGCCGCTTCCGAGCTCGCTCGTAAGCGCAACGTGAACGATGAGTTCCTGAAGAACTGGATCGACGTCGTCGATTATCAGTAATATCTGAGCGATTTATTTCGCATCGGAGGCACAAGGAAAACCCCGCAGCTCGCATGGGCTGTGGGGTTTTCCTTTTAGATATCGAGGATGCCACAAGATAAAAGGACGGCCCCGCATCTCCCCGATCTGGAGAAATGCGGGGCCGTCCCGTATATCGAACTACAAGCGAAATCGTCGATTAACGGCGTGCTGCCTTCACAAGCTCGGCGACCTTGGCGACGACCTCGTCGATCGCCACATCCTCGCGCTCACCCGTGGCACGGTCCTTGAGCTCAACGGTGCCATTCTTGAGACCACGCTTACCCAGAACGACCTGATACGGGAAGCCCATAAGGTCGTTGTCGGCAAACTTAAAGCCGGGACGCTCGTCGCGGTCGTCGACGACAACCTCGATACCCTCGGCGCACAGGCCATCAACGATCTGCTCGCAGACGGTAGCGCACTCCTCCTTCTTGGGATCGAGCGGAATCACCGCGACCTCGTACGGGGCAACGGAGACCGGCCAGACGATACCGTGCTCGTCGTTGTGCTGCTCCACGACGGCAGCGAGCGAGCGGGACACACCAACGCCGTAGCAGCCCATGATGAGCGGCTTCTCCTTGCCGTCCTCGTCCATAAAGGTAGCACCCATGGCCTCGGAATACTTGGTGCCCAGCTGGAAGACCTGAGAGACCTCGATGCCGCGGGCAGCGGAGAGCGGATTGCCGCAGTGCGGGCAGGGGTCGCCGGCGACAACGGTGACCAGATCGGCCCACTCATCGACGGTAAAGTCGCGCTCGGGGCAGGCACCGGTAAAGTGATAATCGACCTCGTTGGCACCGCAGGCCCACTGCTTGGACTCGCGCAGGCTCTCGTCGCACACCAGACGGATGCCCTCGGGCAGGTTGACCGGTCCGATAAAGCCCTTGTGCAGGCCGTTCGCCTGAAGCTCCTCGTCG
>CABUQK010000124.1 GCA_902493615.1 uncultured Collinsella sp.
CGCGCTCCTCGGCAGCCATCTCGCGGGCCACGCTCTCCACGGCCTCGTCCACGCGAGCCTGAACGCCCTCGCGTACGCGGGTCTTGCCGCCGCGCTTGGGACGGCTCGGACGCTCGCCGTCGCCGCGACGCTCGTCGCGACCGCGGTTGGAACGACCGGCCACATCGCCGTAATCGTCGCCGTTGCGCTTGCCGTCGCGACGCGCCTGCTCAAGCTTCTTCCTGCTCTTGGACTTGCCGCGCTTGGTCTTCTTCTTCACCTTAAAGGCCGCAGGGTCGCGCTCGGGATCAACCGCGGGCGGGTTGGGACCCACGTGCAGGTCGCCGGCCTCGTAGATGTCGGCGGTCTTGTCCATGAGCTTCTCGATCTCGTAGAACTCATCGACGTCCTGCTCGGTCACAAACGTGATGGCCCAGCCCAGCTCGCCGGCGCGGCCCGTGCGGCCAATGCGGTGGATGTAGTCGGTCGGCTCGGCCGGCACGTCAAAGTTCACGACGTAGCGCACGTCGCTAATGTCGATGCCGCGGGCAAGCACGTCGGTTGCCACCAGCACGTCAACGGTACCGTCGCGGAAGGCCGAAAGGGCACGCTCGCGCTGGGCCTGGCTGCGGTTGCCGTGAATCGCGGCGGCCTTGATGCCCTTGCGCTCCAGACGACGGCAGCAGCTGTCGGCGCGGTGCTTGGTGCGCATAAAGACGATAGTGCGCTCCGGGCCCTCCTTTTTGAGGAACTCGGGCAGCAGGTTGTTCTTGGCCTCGATGGACACCGGGAACACAAACTGGTCGACGGTGTCGGCGGTCGACGTGGCGGGCGCGATCTCCACGCGTGCCGGGTCGCTCACCAGGTCGGTGATCTCGCCCACGGCCTCCTCGTCGAGCGTCGCCGAGAACAGCAGCGTCTGGCGCTCGGCCGGCGTCTCGCGCACAATGCGGCGGACGGCAGGCAAAAAGCCCATGTCGAGCATACGGTCGGCCTCGTCGAGCACCAGCACCTTGACCTCGTCCAGATGGCAGGCACCCTGCTCGATCAGATCGACCAGACGGCCCGGCGTTGCGACCAGGATGTCGCAGCCGTACTTGAGGGCAGCGGTTTGCGGCTTGTAGCTCACGCCGCCCACGACGGTCACGGCAACGTGGCCCGTGACGTCGGCGATCTTGCTCGCGACCTCGTCGATCTGCTGGGCAAGCTCGCGCGTGGGGGTGATGACGAGCATCACGGGGCCGCGGCCGTTGCCCTCGGGCTTTTTAACACCGCGACGGCGGTTGCGGCCGCCGCGCTCGCGCACGGGTTTGGGAGGAGCGATGTGCTCCAGATTGTTCATGGTCGGCAGCAAAAAGGCAGCCGTCTTGCCGGTGCCGGTCTGAGCGGCGGCAAGCAGGTCACGGCCCTCGAGCACTACGGGGATCGAGCCGGCCTGCACGGGCGTGGGCGCCGTGTAGCCCAGGTTCTCGATAGCACGAAGCATCTCGTCGGAGAGGCCCAGCTCGTCAAAGGCGGGCAGGCTCTCGGTAGCGGACTCGACGGCCTGGGCAGCATTGGCCTCATCGGCGGCATCGAAGGCAGCCTGGGTCATGGCCTCGCGGGCCTCGTCCAGGATCTCGGCGTCGGTGACGTCAGATACAGAATTACGCATATGTCGTTGTTCCTTATCTGCACGCGTTATGGGCACGGCATGCGGCCGCGCGGGCGTGCTTGGTAGTGCGCTAATACATACAAAAACGGGTGCGCACAGAGAGGACGTTGCTCAGCACGCTGGCGATCGCTTTGGCAGCCCTATCACGCGCCGTCCAGACGCAGCAGCTCTAAGCGATGGAGCAGATTCGCCGCCGGTTAGTATACCCGTGCTTCGCATGCCCCCACGTAAACCACAGATGACGAGGCGGACGGGGCGGGCCTGGCTGATTGTCTCAATCTGTAACATCTACAGGGCAAATCTTCCTCTACGTGTTACAGATCGAGACAAACGGTCGACACGGTTCACAAACGTCTCAATCCGTAACAGTTACCGAGTAAAATCGGCCCTAATTGTTATAGATCAAAACAGAAGGGGATTTCCGTCCAGTCCAAACCAAATCTCTCAGTCTTCCTGCAATTTCGAACATGTGGCCTATAATGTTGCTTTGGTTACGCTATATATTGCGCAGCCATTTAATACGTCGCCCACCGGGGGCCATTAATTCCTATCGCCATATTGGCTAGGAAGCAATCAAAGGAGGTATCCGTGGCAGCAGAGACGCCTTGCTCGGTCCTCTATAACGATATTCGCTCGTTCGGCGGTCTTAAACATCTCGAGATCGCCCGAATGCTCATCAATGGAAACTCTTATCTCGGCAGTACCCTGCTCGAGAAATGCTCTTCCAACCGCTCGTATCTCACCCGTTACATCGTCCATCGCAAGCCTGACCAGTGCGCGCCCTCCATCTACAGCGACTTTACCGTCACCACGCTCAACCTTTCCGCGGCAATCTGCAGCAAGCTCGGCGGCGGCGAGTCCGCCTATCGGGCAATCGCCGAGCACTATCGCGGTCCGGCCGCCAACGAAATGATGTCGGCTCTCGCCAGCTACAAGCTGGACAGCCGCCTATATGCAAATGCCCTCAATCGCATCGACAACTTTGACGGCAATACCGTGCGCGAGAAAAGCACGCTTTACCTTATGCTCTTTGTGGCAACGGGGGCGCTCGCCGATCCCGTTCAGGGCGTGGCCACCGTCGAGCGCTTTTGCGACAGCAAGACGGGCGGGCACTTTGGCACCACCGAAACTACCGTCGGACGTGGCTTTATGAGCAGCCTGGAGCAGCCGCGCACCGTCGCCCCCAACCTCGGTCTGCTCAGAACCCATGCCGACAACTGCGCCGACATGCAAATCCATCCCCTCACACGCGATCCGCGCGGCACCGTAATTGGTTCTTTGCCCAAAACCTCGCCCAGCATCACCGATGTGGGCGCCGACGCATCGCGCGAGCATCTTCGCATTTGGCTTGAGGGTGAGCACTGGTACGCCCAGGGCCTTGGATCGACCAACGGCACGGTACTCGAATCGGGTGCAGGCGACGGCGATATTGTGATTGAGCCGCCGCGCGACCAACGCGAGCCCGGCAAGATCTATCCCCCCGTGGAAATCGCCAACAGCGACAGGCTCCATCTGGGTCTCTACACGACATTCCTTGTCATTGTGGACTAGCACGGACGGCGATCGGAAGACGGTCGCCGTCCGTCTTTCGTCTTCTACCTTCTGCGTCGTAAACGACAATACTCAGCGGTATACGTGGGCAGTGCGGCTATCATGGTGCTTTACCGATATCCGCACTGCTCACGTATACGCGCGGCAACCCATGCCAGACAAAGGAACGCCATGGATACTACCGATAGCGCCTATGGCGACAAACTCATCCGTCTTGACACGTTCGACACCGCCGTGGCGGTCGACCCCAGCGCCGAGGACGACGCCAAGCGTCGGTTTATGACGCTTATTCTCCAGACGGCCCACCGCAACAACGGCAACATCGGACACGTGCTGCGCGCGACCAACACGAGCGGCGAGGTCTTTGCCGTCAAGCTACTCAAGGACAACGCCATCCTTTCCGGCCAAGCCCCCGACCGCCCCGCCGAGCAATCGGCAGCGCACCTGGCCAGCACCGCCGCGCTGTTCGAGGAGTACCGTCATCTGTGTACCGTCTCGCACCTGCGCGGATTTCCGCGCGTCTATGGCTACGGATCGTGCGAGGACGACCCGCTCATCCTCATGGAGTGGGTCGAGGGCACCTCGCTCAAGCAGGCGCTGCCCCTGCTTCCGCACGACGCCTCGGGCGGGCTGACCACCCAGATGGTCGCCGCCGTCGGAAACGCCGTGCTTCGTGCGCTCTTGATGACCCAAGGCCTCGTGAATCCGGTCATCCATCGCGACCTGTCGCCTGCCAATATCATGTTCCGCACCACTAGCCGAACGCTCGAGCAGCAGATTGCTGATTGTTCCTTTGACCCCTGCCTCATCGACATGGGCTCCGCGACCATGGCTCTCGGCGACGACACGATCACCCGGCGCGCCGACATCTGGCGTTTTGCCACGCCCGCATACGCCGCGCCCGAGATGCTCACGCAGGATATCGAAGGCATCGCGGCCCTTCGCCGCTCGCCCGCAATCGACGTCTATGCGCTTTCGAGCATTCTGTACCAGCTCTACAGCGGTCGCAAACCGTTCGATGTTGAGTCGACGGGTGCCGCGGCAACCGGCTCGTTCTACCTCATAAAGACCAAGACCAAGCCGGCACCGCTCGAGCCGCGATGCAATGACGACGAAGCGCTCGTCCAGATCATCATGAAAGGCATCTCAGTCGAGCAGTGCGATCGTCCTACCGAGCAGCAGATGCTCGAGGTGCTCTCGGCATACCTCACCGATGCCGAATCCGAGGGCCGCGAGGGCGCGGGCAGTGACGCCGCAATCGACATCGACTCCGGTACGCACCTTAAGGTCGACGTCGCCGGCGAGCGCGCGCGAGAGATCCTGGAGCAGGCCCGGCACGATGCCATGACCCGCCGCCGGTTTATTATCGGTGGCGTCGTTGCAGCCGTTGCGGGGCTCAGCGTCATTGGGGCGGCGACCCATGGCTTCGGCATCCCCGACTACCTGGACGGCATCCGCGGTTCGCTTGACGACTACACCTGGGATCAGCTGCAGGAGATTTCGCTCAAGATTAAGGCCGCCGAGACCCGTAGCGAGGCACGCGAGATTGCCAAGCGC
>CABUQK010000125.1 GCA_902493615.1 uncultured Collinsella sp.
GCGCGGCCGTATCGTCGAGATTTACGGTCCTGAATCCTCCGGTAAGACGACGCTTTCGCTCGAGATCCTGGCCGAGGCCCAGGCAATGGGTGGCGTTGTGGCATTTATCGATGCCGAGCACGCGCTTGATCCCACGTATGCCGCGCGCATCGGCGTGGATATCGACGAGGTACTGATTTCCCAGCCCGATACGGGTGAGCAGGCGCTCGAGATTGTTGACATGCTCGTGCGTTCCGGCGCCATCGATGCTATCGTCGTCGACTCCGTCGCCGCGCTGACCCCGCGTGCCGAGATCGAGGGAGAAATCGGCGACACTACGGTCGGTCTTCAGGCTCGCCTGATGAGCCAGGCGCTCCGCAAGCTCGCCGGCTCGCTGTCCAAGTCCAACACGACGTGCATCTTCATTAACCAGCTGCGTGAGAAGATCGGCGTCATGTTCGGCAACCCCGAGACCACGACGGGCGGCCGCGCCCTTAAGTTCTTCTCTTCGGTGCGTATCGACATTCGCCGCATCGACAGCATTAAGCTTAAGGACGAGGTTATCGGTAACCGCGTGCGCGCCAAGGTCGTTAAGAACAAGGTGGCAGCTCCGTTCCGTTCTGCTGAGTTCGACATCATGTACGGTACGGGCATCTCTAAGGAGGGCTCGATTCTGGACATGGCTGTCGAGTGCGGCATTTGCAAGAAGATGGGCTCCTGGTTTGCCTATGGCGAGGATAAGCTCGGCAACGGTCGCGAGGCCGCCAAGGCGTTCCTGCGCGAACACCCCGATTGTGCCGACGAGATTGAGCATAAGGTCCGCCTTGCCTGTGGACTTGAGTTTGATGACGATGCTCCGTCCGAGGTCGAGCTGACCGATCAGCCTGCGCCTGAGGAGTTTGACGAGCTTTACGCCATCGATGGTTCCGCCATGCTCGATGATGACGACGAGTAGCGGTTACGCTCATGTCGTATACGGTGACCGAGGCCACGGTCGTCTTTCCCGATAAGAAGGCGGCCTCCTCGTTCTCGAGCGGGTATGCGTCCAAAAAGCCTTGCGCACATATCGATTGTGAGCTTGAGGGCGGTTTTGAGCGGTCCATTTGGATTCCCGTGCGGGTCGCGCGGCTGTATGTCAAAAACCGCCCCGATCTTCCCTGTGATTGGGACAACTTCCGTGAGGCGGTGCAGCTCATTGAGCGTAAATGTGCACTTACCATGGTGACCGAGATGTTATCGCGCCGCGACCATGCGACGGGTGAGGTCCGTGACAAGCTGGCTCGCTACGGCTTTCACCAGCCTGCGATCGATTTCGCCGTCGAGCGCGCCACCGAGTATCGTTTTTTAGACGAGAGACGCTTTTGCTCGTACTTTATCGAGGAGCGCAAGCGGCGCGGTTGGGGACAGCGCAAAATCGAGACCGAGCTCAAGCGCCGTCATGTCGTGCTCGATGACATTCCCGGTTATCCCGAGGATTATTTTGCCGTCGAAGACGATTTGGCGCGTGCGTCAGCCCTGCTCGCCAAGCGGCGTGTTCCAGAGACGCGCGAATTCGAAAAACTGGTTCGGTTTTTGATGGGCAAGGGCTTCTCGTATCACGTCGCCGCCGATGCCGTTAAGGCACGTCTCGATGCCGAACGCGAGGAATGTGCGGTTTAGGCGTATGTGTTTTGTGGCCCTGCCGTTCACCGTGTTTTAGCCGCCGTGCCGGGGCCATTTATTTGACAGTTGTTGTGGTTCAACGTACGATAAACACGGTCATTTGCTTTGTGATATGTGCTCATCTGTGATGAGTTTGTTTATATGTTTATCTGTATCCGACCCGCATAAGCTGCGCCCATATTACTCAAATGTCGCGAGCCGTTCGTAAGGACGGTTCGCTTTGTTGTGTAACGAATCCATAAAAAGGAGTGAGCATGCCTATCATCGCAGCGCTCGTTGGCATCGTTTTGGGTGCCATCGCCGCCATTGCCTACATGCGCACCGCCAAGCAGGGTAGTCTTCACGAGGCCGACGAAAAGATCCAGTCGGCACACGCACAGGCTGAGTCCCTGATCGGTGATGCTAAGCGTCAGGCCGAGACCCTCAAAAAAGAGGCTCTGCTCGAGGCTAAAGAGGAGATCATCAAGAACAAGCAGGCCGCCGAGGCCGAGGACAAGCAGCGTAAGAGCGAGATTCGTACGCTCGAGAACCGTGTGATGCAGCGCGAGGAGTCCCTTGATCGCCGAAACGACGCTCTCGACAAGCGTGAGCACCAGCTGTCCAGCCAGGCCGGTCAGGTCGAGAAGCGCTCCCGCGAGCTTGAGGAGCTCTGCGCCAAGCAGACCTCCGAGCTCGAGCGTATCGCCGACCTGACCCGTGAGGACGCCCACAAGGAGCTCCTCGATAAGGTTCGCGGCGAGGTCACCCACGAGGCTGCCACGATCATTCGCGAGTCCGAGCAGCAGGTTCGCGCCGAGTGCCACAAGACCGCCCAGGAGATTCTGTCCCTGGCGATTCAGCGCTGCGCTGCCGACCACACAGCCGAGGTCACCGTTACCTCCGTGCACATTCCCTCTGATGACCTCAAGGGCCGTATCATCGGTCGCGAGGGTCGCAACATCCGGACCTTCGAGCAGGTTTCCGGCGTCAACCTCGTGATCGACGACACGCCTGAGACCGTCGTTCTTTCGAGCTTCGACCCGGTCCGTCGTGAGACCGCCCGTGTTGCCCTCGAGAACCTCATCGCCGACGGCCGCATTCACCCCGCCCGCATTGAGGAGATGTATCACAAGGCTGCCGACCTGGTTCAGCAGCGCGTGCGCGAGGCTGGCGAGCAGGCTGCCTTTGATACCGGTATCCACGACCTGCACCCCGAGATCGTCAAGACCCTTGGTGCCCTGCGCTACCGTACCTCGTTTGGTCAGAATGTGCTTCAGCACTCCCTCGAGGTTTCCGATCTGTGCGGCGTGATGGCTTCCGAGCTTGGCCTGGACGTTGTGACCGCTAAGCGCGCCGGCCTGCTGCACGACCTGGGCAAGGCAATCGACCACGACGTCGAGGGCCCGCATGCCGTCATCGGCGCCGAGCTTGCCCGCCGTTATGGCGAGAAGCCCGTTATCGTTCACGCTATCGAGGCTCACCATGCCGATGTCGACCCCAACACGGTGCTCGATGTCCTGGTACAGGCCGCCGATGCCGTCTCCGCCTCTCGCCCCGGTGCCCGTCGCGAGTCTGCCGAGAACTACATCAAGCGTCTTGAGAAGCTCGAGGAGATTGCCAACTCCCATGAAGGCGTCGAGCGTACCTATGCCATGCAGGCTGGTCGCGAGGTCCACGTCATGGTTCAGCCGGACAAGATCTCCGATGCCCAGTCCACGGTCCTGGCACACGATATCGCCCATCAGATCGAGGAAGAGATGGAGTATCCCGGTCAGGTGCGCGTCGTCGTGATTCGCGAGAGCCGCGCTGTCGATATCGCTAAATAACATGAGCGACGCGAACGAGCTCATCTCATTTATCGCGTCGATGTCGGGGGAGGGCAACCTTCGCGTCGAGGAGAACCTTGGCGAGGGGTATGTCCGCCTCCGCGTTTCGGAGGCCGAGCGGCGCCAGGCAAAACACGACATTCAGCATGTCGAGGATATCGTCATCGAAATGCTCCGTAATGCTCGCGATGCCGGCGCCGACAAGGTCTATCTCGCCACGACCAAGGAAGATGGCGTCCGCACGCTTGTCTTTCTGGATAACGGTTCGGGCGTTCCGCAGGATATGCAAGAGCGAATCTTCGATGCCCGCGTTACCTCCAAGCTCGAGAGCATGAAGATGGACCGTTGGGGCGTTCACGGTCGTGGCATGGCATTGTTTTCGATCAAGCAGAACACCGACGAGGCCCGTGTGGTCACGTCCGGCGTCGATCTTGGCTCGGCCTTTAAGGTGAGCGTTGCAGCCGACCGCCTCAGTGAGCGTGCCGATCAGTCCAGCTGGCCCCAGGCCGTCAAGGATGAGGACGGACGTTATGTCTGTGCTCGCGGCCCGCATAATATTATTCGCGCTGCCTGTGAGTTTGCGCTCGAGGAGCTGCGTGGTTGCGATGTCTATCTTGGTTCTCCGTCTGAGATTGCCGCGACCCTTTATGCTCAGGCGTCAAGTCGGCTCGATACGTCTCGTCTCCTGTTTATTGATGACGAGAGCGAGCTTCCGGTTGTCGATCGTTTAGGCCTTGCCTCTGATGCCGAGGACTTTATCCGTATCTGTTCGGGTTTGGGTCTTGAGATGTCCGAGCGCACGGCTCATCGCATTTTGGCAGGGCAGATTAAGCCCGTTCGCGGTGTGACCGCGCGTCTGCTGCGCGAGCGTGATTCGTCCTCGCATGCGCCGGCTCCTGTCGATCTTGCGAAGGATCGTCGCGGGCTACGTATTGCCAAGGATGACATGGCACAGTTTTCGCGTGCTGTGGAGCGTGACTTTAATGACCTTGCCGCCCGGTACTATCTCAACCTTTGCGGCGACCCAAAGATTCGTGTTTCGCGTGATCGAATCACTGTGACCTTCGATCTTGCCAAAGAGGAATAGTGCCTTTACCGAGTCCACTCGGTACGATACAGTTATTGCAGTTAAAACGTACTTTTAAACGCAGGAGTTTCTTCATGGATTGCCTGAAGGTATCAAG
>CABUQK010000126.1 GCA_902493615.1 uncultured Collinsella sp.
ATGATGCCGCTCAGCAGGTTATCGGCATTGCTGCATCTCCACTCGAGGTCGCGGGGGTCCTGCTTCTAAGTCGTTCTCGACGTCTAGGTGGTTCAGGATTCAGATACGTATACCTCAACGATTTAACCCCTCTATCCGAGGAAGCCCAAAGCATCGCAGGTCAAAAGGTTTGCTACGGTGACATCGTGATTGTAAACCCAATCCTAATGAAGGCAGCAATTATCGAAATCCAAGGTGAGGTCATCCATGGGTCAGGCGCGGTACTTGACCAAGATGCGGAGCGCATGACTGCGCTCCAGAGCATGGGTTTCGATGTGTTCCTGGTAACCCACGATATGCTTAACGACAAAAAACAGCTAGACGCCATAGTCAAAAGCGTCTGCAGTCGTTTGGGGATTCGATATAAAGCCAAATCCGAGGCAATGAAGCGCGCCGAGACGCGACTGCGAGCAAATGTTCTGTGCAACTGGTTGGAACTCGGAAATTAGCCGGCAACAAGGCGCTAGAACGACCTAGTTTTCCTGCTAGTGAATTAGTATCATTTCAAAACTACGCCGGATTACGGGGCTGGACCCGGACCGGCCGTCCATACCCTGCATTTCGCTGAATGCGCAAGTCGTCTACCTGCGGTTTTGATTTTACCGATTACGGCATGCTCGGGGGTTCCCGGCCTGGCCCCGTAAACCGGCATGGTTTTGAAATCGCCGGGTCGGCGGGAGCGCGATTGGCCCCGATAATGGGCCCGGCGCCGGCGGGATGGTCGTTGGGCGGATGGCGGCCCGTGGGGTGGAAGCGAAAACCGGCGAGCGGCGGAACCCGAGATGCCCTGGGCGCGCCCCGCGGGCCGGATCCGGCATCGCGGGTCCCTTGCCCTCGAGTCCGTGCCGCGCTCTCGTCCCAGCGGCGCCCGCGCCTCCGGAAAGTTTTTCCAAAATTGTCCTTGCATCGCCGTCCGAGTTCCCGTATAGTACTTCTTCGCACGGGGGCGTAGCTCAGCTGGGAGAGCGCTTGACTGGCAGTCAAGAGGTCAGGGGTTCGATCCCCCTCGTCTCCACCCGAGCATTGAATGAGGCTCCAACGCAAGTTGGGGCCTTTTTTCATATAGGCACACAAGGTCAAAGGCGGCACCATGATCCTCCTGGTCGACAAGATCGAAAAAAGCTTCGGCGCGCGCGTCCTCTTTAGCGGCGCGTCTTTCCAGATCAACCCCGGCGAGCGCTTTGCGCTCGTGGGACCCAACGGCGCCGGCAAAACCACCATGCTCAAAATCATCATGGGCATCGACAGCCCCGACGCCGGCCAGGTCCAGTACGCCAAGGACTGCCAGGTGGGCTACCTAGAGCAGGAAACCAACCTGGAGCACAAGGACACTACCATCCTCGCCGAGGTCATGGCGGCGGCCAAAGAAATACGCCGCATGGGCGAGCGCGCCAACGAGCTGCAAGCCCAGATCACCGAGCTCTCCGAGCAGGGCAAGGACGTCGATGCACTCCTTAACGAATACGGCCAGGTCCAGGACCGCTTTGAGCACCTGGGCGGCTACGAGCTCGAGAGCAATGCTCGCAAAATCCTGTCCGGCCTGGGCTTTAAGGTCACCGACTTTGAGCGCCCGTGTTCCGAGTTCTCGGGCGGCTGGCAAATGCGCATCGCGCTCGCCAAGCTCTTCCTGCGCCATCCCGACCTGCTGCTTCTGGACGAGCCCACCAACCACCTGGACCTCGAAAGCGTCCAGTGGCTGCGCGGCTTTATCGCCAACTACGACGGCGCCGTCCTCATCGTCAGCCACGACCGCGCCTTCATGGACGCCTGCGTCGACCACGTCGCCGCGCTCGAGAACCGCCGCGTAACCACCTACACCGGCAACTACAGCAGCTACCTCAAGCAGCGGGAGGACAACCTGGAGCAGATGCGCGCCAAGCGCGCTGCCCAGGAGCGCGACATCGCCCACATGCAGGTCTTCGTCGACAAGTTCCGCTACAAGCCCACCAAGGCCGCCCAGGCGCAGGAGCGCATCCGCAAGATCGAGCAGATCAAAAAGGAACTCGTCATCCTGCCCGAGGGCCACAAGCACATCGACTTTAAGTTCCCCGACCCGCCGCGCTCGGGCGACATGGTCGTGGGCTTGGAGGGCGTTTCCAAGTCCTACGGCAACAAGCATATCTACAGCGATATCGACCTCAAGCTCTACCGCGGCGAGCACGTGGCGCTCGTCGGCCCTAACGGCGCCGGTAAGTCCACCCTCATGAAGATCCTCGCTGGCCTGGAGCCGCCCACTACCGGCACGCGCGACCTGGGCACCAATGTCGGCGTCGCCTACTATGCCCAGCACGCGCTCGAGGGCATGACCGAGTCCAACACCGTCCTGCAAGAGATCGATACCGTCACGCCCAAGTGGACCGTGCCCCAGCAGCGTAGTCTGCTTGGTGCCTTCCTGTTTAGCGACAGCGACGCAATCGAAAAGCAGGTCCGCGTCCTCTCCGGCGGCGAAAAGGCTCGTCTGGCCCTAGCAAAGATGCTCGTGGCACCCGAGGCGCTCCTGTGCCTGGACGAGCCCACCAACCACTTGGACATCGACTCGGTGGACATGCTCGAGAACGCCCTGCAAAACTTCCCCGGCACCATCGTGCTGATCAGCCACGACGAGCACCTGGTACGCGCCGTGGCCAACCGCATCATCGACATCCGCGACGGTAAGGTCACGGTCTACGACGGCGACTACGATTACTACCTCTACAAGCGCGAAGACCTCGCTGCCCGCGCCGCCGCCGAGGCGGCAGGGGAGAGCGCGCCGGCGGCGGCCAAGCCCACCAAAGCCAACGCCGCTCAGACCAACAGCCCCGCTGCGGCCCCCAAGCCTGCCGAGGGCAAAAAAACCAAGGAGCAAAAGCGCGCCGAGGCTCAGGCCCGTGCCGCGCTCAACAAAAAGCTTAAGGGCGTGCGCAACCAGCTTAAGAAGATCGAGGCGGAGCTGGACAAAAAGCGCGCCCGCTATGACGAGCTTATGGAATTGATGGCAAGCGAAGAGCTTTATGCCGATCAGGACAAGTTCAACGCCGCGCTGGGGGAATATAACGGGCTTAAGCAAGAGCTGCCCAAGCTCGAGGACGAATGGCTGGAGCTTTCCACCCAGATCGAAGAGGAGACCGCGCGTGAACTCTCGTAAAGCCACCGCCGTGGCGATGAGCATCATCGCCATCGCTTGTCGCATCTGCGGCATCTTTATGAGCGCGATGACCGTGCTGCTGTGCTTTAACGGCCTCACCGCCAAGCTGCAGATCGTGGGCTTTGTCGTCGAGCTTTCGCGCGCACTGCCGAGCGCCATCGCCGGCTACGGCGTCATCACATCGCCCTTCGGCGGTGTGTTCCGCTTGGATTACGCCATCGTGGCCGTCATCCTGTTTGTGGCCGACTACCTGCTCACGCGTGCTTCGCGCCGCGTCCGCTAGAGGAGCAACATGTCCAGCAGCTACCTCATGAACCTGCTCGCGAGCGCCGTCGCCGTCATCGTTGGCATCGTGATCCACGAGAGCGCGCACGCCGCCGCGGCCTGGGCGCTCGGCGACAAGACGGCCCGCTCCCGTGGCCGCGTCTCGCTCAACCCGCTCAACCACATCGACCCGTTTGGCACCATTCTCCTGCCGCTGCTGATGCTCGCCGCCGGCGGCCCGGTGTTTGCCTTTGCCAAGCCCGTGCCCGTCTACCTCAATAACCTCAAGCACCCCAAACGCGACGAGGTCCTGGTGAGCGCGGCCGGCCCCGCATCGAACATCGCGCTCGCGTGTCTCGCAGCCGCCCTTATACACGCGATATACGGCAACCTTTACACCAGCATGTCCTTTACCGTGGCGTCCCAAATCATGAACTTTGGCGCCGCCTTTATCGTGGTCAACCTGTCGCTCGCGTTCTTTAACCTCATCCCGATCCCGCCGCTCGACGGCTCATCGATCATCGTTCCGTTCCTCAAGGGCAAGGCGCTCGCTAACTACTACCGCCTGCAGCAATACGCCATGCCCATCCTCATCTTGGTGCTGTACCTGCTGCCCATGTGGACCGGCATCGACGTGATCGGGCGCTATTTCGACGTTACCGTGTATCCGCTGGCCGAATGGCTGCTCAACTTCGCAATCGCCAGCATCTAAGGTAAACTTACAGGTCGATCGTGCCAAACGGTCGCAACATGCACCCAAACCGCGCCGCGAAGGCGCCGTCAAAGGAGGTCGAAGATGTCGTATCGCGTGTCGACGCAGGTCTACAGCGGACCGTTCGACCTGCTGCTGCAGCTGGTAACCCGCCAAAAAGTTGATATCGGCGCCATCTCGATCAGCGAGGTGGCCGAGCAATACCTGACAGAGGCCGAGCGCATCGAGGCGCTGGACTTGGACGTGGCGAGCGACTTTTTGCTGGTCGCGGCAACCCTTTTGGACATCAAGGCCGCCTCGCTGGTGCCCCAGGAGGCCCCGAGCAAAACCGTTGGCGATGACGAGGACGACGGGGACCTCGAGGAGCTCAGCGCGCTCG
>CABUQK010000127.1 GCA_902493615.1 uncultured Collinsella sp.
AAGATCGCGACGTTTGACGACTACCCCTGGAACCATGTGCTCTTTGGTGGCGTGACCACGGCCGCGCAGGACACCCTCACCATTGCCGAGCGCGTGGTCGAGCGTCTGTCCGAGCGCATCGACGTCGTCACCACCACCGTGGGCGAGGCCGCAAAGCTCGCCCCCAAGCGCATCGAGATTCCCGGCCACATCGAACACCGCGCCTCGACCTCGCGCTAGCCGCTCGTTCGCAACTGCCTGTTCGCACACGTTTTTTGAGCGCTTGATACGCTTTAACCCTGCGGAAACATTTTTCTGCGATAGTATCTGCGATATAGACCAGTCGAAACCCGCCCGAAAGAAAGGGGAGCGACATGAACCAGCAGAACATCGATTACGTACTCCGCTCCGTAGAGCAGCGTGACATCCGCTTTGTGCGTCTGTGGTTTGTCGACATTCTCGGCCGCCTCAAGAACTTTGCCATTAGCCCCGAGGACCTCGAGGTCGCTTTTGAGGAGGGTATTGGCTTTGACGGCTCCGCCATCGAGGGCTTTGCCACGCCCGAGGAAGCCGACATGCTCGCATTCCCCGATGCTTCGCCCTTCCAGATTCTGCCATGGCGTCCGAGCCATAACGGCGTCGCCCGCGTGTTCTGCGACGTGTGCACTCCCGATCGCAAGCCGTTTGCCGGCGACCCGCGCGATGCCCTGCGCCGCATGTTCCGCAAGGCCGAGAAGGCTGGCTATCTGCTCAACGTGGGCGCCGAGCTGGAGTATTACTACTTCCCCGACGAGCACACCCCCGAGCCGCTCGACAACGTGGGCTACTTCGATCTTTCGGTAAGCGATGCCGCTCGCGACTTGCGCCGCAACACGGTCCTCACGCTCGAGAAGATGTCCGTGCCCGTGGAGTACACCTTCCACGCCGCTGGCCGCTCGCAGCACGGCATGAGCCTGCGCCACGCCGAGGCCCTGAGCATGTCTGACGCCATCACCACGGCCAAACTCATCATTAAGCAGCAGGCCTACGAGAGCGGTTGCCACGCCTCCTTTATGCCCAAGCCGTTGGCGGGCGAGGACGGCAGCGCCATGTTTTTGCATCAGTCGCTGTTCGACCACGACGGCAACAACGTCTTTTGGGGCGAGGACGACGAGAAGTACCATCTCTCCGACGTCGCCAAGCACTATATGGCCGGCATTCTGGCACACGCGCGCGAGATTAGCGCCATCACCAACCCCACGGTCAACTCGTACAAGCGCATCACCACGGGCGGCGACTCCGTGCCGCAGTACGCCACGTGGGGCCTGCGCAACCGCGCGAGCATGGTCCGCATCCCGGTCTACAAGCCCGGCAAGCAACTGTCCACGCGCATCGAGCTTCGCAGTCCCGATCCCATGGCCAATCCGTACCTGGTCAACGCCGTCACGCTGGCGGCTGGTCTGGACGGCATCGAGCGCAAGCTGGAGCTCCCGCCCGAGGCAACGGCCGAGACGCTCAAGCTTACCGACCGTCAGATGGTCGAGGCCGGCTACACGCCGCTGCCGCGTTCGCTCAAAGAGGCGCTCGACGTGTTTGAGGACTCGCAGTTTATGAAGGATGCCCTCGGCGAGCACATCCACAGCTTCTTCCTCAAAAAGAAGCGCGACGAGTGGCATAAGTTTGAGTCTACGATCACCGAGTGGGAGATCAAGCACTACCTGGCGAACTCCTAATCGCTCTGGCTTGTTCCAGTACGATTGAGCTCATTTCTTTGGAGGCCGATATGTCCGAAAAGAGTGCCCTGTTCATGGCGCGCACGACGCGCTTCCACGAGTTTGCCCGCAGCTTGACGACCACCCTGGGTGTCGAGGTGAGCCTGGCAACCCCCGATTCGCCGACTGCGGCGCACGACTTTGACCTGCTGATCCTCGATTCCGACGGCATCCGCAGCGACCGCATCGATCAGATTGCCAAGTGGCTTGACGATCGCGGCGGTGTCCCCATGCTGGTGATCGTCGACGATGAGGCGCTCGGCACCCTGCGCCTGCCCAATCACGCGCATGCCGACTTTGTATGCCCCACGGCGACGCCCAACGAGCTCAAGGCTCGTGCGCAGCGCCTGATGGGCGAGGAGGAGACCGTCGCCGCCGACGATGTGCTCAACATCGATAACCTCGAGATCAACTTGGCCACCTACCAGGTGACGCTCGATAACGAGCCCATCGACCTGACGCTGATGGAGTACTCGCTGCTGAGCTTTTTGGCGACGCACCCCAACCGCGCCTACAGCCGCGAGGTGCTGCTGCACCGCGTGTGGGGCTTTGAGTACTGCGGTGGCACGCGCACCGTCGACGTGCACATCCGACGCATCCGCTCCAAGGTGGGCCCGCAGATCGCGGCGCACATCACCACCGTCCGCGGCGTGGGCTATCTGTTTAAGGACTAGATTTCCACCACAAAGGGGACACGCGCCTTTGTAGTGGTTTTGACGCAGATGCGGGTTCCTTTCGGGCCTGCAACAGAACTTAAGCCTTCCTAAAAGATTGCGTTCTCATACACGTACGCCCGCATATTGGGGTACAACTCAACGTGAACAATGATGGCCCGCCACATGTTTGGCGGGCCTTTGGTTATGTGACGAAAGGATCGCAGCTATGAGCGAGTACGATTCCCAGCGTCCCCAGGATGCGGGCAACGCCGGCGAGACCCAGCAGCAGCCGCGCGTGCAGGTGGAGTCGACGCCTGCCGACAGCAACATTCCCTACGTGCAGGCCTACGACACGCAGACCGGAAAGCCGCTGGGCGGTGCGCAGGTCGTGAACAAGCACACAGTGGTCAAGACCAAGACCAAAAAGCTGCCGATCTTTATTACGGCACTCGCCGGCTGTGCCTGCGGCGCCCTGCTGGTCATCGCGCTCATTATGAGCGGTACGCTCGATATCGGTGGCGGCAAGAATGCCGTGACGGCGGGTGCTTCGGGTTCGTCGACGCAAAAGATTACGATTGATTCCGAGGACACCACGCTGGCCGAGGCCGTTTCTGCTAAGGCCCTGCCCTCCGTGGTTTCCATTACCGCCACTTCGAGCGGTAGTCAGAATGGCTCGCTTTCGCAGTCTGCCGACGAGTCGGACAGCTCGGGCAGCGTCGGCTCGGGCGTGGTGCTCGATACCGAGGGCCACATCCTCACCAACAACCACGTGGTCGATGGCTATGACCAGTACGTGGTTACCATGGACGACGGCACCACCTACGAGGCCGAGTTCGTGGGCAACGACGCCTCGAGCGACCTGGCCGTCATCAAGCTCAAGGACGCCGACGCCTCCAAGCTCACGCCGATCGAAATTGGCGACTCCTCCAAGCTCAACGTTGGCGAGTGGGTTATGGCGATCGGCTCGCCGTTCGGCAACGAGCAGTCTGTCTCCACGGGTATCGTGTCGGCGCTCTATCGTTCCACGGCCATGAGCTCTACCAGCGGTAACACCATCTATGCCAACATGATTCAGACCGATGCCGCCATCAACCCGGGCAACTCCGGCGGCGCGCTCGTCAACGACAACGGTGAGCTGGTGGGCATCAACTCGCTCATCGAGAGCTACTCGGGCTCCAGCTCGGGCGTGGGCTTTGCTATTCCCGTTAACTACGCCAAGAACATTGCCGACCAGATCATCGGCGGCAAGACGCCGGTGCATCCGTACATGGGCGCTACGCTTTCGAGCGTCAACGCGCTCAACGCCCGCACCAACAAGCTGAGCACCGATAGCGGCGCGTATGTGGCGAGCGTCGTTGAGGACGGTCCTGCCGCCAAGGCCGGCATTCAGGAGGGCGACGTCATCACCAAGTTGGGCGACGACGAGATCACGAGCGCCGATGGCCTGATCATCGCGCTGCGCAGCCACGAGGTGGGCGAGAAGGTCGAGATCACGCTCATGCGCGGCAAGGAAGAGAAGAAGGTCACCGTCGAGCTGGGCTCCGATGAGGAGCTGCAGAACCAGCAGCAGGACGACAGTTCGACCGACACCGGCAACGGCGGTATTACCGACGAGCAGCTGCGCCAGTACCTGGAGGAGCTGTTAGGCCAGCAGGGCCAGGGCCAGGGTCAAGGCTACGGCCAGGGCTACTAGCGAGCCGTTTCGCATATGCCGAAGCCAGAGGGGCTGTCCCGCCAAGTGTGGGACAGCCCCTCTTTTCTTATTGATCCGTTGGGGACGGAGGAAAACGGATCACTTGGGGCTGACAAGAGGCCTGGTTCGGAATGGTCTGGACAGTTAGTTCAGATACGTATAAATCTGGGGCAGCTTGGGATGCGTTTTGAGCAATTTTTGATTGGGATGGGGTTTGAATGGATGCTTGGGAGGGCGAGCGGGACGTTTACATGGTCTCGAGGAGCCCAAATTAGTCGAAACAGGGGTGTTCGTGCCTGATTCAGCTCTAGGATTTATACGTATCTGAACTAACTGTCCACCCCGGTCCGGCCGCTGCCGATTCGGTGCGGTTTGAGACCGCTATTCGACCCCGTTG
>CABUQK010000128.1 GCA_902493615.1 uncultured Collinsella sp.
GGCGACCCCGCCAGCCGCTAGTCCAGACGACGGGTCTGCGCCACGTGCTTATACCAGTATGCGCTTGCCTTGGGCGTGCGCTTCTGGGTTTCAAAGTCAACGTAGAAGAAGCCATAGCGCTTGTTGTAGCCATTGGTCCAGGAAAACTGATCCTGCAGGCTCCACAGGAAGTAGCCGCCCACGTTGACGCCCACCTCCATGGCCTTGAGCAACCAGCGCAGGTGCTGCTCGATGTAGTCGATGCGCGGCTGGTCGTCCACAAAACCGTCCTTGTAGGGGTCCTTGTAGCCCATGCCGTTCTCGGTGATGAAGATCTGCTTGTAGTTGGGGTAGCGCTGCTTAATGTAGACGAGCAGATCGAACAGGCCCTCGGGATAGATGATCCAGTCCCAGTCGGTGGTGGGGATGCCAGGCTTGTTCACATGCTCGCCAATGCCCTTAACGCGCCAGCGGCCGGTGCCCTTCTCACCCGTACCGTTGTGGTGCAGGTCGTTCTCGCCGTCGTAAGCCTTCAAGAAACGGCACTGGTAGTTGTTAACGCCCAGGTAGTCGTTGTAGAGTGCGGCCTCGCGCATGATTTTCAGATCTTCGTCTAGGATTTGGATGGTACCGCCCGAGACGGCGGCCAGGCGGTTGGCGCACTCGAGGGTGTCGGGAGCGTAGTCGCCGCGGAAGGTGGCGTCGAGCAAAAATTGGTTTTGCAGCACGTGCTCGTTGTTGGCGGCTTTGATGTCGGCGGGGTCGTTCTCGTTGAGCGGATACTTAAACTCCAACGACTGGATGACGCCGATCTTGCCCTTAAAACCGCCATTGTGGAAGGCCAGCACGGCCTTGGCGTGGGCGAGCATCATGTTGTGCTCGCACTGGAAGGCTTCGGCAAGATGTGCCTTGACGCCACCGGGGAAAGTACCCTCGATGTAGGTGTTGGAGGCGTCCGCCCAGATCTCGTTAAAGGTGAACCAATAGGTCACCTGGTCGGCGTACTCCTTAAAGCAGAAGGTGGCAAAGTCCACAAAGGCGTCGATGGTCTCGCGGTTGAGGAAGTCGCCCTTCTCAAAGAGGGACAGCGGCGTATCGAAGTGATGCAGCGTGACAAACGGCTCAACGTGGTGCTTGTGGCACTCGGCGAAGAGGTCGTGGTAGAACTGGACGCCCTCGGGGTTGATCTCGCCGGTCCCGTTGGGAAAGATGCGGCTCCAGGCAATGGAGAGACGGATGCCGTTGATGCCAAACTCCTCGCACAGTTCCAGGTCGACGGGGTACTGGTTGTAGAAGTCCGAAGCGGGATCGGGGGAAAAGCGCCCCTGGGCCTCCAGGAAGTCGTCCCAGGCGACCTTGCCCTTACCGTGAGTGCGGGTCTCGCCCTCTACCTGGTAGGCAGCGGTGGCGCCGCCAAAGACAAAGTCCTCGGGAAACTGCGCAGGCGGATTGGTGACGCTAGCAGGGTTAACGGACATGATGATCCAATCGTCTAAATCGAAGGGCCAGCCGGTCTTGGATGGTCGGCTGGCCCTGGGCGTTACTTACTTCGAGAGTTGCTCGCTTACGAAGGCGAGAGACTTGTCGCCGTTCTGGGAGAGCTCGATGTATTGCTTGCCACGGCAGGCGACACACTTGTTGCCCACGCGCTCGCAGTCCTTTTGCAGGTCGGCCAGGTAGCTGGCGGCTTGCGGGGCCAGGACGACCAGATCGAAGTCGGGGAGCATGTCCACGTGGTTGCCATAGGCCTCGGCAGCGGTCTCGAGGTTAATGCCGCGCTCCTTGGCAGCCTTGGCCAGCGCGTTGGCGAGCAGGCCCGAGGTGCCGCCACCCTGGCAGAGCACGAGCACGCGCTTGCCGTTGAGGTCGCTAGTGGCCGTAGCCTCGGTGGCGGGTGCTGCGGAAGCGGCGGGGGCGTCGGCCTTCACGGCCTCGGCAGCAGCGCCGGCGGCAACGCTCTTGGCGTCGGCCTTGCCCTGGAAGGCATCGTTGAGCTTAGCGGCCTTCTCGGCGTTCTTGGCGGCGAGCTCCTCCTGGGAGATCTCGGCCTCCTCGGTGCACTTCTGGGCGTCGTAGGCACGGAAGAACGGATAGTACAGAACAAAGTCGACGACCAGGATAAGGGCGAGCATCACAAAGGCGAGCGGCTGGAAGCCCAAGCCCATGATGGTGCCGATGGGGCCGGGGACAGTCCAAGGTAGGGTGTACATAAAGCCGTTCATGCCCAAGAAGTCGATAAAGATCTTGAGGATCCAGATGTTGGCGATCGGGGCAAAGACAAACGGGACAAAGAAGACGGGGTTGAGCACGATGGGCGCGGCGAACAGCAGCGGCTCGTTGACGGCAAAGCAGACGGGGACGATGGCGGCCTTACCGACGGCGCGCATCTCCTGGGACTTGGCTAGGAAGCAGAACATAAAGACCAGGACGAGCGTGGCGCCGGTGCCGCCCATGCAGACGACGAAGTACTGGGCACCCTGGGTCAGGACGGCGGAAGCGTGCTGGCCAGCCTGGAACGCAGCTAGGTTGTCGGTCATGTTGGCAACGAGAGCGGCGGCGATGGCGGGCTCGACGATCGAGGGGCCGTGGACGCCGACGAACCAGAAGAGGCTCATGGCGCCGTAAATCACAGCGAGGCCGATATAGCCGTCGGCAGCGGTGAACAGGGGCTGGAACACCTGGATGACGCCCTGGGCAAAGCAGAAGCCAAAAGCAGCGCGGAAGACGATGTCAAAGACCCAAAAGACGGTGATGCAGACGGAGAAGGGGATGATGTCCTTAAAGGTCTGCGAGATGTTGGGCGGAACCTGCTCGGGCATCTTGACGGTGATGTTGCGCTTAATGAAGAACTTGTAGATGATGCCGGTCACAAACGCAGCGATGAAGGCGGTCAGCAGGCCCTTGGAACCAAGGTAGGTGGTGTTGAAGCCGCTGGCGGCGTCCGTGGCGATGGTGTCGCTCGAAAGGAGCAAGAAGCCGATGATGGCCGCGCACATGCACGAGATAAAGTTGATCTGGTTGTTCTTGGGCAGATCGCGGTTCTGAGCGTCGGCGAAGTGCTTGGCCGTGGTGGCGGCGCAGGCGATGGCCAGGATGCCCATGGAGTAGTTGTAGCACTTCCACAGGGCGTTGTTGATGTCATCGGGCCAGTAGAAACCCCAGATGTTGGGGACCGAGGCTACCAGGCAAAAGATGGACGAGAAGATGATGATGGGGATGACGGAGATAAAACCGTCACGGATCGCCTTGAGGTACTTGTTGCGGGCGATCGCGTTGAAAAAGGGCTGGCCCTTTTCGATGATGGCGATGAGTTGCTCCATGCAAAGCTCCTAAGAGTCGGTGGGTTGGCAACGATAGTAGCTTTTGACGTTTGGTTGCCAAAATGTTGACGTTGCCATTTTGCGACACAAAAAAAAGACGCGAACCGGTGGTTCCTGTGCCTGCGAACTGTCGATTCCTTGCGCGTAAACGTTTGAGCCGCCCGGTGGCTCTGTGTTTGCACAATGGCAACGTTAACATTTGGGCGACAAAAGCCGTTCGGGGAAGCAAAAATGTCGGTGAACGGTAGGTTTTGGGTGGTAAGCGTATTGCAGAGGCGGCGTTAGATATACTTGAAGGCGTTTAATATGACTGCGCAGGATGCCGTCAATGGCATCGTTGACACGGAAAGATCGACCAATGGCCGCTGTTAAAAAATCGGTATCCGTTAAGGATGTGGCGCGCCTCGCGGGCGTCTCGGAGCAGACGGTCTCGCGTACGGTGCACGATTCGCCCAGCGTGCGCCCCGAGACCAAGGAGCGCGTGCGTGCCGCCATGCGCGAGCTGGGGTATCGTCCCAATTTTGCCGGTCGATCGCTGCGCCGCGGCAAGTTTAAGACCGTCGGTGTCGCCATGTTCAACATTACCGGTACCGGCAACCTCGACCGTATGGAGGGCTTTGCCGCCGCCGCCGACAAGCATGGCTACGCCATCACCCTCACTAAAGTAGATGGGCATCCCTATACCCTCGAGAGCGCATCATCGCGTATGAGCGCGCTGCCGGTGGACGGTATGGTCGTGATCATGAACCGCATGCCGGCGGACTTTGGCACCTTTGAGCCGCTGCCCGGCATGCAGACGGTGCTCGTTACCATGCTGGAGCACCCGCTGTGCTCGACGGTCGATAACGACCAGTTCGATTGCTCGCGCCAGGTTGTCGAGTACTTGCTGGGGCAGGGGCACAAGACCGTTCACTTTATCTCGTGTCCCGAGCGCTCGCTTTCGGGCATGCAGCGTGAGGAGGGGTGGCGCGAGACATTGTACGCACATGGTATTGAGCCACCGCGACTCATCCGTGGCGACTGGACGGCTCAGAGTGGATATGCCGCAGGCCAGGCTCTGGCGGACGATCCGACCTGTACTGCCATCTATGCCTCCAACGACGCCATGGCCTACGGTTGCATTCGCGGACTCGAGTCGCGCGGAAAGCACGTGCCCGAGGATG
>CABUQK010000129.1 GCA_902493615.1 uncultured Collinsella sp.
GGGGGAGCGTACCGGCCGTTCCCCCAATGACCGCTTTATCGTTGACACCCCCGATGTTCACGACAAGATTGCCTGGGGCGCCGTCAACCGCCCGCTGTCCGTCGAGAGCTTTGAGGCCATCAAGGCCGGCATCGTCGACTATCTCAACGAGCGCGACGTGTTCGTCACCCGCGGCATGGCAGGCGCCGACCGCAACCACACGCGTCGACTGCTCGTTGCCTGCGAGCGTGCCAGCCAGGCACTCTTTATTAAGCAGATGCTCGCCCGCCCGCTCGCCCGCGAAATCGCGCGCACCGGCGAGCCCGACTTCTGCGTGCTCGCAGCGCCCGGTTACCAGTGCGACCCCGCCATCAAGGGCCTCAACTCCAGCGCTGCCGTGGTCATCAACTTCCAGGAACGCGTGATTCTGGTCGCCGGCACCGGCTACTCCGGCGAGATTAAAAAGTCGATCTTTAGCGTCATGAACTATCTGCTGCCCGTCGAGGACGACGTGCTGCCCATGCACTGCTCGGCCAGCATGGATCCCGTCACGCACGAGACCGCCGTGTTCTTTGGCCTGTCCGGCACCGGCAAGACCACGCTTTCTGCCAACCCCACGCGCCTGCTGATCGGCGACGACGAGCACGGTTGGTCCGACATGGGCATCTTCAACATTGAGGGTGGCTGCTACGCAAAATGCGAGGGCCTGGACGCCTTCCACGAGCCCGAGATCTTCAACGCTGTCCGCTTTGGCGCGATCTGCGAAAACGTGGTGCTCGACGAGAACCGCAAGCCCAACTACGATGACATCTCGATCACGCACAACACGCGCGTGGCCTATCCCGTGGAGCACATTCCTAACGCGTGGACTAAGGGCATGGGCACCACTCCGAGTGTCGTGCTGTTCCTGACTTGCGACGCTTTTGGCGTGCTGCCGCCCATCTCGCGTCTGACGGCCGACGCCGCCATGTACCACTTTGTGACGGGCTTTACGGCTAAGATTCCCGGCACCGAGGTCGGCGTCACCGAGCCCACACCCACGTTCTCTTCGCTGTTCGGCGAGCCGTTTATGCCACTCGACCCCATGGTTTACGCCAAGATGCTCGGCGAGCGCATTGCCGACGGCCGCACGCGTGTGTACCTGGTCAACACCGGCTGGATCGGCGGCGGCTACGGCGTGGGCCATCGCATCGAGCTTGCCTACACGCGCTCGCTGGTCGCGCGCGCCCTCGACGGTACCATCGAGGACAGCGAGTTCGTGCACGACGACATCTTTAACGTCGACATTCCCACAACGTGCCACGGTGTGCCCGACGGCATCCTGGTGCCGCGCCAGTACTGGCAGAGCACCGCTCGTTACGACGAGGCTGCACACAACCTGGCCGTGATGTTCGAGGAGAACTTCAAGAAGAAGTACTCGCACCTGCCCGAGTCCGTCAAAGCCGCCGGCCCGCACGCCCAGGTGTCCGCCGAGGCCCGTCATCGCGGCCGCGGCCTGCTGGGGCTCCGCCACTAGCGTCGCCTCGAGTCCATATCCACCACAAAGGGGACAGGCACCTTTGTGGTGGTTTTGCTCGTGTGGATGACTCGGGTTACAATACGCCTGACATATCGTCCCCTTCTCCGGATGGGGACAGCGTAAGCGTTCTTGTGGCGGCACCGTAGGACTTTGAAGGTGGCCGTCGTGAGGGCGCTTTTTGTTTAGGCGCCCTCACTCGGGCGCGTACAATGAAGGGAGAGCGTATGAAGAGCTTTATTGCCGAGGATTCATTCTGGGAGCTGTTTCCGCAGGCAGCGGTCGGCGTTGTGGTCGTGGAGGGCATGAAGCCCACGGCTCAGATTCCTCAAGAGGACGTGGATGCGATTGCGGCGTTGCTCGACCGTGCCAATATCGATGCGGAGCGTCATCTGACCAGCGACACTATCAGCGAGAACGCACCGGTCAAGGCATGGCGCGAGGCGTATCGTCTGTTCAAGACTAAGAAGGGTGCGCGTTGTTCGATTGAGAACCTGCTTAAGTGCGTGCTCAAGGGCAAGCCGGTCGGTCATATCACGCCGGCGGTGGATATCTACAACACGGTGTCGCTGACCTACGCGCTACCCGTGGGAGGCGAGGACCTGCACTCTATCGAGGGTAATCTGCGCCTGGCGGTTACTGATGGCGGCGACGCATTCCTGCCGCTTGGCGAGGAGACAGATGACCCGACGCTGCCCGGCGAGCTGGCCTATATCGATGATGCGGGCGCCGTGTGCCGCTGCTGGAACTGGCGCGACGGCGTTCGAACGGCTCTGTCCGATGATTCGGCCGATGCGTTCCTGGCGATTGAGTGCGTGGAGCCCGAGCGGATGGGGGATTGCCAGGCTGCGATCGATCGCTTAGCCGAGCTGCTTGAGCGCTATCTGGGAGCGACGGTTGTCATTAAGACGCTTGTGACCCGCGACAATCCTTGCGTGGAGCTGTAGCGGCGCCTAGAACCTATTGATGCCCCAAACCACCACAAAGGTGCCTGTCCCCTATGTGGTGGTTTTTATGTTGATGGGTTAACAAATGGGGTATTTGGGTACGGGTGTCGGCTTATGCGACTAAGATGTTTACCCGTTAGCATTATGCAAGCGAAAGGCGGTCGTCTCCCATGCAGCAGAACGACGAGACACGTTTCGAGGACTTTGTCGGACTGATCAGCGGGCTCTACAAGGAGATCCAGCGCATTAAGACATCCGAGGGCGCAAGGCTGGGCCTCAAGGGCTCCGACGTTATGTGCCTGTACTATCTTGAGCGCAGCAAGGACGGCCTGACTGGCGCTGACCTGGCTCGCATGGCAGGCGTGACCCGCGCCGCCGTCTCGCGTACGCTCGCGCATCTGGAGGAGGGCGGCTACGTCGAGGTCGACGATTCGGGCGATGCCGCCGTTAAGTATCGTGCTCCGGTGCGCCTGACCGCTCTGGGTGGCGAGAGCATGAGCGAGGCCGACCGCATCATCCACGAAGTGCTCGATACCACCAGTAAGGCTATGGGTGTGGAGCAGCGCGAGCAGATGTATGCGTCGCTGCGCACGATTCTTAACACCCTGCGCGAGCTGTAGGGCCACCAAGGCTTTTGCTTCCAATTAACAACTGCATAGTCCTGTTTGAGCGCGTATACCGTGCCGGGGCCTTGCTGTCAAAATTCCCTGCGCGGGACCTGCGCAAGAAAGGATTCGCTATGTCCGTCCGCATTATTACCGATTCCGCAAGCGATATGTCGCCGGCGGAGCACCCGGCACTGGCCGTTTTGCCGCTGTCCGTCACCTTTGGCACCGATGTGTACATGGATGGCATCGACATCGATCACCAGCGCTTTTACGAGATGCTCGTGGAGCGCGATGAGCTGCCCAAGACCGGCCAGGTCAACCCGTACGCGTTTTCGCAGGCCATCGCCGAGGCGCGTGAGGCCGGCGACGAGGCCGTGATTATTACCGTGGGCGCTAAGCTATCAGGCACCAATCAGAGTGCCCGTACCGCACTTGCCGAGGCGCCAGGTGGCGACGTGTTCGTGGTAGACAGCAACAACGTCACCCTGGGCGAGCGCGTCCTGGTCGAATATGCGCTGCGCTTGGTGGACGAGGGCCGCAGTGCATCTCAGATCGCGGCGGCTGTCGAGGCCGTGCGCGACCGTGTGGTGGTTATCGGCCTGCTCGAGACACTGGAGTACCTGGTGCGCGGCGGTCGTCTGTCTGCTGCGGCCGGCGCCGTGGGTACGCTGCTCAACGTGAAGCCCGTTGTGGCCGCCGAGGACGGACTGATCGTGCAGCTGGGCAAGGCGCGCGGTTCCAAGAACGGCCGCAACCTGCTGAACCAAAAGGTCGAAAAGGCGGGCGGCATCGACTTTTCCATGCCGCTGGCGCTCGGCTATACGGGTCTTTCGGATGCGGTGCTCAAGAAGTATATCGAGGACAGCGCGGTACTTTGGGCTGGCCACACCGAGGGCGAGTTGCCCGTTCACACCATCGGCGCCACCATCGGTACCCACGTTGGCCCCGGCGCCGTAGCAGTAGCCTTCTTCCAGCCCGCCAACTAACCGACCTGCCATAAACCACCACAAAGGGGACAGGCACCTTTGTGGTGGTTTATGCTTTTCCGGGTGGAAGGGAGCGAGCAATGGCGTCTGAGGGCTTTTTTGAACGGGTGTACGAGGTGGTCGAGCAGATTCCCGAGGGGATGGTCGCCACGTATGGTCAGGTGGCGCTGCTCGCCGGTCGTCCGCGGAGTGCGCGGTACGTGGGCTACGCGCTGCACAGCAATCCGCGCCCCGGCGAGATTCCCTGCCATCGCGTGGTGTTTGCCGACGGCCGTATCTGTGAGGGCTTTGCCTTTGGTGGCCCCGATGCTCAACGGGAGCTTTTGCTAGGGGAGGGTGTGGCGTTTGCCGATCCCATGCATGTTGATCTGGCCGCCTGTCGCTGGCCTGCCGGACTCTAGCGGCTCTGCCGTG
>CABUQK010000130.1 GCA_902493615.1 uncultured Collinsella sp.
CGTGGTGCCGGGCATGGAGCCTGTTGGCGAGCTGGTCGGCGCCATTGGGTCGGCGATTCGCGAGAGCGATGCTGCAGGCCTGGTCGATGGCGACACGCTTTACCTGCTCATGCGTCAGGCGACCGAGGCCGACCTTCCCGTTATTTGTGCGCGCTTGGACGCCAAGCACATTACGGTGGAGCCCGTCGACAGCGAGGATGTTGTGGCCCTGCTGCAGCGCATTGCGCCCGCTGGCAACGGTGAGGGGGAGGCCGCTTGATCTCGCTTGTCGTTGCTGCCGTACTGCTATTACTTCATGCGCTGGTTTGTCTGGTGCTGTGGACGCTTATGAAACTGGGCCTGCTGCCTGTTCGCGGGCACATGCTTGCCGTGATGGTGCTCGTACCGCTGTGGGGCCCGTTGCTCGTGGTGCTGCTCTCGCTGCGTAGCGCGGTGTGCGGTGACGACCTTAAGGATGCCACGCTGGAGTCGCTGCGCATTAACGACGACATGCATCGCAGCATGCTGGTGCAGGGGCGCGAGGGCGATGATGGCGTGGTGCCGCTCGAGGAAGCGCTGATCGTTAACGACCCGGGCGACCGCCGCCGTCTGATGCTCTCCATGCTTACCGAGGATCCGGATGCGTACCTGGCACAGTTGCAGGCAGCAAAACTCAACGACGATGTTGAGGTCGCGCACTATGCCGCGACGGCAGTGGCGCAGATTTCCAAGGAGTCCGACCTTAAGCTGCAGCAGTTGGAGCGCGCGTTTAAGACCGATCCCAGCTCGCATAACCTGGATGCGTATTGCGACTTTTTGGGCGCCTATCTGGACTCGGGTTTGGCAGAGGGCCGCGTGGCACAGATTCAGCGTCAGCAGTATGCACGCTTGCTCGCGCGTCGTTGCGAACGTGAGGATGGGCCGGCGCCGCGCATTCGCTATGCCACGGCGCTGGCCGATGCCGGCGAGATTGATAAGGCAGAGGACGTCGCTAGCCAGTTGGTGATCGATGCGTCAGACGAGCAGGACGTGTGGATGCTCTGCCTGCGCTTGGCCGTGATTCGTCGCGATGGACAGGCGGTACGGCGTGTAATCGACGCGATCGACAAGCGGCATGTGTATTTGAATGCCGAAAATCGCGAGAGGCTGGCATTTTGGCGTGAAGGAGAGGAGGCCCGATGAGCGTGGTGCAACATATCCGCGAGCGCGCGGTCCATTTTCGCTGGATGGGGCTGCTCGTGGTATGGGCGGTCTTTATCGCCATGGCCGCCGTGCTGTTGATCGAGCGTGCCGGCGTGCAGTACAGCGCCGGGCAGCATAAGCTGGGCATGCTCGCTGCCAACGACGCCGTGCCGGCAAGCTCGGCGATGTTTGGCCAAAAGCCCACGTGCTTGGTTATTACCGACTCGGGCCAAGATGGCGTCGAGGACGTCAAAGAGCAGTTTGACCAGATTCTGCTCGACATGAAAATTGCCCACCGCGATGTGGATATTGCCACCGATGGTGTTGATGCGATTCCTTCCCTCACATCCTTCGACCGCGTGATTTTACTGATGCCTTCGATCGATGGGCTCGGTACGCACTTGAGCGACATTATGAGTTGGGTGAGTGCCGGCGGTTCGCTGATGCTCGCCATGACGCCGGACAATTCGAGCTATCTGCAGGCAATCGGTCCCAAGCTGGGCATCGATTCTGCCGGCTATGAATATGCGACGGCAGAGAGCATCGTGCCGAGCGAGGACTTTATGATCGGCGGCGGCCAGCGTTATGAGTTATCGGATCCCTTCGATTCGTCGCTCTCGGTTTCTCTGCGTGAGACGGCCCACGTGTGGGCTAAAACCGGCGACACGGGTACTCCGCTTATTTGGTCGAGCGATTGCGGCAGCGGCCGTACCGTGGTGTGCAATATCGGTATCTACGACAAGGTCATGCGCGGGTTTTACGCCGCGGCGGTCAGCCTGCTCGGCGATGCCACGGCATACCCCGTCATCAACAGCGCCGTCTTCTATCTGGATGACTTTCCCAGTCCCGTGCCTTCGGGCGATGGTACCTATATCAAACGCGACTACGGCCTTTCTATCGCCGATTTTTATGCCAAGGTCTGGTGGCCCGATCTGCAAAAGCTCGCGCAAAAATATGGCATTCGCTATACCGGCGTGATGATCGAAAACTACGAGGACGCGGTCAACCAGACCGAGCCTGTGCGCCAGGCCGATACCACGCAGTTCCGCTACTTTGGCGGCATGCTGCTGCAGATGGGCGGAGAGCTGGGCTTTCACGGCTACAACCATCAGCCTCTGGCGCTCTGGGACACCGACTATGGCACGCTGTACGACTACAAGACGTGGAAGAACAAGGAGACGCTCGTCGCATCTCTCAACGAGCTTATCGCCTTTCAGGACGAGGTGCTGCCCAACGCTCACGGTTCGGTCTACGTGCCGCCGTCGAATATCCTTTCGGCCCGCGCCCGCAAGATTATTGGCGAGGATGTGCCGCGCATTAAGACCATTGCCAGTACGTATTTTGAGGATGGCACCGATCTGCCCTACGTGCAGGAATTTGGCGTGGCGAGCGATGGCATCGTGGAGCAGCCGCGCATCGTTTCGGGCGGCATGGTCGATGACACCTATATGCGTCTGGCCGCGGTGTCCGAGCTCAACATGCACTACGTGAGCACGCACTTTATGCACCCGGACGATCTGCTGGATCCCGATCGCGGTGCCAAGGAGGGCTGGGAGGTCTACAAGGGCGGCCTGACTGACTACCTGGACTGGCTTACCAAGTCAGCGCCCGACCTGCGTCGCCAGACCGGCTCGGAATGCTCGGGTGCCATCCAACGTTTTTCGTCCGTGACGGTGAGCGTAGATACCAGCGCGGATGCCTGGACGCTCAGCCTGGGCAATTTTCACGACGAGGCGTGGCTCATGTTCCGCGCCAATAACGGCGAGCCGGGTGCAGTCACTGGTGGCGAGATAAAACACCTGACGGGCGACCTGTACCTAGTCAAAGCGACGGACAAGACGGTGACGATTGAGCGCAAGGAGGGTGGCGACCGATGAGAATCTGCTTGGTACTCGAGGGTTGCTACCCCTACGTGCACGGCGGTGTGTCCACCTGGATGCACGGCTACATCACGGCGATGCCCGAGCACGAGTTTGTGCTGTGGGTGATTGGCGCTCACGCCGAAGACCGCGGCAAGTTTGTCTACGAGCTGCCCGGCAACGTCGTCGAGGTGCACGAGGTGTTCTTGGACGATGCCCCGCGTCTTTCGGGCGAGCAGCAAGAAGTCGACTTCGACGACCGCGAGCGCGAGGCCCTGCGCCGTCTGGTTTCGCTCTCCAATCCGGACTGGGACGTGCTGTTCGACATTTTCCAGCGCCGCCACGTGCATCCGCTCTCTTTTTTGCAGAGCCGCACGTTTATGGACATCTTCCGCGACGTGTGCCTGGCCGAGTACCCGTATACGCCTTTCGCCGACGCCTTCCACACCATGCGTTCGATGTTGCTGCCCGTGCTCTATCTGCTGGGCAGCGAGGTTCCGGTGGCCGACGTGTATCACGCCATTTCGACCGGCTACGGCGGCCTGCTTGCTAGTCTTGGTTCGAGTGTTCATAACGCGCCGGCATTGCTGACCGAGCACGGCATCTACACGCGCGAGCGCGAAGAGGAGATCATTCGCGCCGACTGGGTGGTGCCCTCGTTTAAGGACCGTTGGATTCGCTTTTTCTACCTGCTTTCGGAGGAGATCTACCGCCGCGCCTTCCGCGTGACCAGTTTGTTCCATAACGCCCGCAAGACGCAGATCGATATGGGCTGCGATGCAGAAAAATGCCTGGTCATTCCCAACGGCATCCAGTTCGACCGCTTTAAGGACATTCCCTTAAAGCCCGATGACGGCTGGGTGGACATTGGCGCGGTGGTGCGTCTGGCGCCCATCAAGGACGTCAAGACCATGATCTATGCCTTCTTTGAGTTGCACGAGCGCCTGCCCAAAGTTCGCCTGCACATTATGGGCGGCGTGGACGACGAGGAATATGGCGCCGAGTGCCATGCGCTGGTGGAGACATTGGGCGTGCGTGACTTGATCTTTACCGGCCGCGTCAACGTGGTCGAGTACATGGAAAAGCTCGACTTTACCATTTTGACGAGCATCTCGGAGGGCCAGCCGTTGAGCGTGTTGGAATCGCTGGGCGCGCGTCGCCCCTGCGTGACGACCGAGGTTGGCTGCTGCCGCGAGCTGCTCGAGGGCGCCCCCGGCGACGACTTTGGCGTGGCTGGATTCGTGAGCCCGCCCATGTATCGCAAGGGTCTGGCCGATGCCATGGAGCGTATGTGCGCGAGCCGTGGCCGCCGCCTGGAAATGGGGGAGCGCGGTCAGCGTCGCGTGGCGACCTACTACCTACACGAGCAGATGCTCGCCAACTATCGCGCGCTGTACGACGAGACGGCGCGTGCATTTGACCTGTCC
>CABUQK010000131.1 GCA_902493615.1 uncultured Collinsella sp.
TCAGTTGTCTAGGAAGTGTCTCGCTGTGCCGGAATGGGACTGAAGGGCCAGAGAGACGGGAGGAAAGCAAATGACATTGCGTGGGCAATAGGATGCCAAGATGGTAGGGTGCGTCTTAGCATCCTATTGCTCACGCTCGACGAAATCGGTTTCGTTTGAGCCTTAGTATACGCACGGGATTCTATTTGCAAAGAGAAAAACAATAAAAAGTGAACGTTCACCTAATCGTAACAACTCGTTGGCTGTAGTTGCGGTGGAATAGTTCCTGTTTTTGCTGCTGAAGGCCTTGAACAGGAACTATTCCACCGCAACTTATGATGGGGCGGGGGATGCGATAGTATTGCATGGTGGTATTCGATTAACCGAGGCTTCATCCGAGGGCTTTATGGAACAGCACCAGCATTATCAGAGCCTGCAAGATCAGGCATACAACGCATTGCGCTCCAAGATCATCTATGCCGAGCTCAAGCCCGGCACGCGCCTTTCGGCGATTGGTCTGGAAAAGGAGACGGGAATCGGGCGCACGCCCATTCGCGAGTCCTTTGTGCGCCTGCGCGAGCAGGAGCTGGTGGAAACGCGTCCCAAAAGCGGCACCTACGTTTCTAAGATCAGCATGGAACGCGCCGAGAATGCTTGTTTCTTGCGCGAGAAACTCGAGAGAAGCGTGCTTATTAAATGCTGTTCGGCCGCCTCGCCCGAGCAAAAGCATCGGCTTGAGCAGATTCTTGCCGAGTCCGAGTCGCTCGACCATAGCGAAACGCGTCGCTTTTTCGACCTGGATAACCTGTTCCATGAGACGTGTTTCGTGATTGCCGGCCGTCACATGTTGTGGGATTGGATGAAGAGCGTCAACACGCATTTTGAGCGATACAACTGGTTGCGTATGGTGTCGCAGGATCTGGATTGGGAGCCGATTCGTCGGCAGCATCGCCGGATTCTCGAGGCCATTAAGAGGGGCGATACCGATGCGGCGAGTTATCTGGCAGAGACGCACTTGCACCTGATGCCCGAGGAACAGGGCCCGGTTATCGCCTTGCATCCCGACTATTTTGAGCTGTCCAAAGACTCGTTCATCTAATCAATCCCCATATAAGTTGCGGTGAAATAGGGACTGTTTTGCGGCCTAGGTGGCGCAAACAGTCCCTATTTCACCGCAACTGCGTTGGGGCGTAACCGGGGCACAAAGCTGCGGCACCGCTTGGAGGAAAAGACCGGAAGCAAGGGTCCATTCCTCCAGACGGCGCCGCAGCTGTTTTGGTGGCTCGGTTTTTACCGAAGTGGCTCAGTTGAGCGCGACTGCCAGCCGAGTAGGCAAAGCGGCTCGGGGGCGTGCCGCTTCCGTCACGTTCTATCAGCATACAAGACGGTTTTGGTTCTTGTTCGTGACGGAAACGGCGCGCTTCCGAGCCGCTTTAAAAGAAAGGGGGCGAGGTCTAGGGCACGCCCCCTTTCACGATAGAGAGCTAAACCTAGCCGCGGACCTTCTTGACGACGTCCATGGCCTCGCGGGCGATCTGCTTGACCTTGGAGAAGTCGCCGTCGGCAAACAGGGCCGGCTTGACCATCCAGGTGCCACCACAGGCGATGATGGCGGAGGAGCTCAGGTACTCCTCGACGTTGGCGGTGCTCACGCCGCCGGTAGGCATAAAGCGGTGACCGACAAACGGAGCGGCGAGGGCCTTGATGGTGTTCAGGCCGCCATACTGGGACGCGGGGAAGAACTTGGTGACCTTGAGACCCAGGTTCTCGGCGGCGGTAACCTCGGAGGGGGTCACGGTGCCGGGCAGCACGGGCAGGTCGATATCGATGCAGTGCTTCACGACGTCCTCGTTGTAACCCGGGGAGACGATGAACTTGGCACCGGCGGCGCGGGCCTGCTCAACCTGCTCGACGGTCAGGACAGTGCCAGCACCGACGCACATCTCGGGCTCGGCCTCGGCCATGGCGGTGATGCACTCGGCGGCGCAGGCGGTGCGGAAGGTGACCTCGGCGGACTTCGTGCCGGCTGCCATAAGGGCGTGGGCGAGCGGTGCGGCGTCCTCGACCTTGTCGAGCACAACGACCGGCACGATGCCCAGGGACTCAAGCGTGGTGTAGAACTGATCGAACATGATGTTCCTTTCGATGTAAGGCGCGCATGGGCGCGTGATTGCCAAATGTGCTGGTCGGGAGCCGATTTTGGATTGGTTATCGGAGGCACTGCTTGGGGTTCAAGCAATTCCAAAACCGGCTGCTCGACCAGTCATGTAGGGAATGCCAGGCAAAACCGGAATGGGACTGGTGGTTTTGCCCGGTCGGAGGAATCGGGGAGCGAGCCGCAGGGGTATGGGATTGGAAAGCTGCGGCCCGCGGAATGGGGAACGAATTAACGGGCGACGCGGGTGCCACCGTCGGCGGCGTTGGCCACAGCGGCGATCTCGTCGGCGGTCACCAGGTTGGAATCGCCCTTGATGGTGAGCTTGAGGATCGAGGCCGCAATCGCGTAGTTGACGGCGTCCTGTGGATCAAAGTCGTTGATGAGGGCGTGGACCAAGCCGGCGTTGAAAGCGTCGCCGGCGGCAACGCCCTCGAGCACGTGCACGTCGTGAGCAGGGGAGAACCAGTGCTCGCCGCTCTCGGCGTCAAAGAGCATGCCCATCCAGATGGAGCGCTCGACGCAGGAGATGTTGCGGATGACCGAGGCGACCTTCTTACAGCCGTACTCGGCACAGATCTGACGGGCCATCTCGACGTAGGTGTCGCGTTCCTCGATGCCGTGGGCAAGGGAGCCGGAGACGCAGGTCATGCCGAGACCGGCGGGTCGTTGGCGATGCAGATGTCGACGAGCGGCAGGAGCTTCTTCATGGTTGCCTGCGACTTCTCGGGCGACCACATCTTGCCGCGATAGTTAACGTCGCACACGGTGGTGATGCCCTTGGCGCGGCAAGCGGTGAGGGCATCCTTGCACGCAGCGGCCATCTCGTCGGAGACAGCAGGCGTCACGCCGGAGAAATAAAAGACATCGATGCCCTTGAGGATCTCGTCCCAGTCAAAGACGTCGCGCTTGGCCATGTTGATGGCAGAGTACTTGCGGTCGTAGACGCAGCCGTTGCCGCGCTGCGAGGCACCGACCTCAAAGACATAGGAGCCCAGGCGATCGCCCTGACGCACGACGCGCGTGGTGTTGACGTCATAGACCTTCAACGAACGCAGAGCGCACTCGCCCAGACGGTTGGCCGGGACAACGGAGACGTAAGCGGCCTTGTCGCCCTGGTAGGCCAGGGATAGCGCGGTGTTTGCCTCGGCGCCGCCGTAGCGGACATCAAACTCGGTCGCCTGCTCAATGCGCAGATGGTCTTTGGGCGAGAGCCTCATCATGATCTCGCCGAAGGTAAGAACCGTTTTACCCATGGTCGCGCAGCTCCTTCTTGCTCGTGCGTACACCTTTGATATGGCGTTGGCACGGAGGTGCCAAGACGGTAGGGTGCATCTTTGCACCACCGTGCCAACGCTTGCCGAAATCGGTTTACGAAATCGGTTTCGTTTCGAGTTGTAGTATACTCATCTACAACGTTTTGCAAGCGAGATTTTTAAAAAAATGCCTAAAATGGCTCAGGCTGCCGACAATTGGGAAACGGGGTGCGCCATGGCGCAGATGAGAATCAAGGACATTGCCGCCGAGGCGGGCGTGAGCCCGGCCACGGTCTCGCGCTATCTCAACAACCGCCCCGGGCAGATGACCGAGGAAACCCGCGCTCGCATCGCGGCGGTTATCGAGCGCACCGGCTATCGCCCACGTGCCGCCGCACGCAATCTGCGCAGCTCACGCACCAACCTCATCGGCGTGATCCTGGCCGACATCGCCAACCCGTTCTCCAGTGCCATGCTCGAAGGGCTTTCCGCCAGTGCCGCCGCGCGCGGCTGCTCGCTTATGACGGCCATTAGCGGCAACGATCCCGCTAAAGAGGCCGAATCGCTCACCAGGCTTATCGACGCCGGCGTGGACGGCCTGGTCGTCAATACCTGCGGCGGTAACGACGAGGCAATCGCCGCTGCCGCGGGACGTTTACCCGTTGTGCTGCTCGACCGCGATGTTGCCGCCGGCGGTGTCGATTTGGTGACATCTAACAACCGTGAGCTGGTCGCTGGCTTGGTAGACGAGCTCGCCGCCGTTGGCAGCGAGCGCCTGTGCCTGCTCACTGAGGCAAGCGACGACAGCCCCGTGCGTCGCGAGCGTGCCGAGGCCTTTGCCGACGAACTTTCGAGCCGCGGCCTTGCGGGCGAGGTCGTCACCCTGGCCGACGGCGGTGCCACGGGCGTTGGCCGCTTGGACGAGACCATCCGCGGCTATGCAGGTAAAAAGCTCGGCCTCATTGCTGTCAACGGCTTGGTTTTCCTGCGTCTGACCGAGGCGCTAGCGCAGCTGGGACCCTCGCTGCCGGCGGGG
>CABUQK010000132.1 GCA_902493615.1 uncultured Collinsella sp.
CCATAGGTATACCCGCCGGCATCAAACGTTGTTTCCGCCGTGACATACCAAGGAAGATCCACGTCCCCTAGCTGCGCACCTCCCATACAGTTTGCGCTGTCGAGCTCACAGACGAGGGCCTTGAGACCCGATACGCACTCGTTGTTCTGCGGATCCAATCCATACCTCTCGATCGCCTTGGGCGATATCCACACCACAACGCGATCGGCAGCAGGCGCCACTACAAGGTCCACGTCCTCGTCAACGGGAAACCGGTAGCCCTCAGGCTGGCCCTCCATGGCACGAGCGGTCCCCTTGGCCAACCGCTCAAAACCCTCGATCCCATAGGAAAGCCCATGAGCAGTCGCAGCAACCTGGGCCCCGTCCTCAGCGTCCCCAGCAAACGCAAATCCCGGCACCCAGCAAAGCGCGAAGGTCAAAGCACAGGCGACAAGGATGCGGAATCTATTAAGCACGAAAAGCTCCAAGCGAATATAAGGACGGAGTGAGACACAAAACGATGGAATTATCGCGCCAAGCCGCACTACGCGGAAAGCTCAAAGCCGTACTTAGCCCAAATCTTCTGAGCCTTCCTGTTGGACAGACAGAAGTCGATGAACGCCTTGGCTTCGTCGGCGTGCTCAGAGCTCTCGGCAACGGCACCCGGATACACGATGGGCTTGTGCGAATCCTCGGGACACACAAAGGCCTCCTCGATGCCGTCGTAGCGGAAGATATCGGAGCTGTAGACAAAGCCGGCCACGCAGTCGCCCGTGGACACATAGGCGGCGGCGGTACCAACTTTGTCGGCCAGGGCCACCTTTTCGGCGATCTCGGGCGCATACTCGCCGTCGTCGCCCTCGGTGCCGGTGTAGAGGCCCACGGAAGCCAGCGCCTGGTTGGCGTACTTGCCGGCGGGGACGGTCTTGGCGTCGCCAATGGCGATCTTACCGTCCAGGTTCGCGACGTCGGCGATGGCCTCGACCTTGGTGTCGGAGCCCTCGGCGCGAATGATCACGAGATCGTTGACGAACATGTCCTCGCGGGTATCGGCATCGACGAGCTCAGCGGTCTCGGCGTCATCCATGGTGCCCTTGGAAGCGGTGATGAGCACGTCGACCGCAGCACCGGCGCGCATCTGCTCGACGAGGTCGCCAGACGCCTTAAACTGCGTGTCGGCAAACGTGGTGCCGGTCTGCTCGGTGTAAAGCTCCTGAACCTCCGGCAGAGCCTTCTCGAGCGAGTTGGCGGCAAAGACCTGCAGCTCGACAGCTTTCTTGGAAGATGCCTTAGCAGAACCGGCATCGGATCCGGCCGGCTCGGACGTCTTGCTGCCCGAACAGCCGGCAAGACCAAGGCCGGCAGCGGCGACAGCAGAAAGCGAAACGAATCCGCGGCGTGAAACCATATCGAACATATTCAACCCTTTCGGATCTTGTGCCCGGGTACCCCACCGCGGGCTTTAATCTGCAATCAGATTATACTTCTGCGCGAATAATGAAAGTGAGAAATTATTCTCGTCAGAGAATATAGTTTCGAATTACCGTGCACCTCGGCGTCGCTTCGGCGGAAAACAAAGGCGGAGCAGCCGTTCAGGTCGCCCCGCCGCAGGTAAACCGCTTAGTTGGTATGTCCGCCGCCCGCTGTCATCTGAGCCGCATGCTCCAGCTGGTCTGCTATGGCCTCCCAGCTTTCGCGGGCGGCCTTCGTAGAACCGGGAAAGTTTACGACAAGTGTATGACCTCGTTGCATGCAAATAACGCGCGAGAGCATAGCGCGGCGCGTCTTGGTCATCGAATACGCACGGATTGCCTCGGCAATACCCGGCACATCGCGGTCACAGACGGCACGCGTCGCCTCGGGTGTTACGTCGCGCATCGAAAGCCCCGTGCCGCCGCAGGTGAGCACGACATTGGCGTGGCACTCATCGGCGGCTTCCGCAATGGCATCACCGATCTCGCTGACGTCGTCACGCACGACCACATGCGAGGCGACCGTCCAGCCCTGTGCCACGATAAGCTCCTCGAGCGCAGCACCCGCCTCGTCCTGGGCAAGATCGCGCGTATCCGAGCACGTCACAATCGAAATCTTCAACTCCATAGCATTCCTCCTATAGCACCGTGCCCTCAGGCAGGTCGACACGCACGACATCCACGACGTCGCCCGCCGCAAGGTCGCACGGTCCTTCGTGAATACGCAACAGGCAGTTCGCACGCTGCATGGTTCCAAGCAGCGCCGAATTCTGCGTCTTGGCCTCGGTCACCAACAACTCACCGGTCTCGGGGTCGCGCAAAACCGTGGCGCGATCGAAGAAGCGGCGATGCTGTCGCTTTTTCACGCTATGCGTGAGCGTCGCCTGCTGCACGGGACGCGCACCCTCGGCAAAGCCGCGCATCTTGCGAATCGCCGGACGGGCGAGCATCTCAAAGCCCACATACGCCGCGGCAGGATTGCCTGAAAGCCCCAGGTAGGGCTTACCCCCGAGCAAGCCAAACGTGATAGCCTTGCCCGGACGCATCGAGATGCGGTCGAAGAGCACCTCGCCCTCGCGATGGACCAGTGCCGTCACATAGTCGTAGTCGCCCGCCGAGGCACCGCCGCTCGTAATGACAAAATCGCACTCCTGCACGGCACGATGCACCAGCTCGGCAATCGCCTGCTCATCATCGGGCGCAATGCCGTAGAACACGGGCTCGGCGCCGGCATCGAGTGCCTCGGCCATCAGCGCCGAAGAGTTGGAATCGCGAATCTGACCGCGCGCCGGTACCTTACTCGGTGCGACCAGTTCCGTGCCCAGCGAGATAATGCCCACACGTGGGGCAGCGTGCACCTTCACGCTCGCATATCCGGCGCTTGCCAACAGACCCGCGCCCGCCGGAGCCACGACCTCGCCGGCGTGCATCACAACATCGCCGGCATGGGCCTCCTCGGCGGCAGAGCGAACGTTCTCCCCCACCTTGGCCGGCGCCGAGAACCTCACACGCGAGCCCTCGTTGCCGTCACCGTCAAGCACATCGACGATCTCGTACTTCACAACGGCATCGGCACCTTCGGGTACCGGCGCGCCCGTCATGATGCGGACCGTCTCGCCCGCGCCGATTGCGCCCTCAAACACATGGCCCGCGGCCTCGTGTCCGATAACGTCGAGCGTCACCGGCGCCTCGCCAGATGCCTGCGCCAAGTCCGCCGAGCGCACGGCATATCCGTCCATAGCGCTGTTGGCAAACGGCGAGATGTCGATATCGGCCACCGCGTCCTCGGCCAAGGGAAGACCGGCGGCCTGCCACACGGGAATCTCGATGAGATCCGTCGGAGCAACGTGCGACAGGACAATCGACTGCGCGTCCTCCAGTGGAATGAGTTTCTCTGCCATATGCACCTCTTAATGCCACGGCGCACAACAGGGGCGCCGATTCTTTATGCTTTTCTCAGTATAATCCCCCGATGCACGGCCGCGACTCGGCCTGTACCCGCAAATACACCTGTCGGTTGCAGGCCGCGAAACAGAATGGAAACCAACCCACCGGCTCGTCGCGTTTACCGCGTTTTATAATGCTTGCGTTGCAACCTAAAAGAGGAACGTATGGCTCATAACGACAAAACCGAAAGCGCAAACGAAACGCAGGATCATTCCCAGCCGCTCGACGACGGCGGCTTTTTCTCCCTGAACGACGTCATCATGGCAGGCAGACATCAGCTCACTCGCTCCGAGCATCTCTTAGCTGCCGACACGCGCCGCAACGTCCGCAACCTACTCGTGAGCGCCAAGTTGGTCGTGCTCGTCGTCACCGTATCGCTCGCCATGGGCGTTGCCGCTTGGGCGTTTTTGGCCTCGCTGAATATCGCCACCGACTATCGCGAGCACCATGTGTGGGTCTACGCCTTGCTTCCCGTTGTGGGCGTTGCCACCGCATGGGTGTACAAAAACCACGGTCTTGCCGCCAAACGCGGTAACAACCTGGTCATCGACTCCGCTCTGGGCACACGCCTCATCCATATGCGCATGGCCGTCCTCACCTTCGTCTGCTCCACGCTCACGCACCTCACCGGCGGATCGGCCGGTCGTGAGGGAGCTGCGGTGCAGATTGGCGGCACCATCGCCAGCAACATCTCGAGCCTCGCCCACCTCAAAAAGCATGACCACCACGACCTCATGCTCGCCGGCATCTCGTCGGCCTTTGGCGCCGTATTCGGTTCGCCCCTTGCCGGAGCTTTCTTTGGCATGGAGATGTGCTTTATCGGCAAGATCGACTACACCGCGGGCATCTACTGCCTGGTCGCCTCGTTTACCGGCTACTTTACATCACTCGCCCTGGGTACCGAGTACGAAGCGAATGTCATCGCCAGCGTTCCCAACATGACACCACGGACGGTTGTCATCGTTGTTATCAGCGCCATTATCTTCGGTCTGACGGCACGCCTCTTTGCCTGG
>CABUQK010000133.1 GCA_902493615.1 uncultured Collinsella sp.
TTGTCATTCAAAAGGCAAGGCATGACCAGAAGGTCTATGCCTTGCCTTTTTCATGTCAACTTGTCGCTCTGGACGTCGCTCGCTGTCCGCGCCAAAACATCGGCGTTGTTATGGGTAGTCATTGGGGACGTTCTTAAATGACTAGTCGAAAGGGACACTCTTGCACCAAATCTGCCGGCCCACGCTGGGCTCGTCCTTAACTTTACCTAGATAAAGTGAACGTGCAGATTCGTAACCCACTCGCAACCGTTCTATGGCACGATATTGAACGAATGTATGCTATGCGCCCGAGCCTTTCGGGCAGAGTGGGAGACAGTATGGTTAAGCTGTACGAGGACGGCATCTACCTGCGTAACGGCAGCGAGGTTGTGCCTGCGGCCGAGGCTGCCGAGCACGGTATTACGCAGACACCCGAGGATGCCAAGCGTGGCACCATCGCGTATTCGATCCTCCAGGCACACAATACGTCCGGCAACCCCGAGGCGCTCAAGATTCGCTTCGATGCCATGGCGAGCCACGACATCACCTTTGTCGGCATCATCCAGACGGCGCGCGCCTCGGGCATGGAGCAGTTCCCGCTGCCCTACGTGCTCACCAACTGCCATAACTCGCTGTGCGCCGTGGGCGGCACCATCAACGAGGACGACCACGTCTTTGGTCTCTCGGCGGCCAAGAAGTACGGCGGCATCTTCGTCCCGCCGCACATCGCCGTCATCCACTCCTTTATGCGTGAGAACTTCGCCGGTTGCGGCAAGATGATCTTGGGCTCCGACTCGCACACCCGCTACGGCGCCCTGGGCACCATGGCCGTGGGCGAGGGCGGCGGCGAGCTGGCAAAGCAGCTGCTGCGTGACACCTACGATGTTGCCTATCCCGGCGTTGTCGCCATCTACCTCACGGGCGCCCCGCGCCCCGGCGTCGGTCCGCACGATGTGGCGCTCGCCATCATCAAGGCGGTCTTTGCCAAGGGCTACGTCAAGAACAAGGTCATGGAGTTTGTGGGCCCCGGCATCGCGAGCATGACGACCGACTACCGTAACGGCGTCGATGTCATGACCACCGAGACCACCTGCCTGTCGAGCATCTGGGCCACCGACGAGGACACGCGCGCGTTTTTGACCATGCACGGCCGCGGCGACGACTACCGCGAGCTCAAGCCCGCCGATGTCGCCTACTACGACGGCTGCGTCGAGGTTGACCTGTCGAGCATCAAGCCCATGATCGCGCTGCCGTTCCATCCTTCCAACGGCTTTGAGATCGACGAGCTCAACGAGAACCTCGAGGACATCCTTCACGAGGTGGAGCTCGAGGCCGCCAAGATCGGCGAAGGCAAGACGCACTTTAGCCTGCTCGACAAGATCGTCGACGGCAAGCTGCACGTGCAGCAGGGCGTTATCGCCGGCTGCTCGGGCGGCAACTACGACTCCGTGGTCCAGGCCGCCCGCGTGCTCAAGGGCGCCAACACCGGCTGCGGCGAGTTTTCGCTGTCGGTCTATCCCACGAGCCAGCCCGTGGCACTCGAGCTTACACGCCGCGGCTACATCTACGACCTTATGGAGGCCGGCGCGATTGTGCGCACGGCATTCTGCGGCCCGTGCTTCGGTGCCGGCGACACGCCTGCCAACAACGGCCTGTCCATCCGCCACACCACGCGCAACTTCCCCAACCGCGAGGGTTCCAAGCCGGGTAATGGCCAGCTGAGCGCCGTGGCCCTGATGGATGCCCGTTCCATTGCGGCGACGGCTGCCAACGGCGGCGTCCTGACGCCGGCGACCGACCTGCCCGAGGAGACTTGGGACGAGGCCTGCGAGTACACCTTTGACGACGCGCCGTACAAAAAGCGCGTGTACTGGGGCTTTGGCAAGGCGGAGCCTGCCGACGAGCTGGTCGAGGGTCCCAACATCAAGCCGTGGCCCGCGATGGAGCCTCTCGGCGACGATATCCTGCTCAAGGTGTGCTCCAAGATCATGGACCCGGTCACCACGACTGACGAGCTCATTCCTTCGGGTGAGACGAGCTCCTTCCGCTCCAACCCGCTGGGCCTGGCCGAGTTTACGCTCAGCCGCCGTGACCCGGCCTACGTGGGTCGTTCCAAGGAGGTCGACGCGGTGGAAAAGCGCCGCGTGGCCGGCGAGGCTGCAGGCGACCTGGCGGCACTCGATGCCGAGCTTGCCGACGTGTTCGAGGCACTGGTCAGCGCGGGTATAGCGGCCGATGCCAAGGCGACCGAGTACGGTTCCATGCTCTACGCCAAGAAGCCTGGTGACGGTTCTGCCCGCGAGCAGGCCGCGAGCTGCCAGCGCGTGATTGGCGGCCTGGCCAACATCGTCCACGAGTACGCCACCAAGCGCTATCGCTCCAACGTGATGAACTGGGGCATGGTGCCCTTCCAGATGGAGGCGGATCCCAACTTTGAGGTGGGCGACTACGTCTTTGTGCCGGGTATCCGCGCCGCGCTCGACGGCGATCTGCAGAACATCGCCGCTTACGTGGTGCGCGCCGACGGCACGGTCGAGCAGATTGAGCTCTACATTGCCGATATGACGGCCGAGGAGCGTGCCATCGTCAAGGCCGGCTGCCTGATCAACTACAACAAGTTCAAGGCCGCTGCCGAGTAACGTTGCTGTACGCCCCGGCCACACCTTTCCCTCGTGCTCACGCGCTTCGCGAGGGTCGCCCGAGGGAAAGGTGTGGCCGGGGCTACCGCGACGTTCTCGTTGGGTCTTGAGGGACGCTAAAAATAGACTTGCTTGATGCCGCCTCTGTTATCGGGGCGGCTTCTTTTTGTCGAAAACCACCATGAAGGGGACAGGCACCTTTGTGGCGGTGGGGAACGAGCTCGATGTTGTTGTGATCGTTGAGCGGTATGTTAATGAGCGGCTCTACAGAATTTCATCCGGGTTGGCGGGTTTGGTTGTTTTGGGGATGCCGAGTTTGGATGACGCGAAATCGTCAACGTCGTCCTTGATTCCATCTTTGGTGTAGACGGTGACCGTATAGGTGCTGTGCCCGAATTCGCTCTTGTCGCGTGTCGCCCAGGCCTGCCAGTAGGCAGCCCCGTTTCGCCCTTTGATTTTTCCGACACGGCGGAGTTCTGTTCGCTTTAATTGCTGGTTGCTATAGATGGTTCGACCGGCCTCCTCGGTGAGCCCGCACTGTCCAAGCATCTTGTCGAGGACTTGGTTCATGTGACGCTCATCGGTGTTTGGTGCGTAGTCGTAGGCGAGGGTGATGGAGTCGAGGGACTGGTCGTCGATCAAATAATTCATCGTCTGAGGTTCAAGGCAGAAATAGGGGGAGCATCCGTCGACCTTGCCGAGCAACGGTAACTTGGACTGCCAACTTCCGGTGGGAATTGCATATTCGTAGAACACGCCACGGCAGACAAAGGAGAGCGAGGTGGCACGCGAGCCGGCGTCGATCATCCCGCAAAGATCGAAGGGCGAGGCGATACCAAAAGAAAAGGGCGTGATGACGATAAGGAAGAGCATCACGATGGGTATGGCGAGAATGGCGATGACGTTGCGGCCGGTGGAATGAGACGGCTTCATATGCGCTCCTCGAGACAAAGATCTGTTGAGGATAGGCAGAAATGGATATGTTCAGAGAACAATTCAAGTTTAATCTCATGGCGCGAGATGGTCGACCGTTAGCGTCGAAAACCACCACAAAGGTGCCTGTCCCCTTTGTGGTGGTGAGGAGCGCGCGGCTTCTTTTGGTAATAGTGTTAGCTGGCGGTATCATTAGTGCAGGTGGCGAAGGTTTGCATTGTGGGGTGTTTTGCCGTGAGCCGTTCTGCCCGTATTGGATTGATTGTCTTGGCGCTTGCGATCGCTGTGGTTGGCGCGGGCGCTGTCGGTATGGCATTTCTACCTGCTGCGGTGACGGAGCCGTTGGTCAAGCCTGTGGCTCAATCTGTCGAACTTCTGACCGGCGACGACAAGCCCGAGACCATTACCGTTGATTTTGATGAGCAGCCGGCTGTGCTGGGTATTAGCAATTATCCGAGTATTCAGCTTGGGGCCATGCGCTATACCACGGATACAAGCCTGATCGATAGGGCGTCCGAGCTACTCAAGGGCAAAACATTTAAGCGTTGGTACGGATATGCGTCCTATCGGGCAAAAGCGAACGACATGGTTGGCGGATGCCACTCTTCCATCGAGCTGGACACTGCAAACGGCGCAAAGTTATGTGATGTCTCGTACGATCCGGGTTACGAGGGCAATGAGGGTCCGGGTATTTACATCATGGCCGGCGATGCAGCCTATGTCATGGAGGGCGACCAGGCCGAGCTCAACGATTTTATGGGTCAGTGTATC
>CABUQK010000134.1 GCA_902493615.1 uncultured Collinsella sp.
GTTCAAGCCATTAAGGACGCGGGCTTTGAGTGCGGTATCGTGCACTGTGCCAATACGCCGTCCTCGATGCTCGATCCCTCGATGCATTTTGATATGATTCGCGCCGGCATCGGTCTATATGGCCTGCAGCCGTGCGAGCTGAGCAGCCGCGTGATGCAGCTGGACCCTGTCATGAGCGTTCATGCGCGCGTGACGCGTGTGTCACATCCTGCAATGGGCGAAGGCGTGGGCTACGGATTTACCTATCGCGTGCCGCGCACACGCGTTCAGATTTGCACGCTGCCGATTGGATATGCCGACGGTCTTTCGCGTACGCTCTCCAATCGCATGGACGTGCTGTATCGCGGTGAACGTGTGCGTCAGGTGGGTAACATCTGCATGGACCAGTTTATGGTCGCCATCCAGTCCAATCCGGCGCATGAGATTCCCGAGGCCGAGTATGGCGACGAGATGATTATTGTCGGCCGCGACGGTGATGCCGAGATCACCATGGATGAGATGGCGCGCCTGCGCGGCACGATTAACTACGAGGTTGCTTGCGGCTTTGGCATGCGTCTCGACAAGGTCTACGTGTAGGAGCCGCTATGGGTGTCATGCACATCCCCGGACATAGTCACCAAGCGCCGCGCGAGGTTGCACTCGAGGAGATTGAGGCTGTTTTAGGCGACTGCCATCTCTGCCAGCTCTATCAGTCGCGCCATAACATCGTGTTTGGCGTGGGAAACCCCCACGCCCGCGTCATGTTTATCGGCGAGGCGCCGGGGCGTAACGAGGATCTGCAAGGCGAACCGTTTGTGGGGGCGGCGGGCGAGGATCTCAACGGCATCCTGTCGCTGGCTGGCCTCAAGCGCGAAGACGTCTACATTGCCAACGTGCTTAAGTGTCGACCGCCGGGAAATCGCAATCCTCGGCCCGAGGAAGTGCTGGCCTGTTCACCGTTTTTGCGTGAGCAGATTCGAAGCATTTGGCCCGACATCATCGTGACGCTCGGTAACCCTGCGACGCACTTTGTGCTTAAAACCGAGATCGGCATCACCAAGCTGCGCGGCAGGTTCCATCAGATGGGGCATTTTGTGGTGATGCCCACGTTCCATCCAGCGGCGGCGCTGCGTAATCCGGCGTGGCAGGAGCTACTGGAGGAAGACTTTAAGATGCTGGGCGACTATCTGGAGCGGCATCCCGCGCCAGAGGGTGCCTCGGAATAATAAGGAGCATATATGTCCCTGGAGCGCCTGGGGGTAGGTATTTATAAAACGGCTTGCGCTGCCGATACGGAGCATTTTGGCGAGCTGGTTGCGCCGTGCCTGGAAGATGGTGATGTGCTGATCTTGACCGGCGGCCTCGGGGTGGGCAAAACCCACTTTACCAAGGGCGTTTCGCGTGGTCTGGGCGACGGCCATATGGTCACGAGCCCCACATTCGCACTCATGGCTGTTCATGACCAGGGGCGTATTCCGCTGTTCCACTTTGACCTGTACCGTCTGGAGCATGCTTACGAGCTCGAGGATACGGGCATTTTCGATGTACTGGGCTATGAGGGTGCCTGTCTGTTGGAGTGGGGCGAACAGTTCCAGGACGAACTGACAGACGAGTATCTTTCGGTAACGCTTAAGCGTGATGAGAACGATAGCGACGTGCGAACGGTAACGCTCGAGGCGCACGGCGAGCGCGCAGCGGAGCTTTCCGATTTGATTGATAAGGCTGTACAAGATGAGCTTGCATAACGACAACGCGCTGGTGGTGGCGCTCGATACCTCGACCGACATGCTTGCCTGCGCGGCAAGCTGGATTGATGGGCAGACGGGCGAGACGAAGCTCGTGAGTGGCGACCACATGTGTCGCCGTCACGCCAACGTTGGGCTCGTGAATACCGTTGATGGCGTACTGGGTCAAGCCGGTCTGGATCGCAGCGATGTTGGTTGCTACGTGGTCGGCCGCGGCCCGGGGTCGTTTACGGGTGTGCGCATCGGCATCTCCACTGCCAAGGGCCTCGCGCGTGGTGCCAATGTTCCGCTGCTGGGCGTGTCGACGCTCGACGCTTGCGCTTGGACGGCGTGGAAGGCTGGTGTGCGCGGCAAGCTTGGTATCTTGGCCGATGCTATGCGCGGTGAGGTATATCCGGCGCTGTATATGCTGGTCGATGAGGGTCCCGAGCGTCAATTTGAGCGCGAGCACGTGGTCAAGGCCGCCGTGGCGCTCGATGAGTGGCGCCAAGCAGCGGACTGGGACCAGGTTCAACTGACCGGTGACGGTCTTGTGCGCTATGGCAAGCTGCTGGGTGAGGACGAGACCGCCCGCTGCGTGGAGCGCGACCTGTGGTGGCCTTCGGGCGAGGGCTTGCTGCTCGCGCACGCTGCGGGTGACGGCGATCCGGCCCGCGTCCTGCCGATTTACACGCGCCTTTCGGATGCCGAGGAAAACGAGCGCAAGCGTCTTGGTCTTGCCGAGAGTGCGCACAGCGAAATTACGGGCGTTGCCGATGAGCTCGCCGGTCGTCATCTGCAGTTCCGTCCCATGGGCGCGGCGGATGCCGAGGGCGCGAGCGCGCTGGAAGCTGCCTGCTTTGAAGGTGCCGGACACAAGGCGTGGACGCCGGGCATGTTCCTGTCCGAACTGGGCGAGGACGTCGCTGCGCCGCGTAGTTGGTGGGTGGCACACGACGACGGCAAGCTGCTGGGCCTTGCCGGCGGTATGGTCGTGGACGGTGATGTGCAGATTCTGGATGTCGCCGTCGACCCGGCACATCGCCGTGAGGGCATTGCCCGCAAGCTGCTGTCGCATGTGAGCTATGATGCCCAGATGCTCGGCTGCACCACGGCTTCGCTCGAGGTCGAGGACGGCAACGAGGGAGCGATCGCGCTTTACAACGCTTTGGGCTTTACCGAGGCTGGCCGTCGCCGCGGCTACTATGGTGCCGGCAAGGACGCCATCGTCATGACGGCTCCGCTGCCCCTGGTGCTTCCGGTCGACAATGCTTCGCCCGAGCCGACGGCGGCAGAGCAGCGCGTATGGCCGCTGCCTGCGCCTGGGCGCTCCGAGGGGGAGCGTGCCGAAATTGAGCGCCGCCGCCTAGTGCTCGCTATCGAGAGCTCCTGCGACGAGACGGCCGTGGCGATTATCGATGCGGATGGCAATATGCTGGCCAACCAGGTGTCAACACAGATTGATTTTCACGCCCGCTTTGGCGGCGTGGTGCCCGAGATTGCCTCGCGCAAACACGTTGAGGTGATTGTGAGTGTCGTGGATGCGGCGCTCGAGGATGCCGCAGCATCGCTTGGTCTTGAGGGTGGAGCCATCGCGCCGAGCGAACTCGCTGCTGTTGGCGTGACACAGGGTCCGGGCCTGGTGGGTGCTCTGGTAGTGGGCGTCGCCTTCGCCAAGGGCTTTGCCTATGCCGCCGGTAAACCGCTCGTGTGCGTCAACCATCTGGAGGGCCATCTGTTCGCCAACCTGCTGGCGCAGCCCGATCTCAGGCCGCCGTTTATCTTCACGCTCGTCTCGGGCGGTCATACCATGCTCGTGCACGTGAAGGCATGGGGCGACTACGAGGTACTTGGTGAGACACTCGACGATGCTGTGGGCGAGGCCTTCGACAAGGTGGCCAAGGCGCTGGGTCTGGGCTATCCCGGTGGCCCCATCATCTCCAAGCTGGCCGAGACGGGCAATCCCAAGGCGATTGACTTCCCCCGTGCGCTTAACAGCAGGGGAGACTATCGTTTCTCGCTTTCGGGTCTTAAAACGGCCGTGACGCTCTACATCGAGCAGGAGACCAAGGCCGGGCGCACGATTCACCTGCCCGATCTGGCGGCTTCGTTTGAGGCAGCTGTCTTTGACGTGCAGTACAAGAAGGCCAAAAACGCACTGCACGCTACCGGATGCAAGGAATACTGCATCGGTGGCGGCGTCTCGGCCAACCCGCATCTGCGCGAGATGATGATCAAGAAGCTTGGGCGTCAGGGGATCCGCGTAACGGTGCCGCCCTTGTCTGCCTGTACCGATAACGCAGCCATGATCGCGGAGGTCGCCCGCCGGAAATTCGACCGAGGTGAAATATCGCCGTTCGACGTCGACGCCGATCCGAACATGACGCTGTAGCTGGTACGGCGCGGTCCCCGGACGGAGGGGCCGGATATAAGGTTTCCTGCTCTACAGTCCTGCGCAAGACGAAGGCCACATTAAGTGGCCTTCTTTGCGT
>CABUQK010000135.1 GCA_902493615.1 uncultured Collinsella sp.
GCTCATCTCAAAGCCGGCGAGCTTGTCGGACTGGACGGTGGCGGCGTTCGTGGAGCGCACGATGCGGGCGCCAAAGCGCGAAAGCGCGGCGAGCGCGTTGCGGTCGCCCTGTGCGGAGCTCAGCGACACGCCCTCGACGGTGATGGGGTCGGTGCCGATGGCGCCGGCGCACAGCCAAAAGGCGGCGTTGGACCAGTCGCCCTCGACGGCTACGCTGCCGGGCGTGCGGTACGAGCCGCTGTTCACGCGGAAGTTCGTGACCTCGGGCTGGCCGCCCTTGGCCGGAATTCGCTCGACATTGACCTCGATGCCGAAGGCCTTCATGGCCTGGATCGTTAGGTTGATGTAGGGGCGGCTCTCGATAAGGCCGGTCACCTGCACGCAGGAGGGCTGGGCCAAAAGCGGGGCCGCCAACAGCAGGCCCGAGATGTACTGCGAGCTCACGTTGCCCGGCAGCATAAAGGTACCCGGGCGCATGCGGCCGCTCGTCTTGAGCGGAAAGCCGCCCAGACCCTGCAGGTCGCAACCGGCGGCGATGATCTCATCCGAGAGCGGGGAGAGCGGGCGGGCGCCCAGGCGGCCCTGGCCCACGAAGGTGGCCTCCGCGCCCAGCGCGCAGGCGACGGGCAGCATAAAGCGTAGTGTGGAGCCGCTCTCTCCGCAGTCGAGTGTGCCGCCGGCAAGGGCCTTGAGCAGGCCAAATTCAACGCTCTTCATGGTGGGGTGGACCTGGAAGCCGTCCTCGACGGTCTCGATGCGGGCGCCGAGCGCCGTAAGGCAGCGCACCGTGGCCTCGATATCGGCGCAGGTCGTGTTGCAGGTAACGTGCGTCTCGCCGTTGGCAAGCGCGGCGCAGATGATGAGGCGATGCGCCATCGATTTGGACGCGATGGCGGGAACGGTGCCCTTGAGCGGGGACGGGGTGATGCGGGCTAACATGCGGATGTGTCTCCCTTCTGACCGAGGCCCTCGGCAATGAGTTCGCGGAAATTGGAAAGCGGCGTACGGTCGATGCTGCAGCGGCCAATGCCGTGCGGAATCACCAGGTCGATGGTGTCGCCCGCGCGCTTCTTGTCGTGGAGCGCCTCGGCAAAAACGGCATCGGCATCTAGGTCGCAGCGGGTCTTGAGGCCATGGCGGGCGCAGAGCTCCTCGATACGACCGGGCAGTGCAGCATCGCAAATGCCGTGCAGGGCCGCGGCGCGCGTGATGATACCCATGCCGATCGAAACGCAGTTGCCGTGTCCGAGCTCAAAGTGCTCGCAGGCCTCGACGGCGTGTCCGGCGCTGTGTCCAAAGTTGAGGAGCTTGCGCTGGTTGGTTTCGCGCTCGTCGGCGACGACCACGGCGCGCTTGATGTCGATATTGCGGGCGATGATGAGCGCTACGCGGGCCACATCGCGGTTGAGCAACTCCAGCGTGAGCGGGGTCTTCTCCAGCTCGGCGAAGAGCTCGGGGTCGGCGATCACGGCGTGCTTGACGACCTCGCCGCAGCCGTCGGCGAACTGCTCGGGCGTGAGGGTGGCCAGACATCCCACGTCGGCGATAACAACACTCGGTTGCCAAAAGGCTCCGGCGAGATTTTTGCCGGCGGCCAGGTCGATGGCCGTCTTGCCGCCCACCGACGAGTCCACCATGGCGAGCAGGCTCGTTGGGATCTGCACAAACTTGCAGCCGCGCATGTAGGTGGCGGCCACAAAGCCGGCTACGTCGCCCACGACGCCGCCGCCGAGCGCCACGATCACGTCGGAGCGCGAAAGCTCGTGTTCGGCCACAAACTCAAGAATGGCAACGTAGGTCTCGGCGCACTTGTGTGCTTCGCCGGCCTCGAAGGTGCAGATGCTTACCTCATAGCCCGATGCCTCCAGGCTCTGTTTGACAGGCATCTGGTAGAGCGGACCCACATTTGTGTCCGTCACGATGACGGCGCGGGTGCCGCCGGCAGTGGCGCGAACAAGCGGCCCTGCCTGCTCCAGCAAGAAAGTGCCCACGTGAACCTGGTAGGGGCGTGCGGTGTCGATTTCGATGGTAATCGCCATAAGCTATGGTCCTTTCGACCTGGCGTGTTGGGTGGTCTAGTGGGCGCTCTCGTCGTCGAGTGCGCGCTTGATGCGATCGCCCTCGGCGAGGAGATTCTCAAGATAACGCTGGTCGCGGTTCTTGAGCGCACGGCTGTAGGCGCCGAGCGAGTCGATCAGATGGTCGATCTCGAAGGCAAGTGCATCGGCGTCGTCGATCATGAGCTCGGACCACATCTGGGGGTTGAGGTGGGCCACGCGCGTAAGGTCGCGGTAGCTACCGGCCGAGAAACCGTGGTGAACCTGGGCGGTGGGGCTCTTTACGTAGGCGTTGGACACCACGTGCGCGAGCTGGCTCGTAAAGGCGATCACGCGGTCGTGCTCGGCAGCGCTGGTCACGCTGAACTTGCCAAAGCCCAGGGGGCGCACCATTTCGCGCACCTGGCCTAAAAGCTCGAGCTTTAGCGCGTCGTCTACCGCGGGCGGTACGAGCACCAGCGGGGCGCCCTGGAACAGGTCGGCACGGGAGTGAGCGTAGCCCGAGAACTGGGTGCCCGCCATGGGGTGTGCGCCCACAAAGTAAAAACCGTGCTCGCGGGCGAGCTCAAAGGCACGCTCGCACACGATGCCCTTCACGCCCACGGTGTCAATCACCACGGGCCCCATGATGGCCTCGGTATCGGTGGCGTCGGCGAGCGCTTGGGCGTGCGCCTCGAGCCACTCGATGCAGGCCTCGGGGTAACAGGCCAGCACGATGATGTCGCACTCGCCGAGCGTCTCGTCGTTGAGCTCGCCGGCGACGGTACCCATGCTGGCGGCCGTCATCACGTCATCGTCGGGGTCCCAGGCCAGCACGCGGACGCCCGCCTGCGCATAGCCGCGGGCAAAGCTGCCGCCGATGAGGCCCAGGCCCACGATACCGGCACACTTGGGGCCGCCCTGGTTGACGCGTGCGTTTCTCACCGTACCCATGGGCTACTCCTGAACGGTCTCTTGGCAGACGACCTCGCGGATGGCGCGGATGCGGCGCATGGTGTCGTCGAACTGGTCGGGAGTGAGGGCCTGGGCGCCGTCGGACCAAGCGTGGCTCGGGTCGTCGTGGACCTCGATCTCCAGACCGTTGGCGCCGCAGGCAGTCGCGGCGAGCGCCATGGGCTCGACATAGCGGGTGTAACCAGTGGCGTGGCTGGGGTCGGCGACGACGGGCAGGTGCGACAGGTGGTGCAGCACCGGCACGGCGTTGAGGTCGAAGGTGTTGCGAGTGCGGGTCTCGAAGGTGCGGATGCCGCGCTCGCACAGGATGACGTTGTCGTTGCCCTCGCTCATGATGTACTCGGCTGCCATAAGCAGCTCGTCGACGGTGCCTGACATGCCGCGCTTGAGCAGGATCGGAGTCTGCGTCTTGCCGACCTCCTTGAGCAGGGGGAAGTTCTGGGCGTTGCGAGCGCCAATCTGCATGACGTCGATCTTTTTATCCAAGAAAACCTGCACGTCGCGCGGATCCATGATCTCGGTGACGATCGGCATGTCGAGCTCGGCGGATGCCTCGCACAGCAGGTCCAGGCCGGCGGGGCCCATGCCTTGGTAGGCGTAAGGGGATGTGCGGGGCTTGTAGGCGCCGCCGCGCAGCATCGTGGCACCGGCGGCCTTTACGCGGCGTGCGATGCGAATGAGGTTCTCGCCCTCGACGGAGCAGGGACCGGCGATGACCTGGAACTGGTCGCCGCCGATCTTGACGCCGTGGCCGCAGTCGATGACGGAGTCCTCG
>CABUQK010000136.1 GCA_902493615.1 uncultured Collinsella sp.
GAGTTCCGCACGCAAAGGAAAGCACTTAATGTGCTTTCCGTCTTGCGCAGGACTGTAGAGCAGCAAACTTAACCCCCGCCCTCAGCCCCGGAGACCCTCCCGGATGGCCCCGAAAAATTTTTTCAAAAAAGTTGTTGCGCGCCGGACAGACTTCTGTGTATACTAATCCCCGCAGCGCACGCGAGCGGAAACAAACGCGAACGTCTGCCTGGGGAGTTAGCTCAGTTTGGTTAGAGCGCCGGCCTGTCACGTCGGAGGTCGCGGGTTCGAGCCCCGTACTTCCCGCCAACGCAATTAAAGCCACGTCTTCGGACGTGGTTTTTTGCGTTTGATGCACTTTGTTTCGATAGAACGATCGCCCTGGTGCATCTTCGCCCAGAATCCCCGCGCCTTCGGGAACGCAAGTAAAATCTAATAAGTATATCTGTCTGAACAACAGCTTTGTTGCGTAACACCTGTTCTACGAGACAGGGGGTTAGGTTATACTAAATTGCACTGTGCGCCGCATCTGATGCATTTCGCTCCAAGCGCGGCACTCAGTGGATATCCGATTTACCATTTGGATGTCCTGGCGGTCATTTAGCGTCTCGACACAAGCTCGGCCCCGGAGCTCGTTCGAGCTGTTCGTATTCCTTGAAAGGGGAAAAATGGACATATCGAGGAAGACTGATTACGCCCTTCGAATGCTGGCGATGCTTGCTGAGGATCCGGAGTGTTTGCTTTCTGTTCGCACCGCTGCCGAAGAGGTCAATGTCCCGTATTCGTTTGCCCGCTCGATTCAGCACGGTTTGGTCCAGGCCGGTATTGTGGAGAGCCTGCGTGGCGTCCACGGTGGCATGCGTCTCAAGGTCAGTCCGGACGACGTCGCTATCCGCCAGGTCGTCGAGGCCGTTCAGGGTCCTATGGTTATGAACGATTGCACCGCGCCCGATGGTGACTGTGCGCGCATGGGCGCGTGCTGCTATCATCCCCTGTGGGCCGGAGCTCAGGCGTTGATGCGCGACTACCTCGATTCCGTTTCGCTCGGCGACATCGTCGCTCACCGCCAGTTCCCGGCCGTCGATCCCAAGTTCGCCGACCGCGAAGCGTTTCCCGAGTACGCCACCTGCGCGTGCGCTTACCGGGAGGAATAGCGCCGCATAAGGAGCATAGCCATGATTCAGGACCCCTTTCGTTCGATGATTCGTTCGGAAGGGGTCCTGCGTTATCGCGACCTTCCGTGGCGCCGCACACGCGATCCGTACATCATTTGGCTTTCTGAGGTCATGCTGCAGCAAACACAGGTGCCGCGTGTGGAGGCGCGCATGCCGGTGTGGCTCGATCGTTTTCCGACTGTGCAGGCGCTTGCCCAGGCCGCGCCTTCCGATGTTTTGGACGCTTGGCAGGGCATGGGCTACAACCGACGCGCTCTGGCGCTTCACGGGGCCGCTCAGCGCGTTGTAGAGGACTGGGACGGGGAGTTTCCGCGTGAGACGCGTGACTTGGTCGCTCTGCCTGGTATTGGCCCGGCAACGGCGCAGGGTATCCGTTCGTTTGCGTTTGATCTTCCGGGCGTGTATTTGGAGACCAATGTGCGCACGGTCTTTTTGCATCATTTCTTTCCCGATGTGCCGGCCGTTCCCGATCGCGAACTGGTGCCGCTGATCCAAGCTGCCTGTCCGGCGGTCCCCGGTGCGGCGGCGGACGAGATCGCGCCCTTTGCCGCGCCTCAAGACGATGCCGACACGCCGCGCGCGTGGTATTACGCATTGCTGGATTACGGCGCGTATCTTAAAAAGACACTGCCCAATCCGTCCAGGCGGTCGGCGGGCTATAGTCGTCAGTCCAAGTTTGAGGGCTCGCGCCGCCAAAAGCGCGCGCATATCGTGCGTATGTTGTTGGCAGCGCGCGATGGGCAGCCGGCGGGGATTACGCTTGCTGATGCCGTGGTGGGCGTTAACGAGATGGAAGCGGCAGCCGGTCGCGGGCCGGTCGAGTGCGACTTGATCGCGGGCATTCTAGCTGACCTGGAGCGCGAGGGCTTTTGCCGAGCCGAGGACGATCGTTGGTTGAGTGTGTAGCCCGCTCAAATCTGAAGAACGGGATTGTAAGGTTTAAATTCGCGGCTTGAGGGCATCCTAAAGACAAGGTCGCTCAAAGCCTATGGGCGGCACGTGTTGAAGGGAAGTACACCTATGGATTTTGAGAATTCCCAAACCAAGAAGAACCTCGAGACCGCTTTTGCCGGTGAGTCCCAGGCACACACCAAGTATCGCTACTACGCATCTAAGGCCAAGAAGGATGGCTACGTTCAGATTTCGAATATCTTTGCCGAGACGGCGGGCAACGAGTCCGAGCACGCCAAGCTGTGGTTTAAGTATCTGCACGACGGCGCCGTTCCGGGCACTCTGGACAACCTGCGCGACGCCGCCGCGGGCGAGAACTACGAGTGGACCACGATGTACGACGAGTTCGCCAAGACCGCCGAGGAGGAGGGCTTTGCCGAGATCGCCGAGAAGTTCCGTGGTGTCGCCGCCGTCGAGAAGGCCCACGAGGAGCGCTACAACAAACTCGTCGAGCGCATCGAGTCGGGCGAGGTGTTTGAGCGTGAGGGCGTGAAGGTATGGAAGTGCCTGAACTGCGGGCACCTGCACGTTGGTGCCGAGGCGCCTGAGGTGTGCCCGGTGTGTAACCACCCGAAGGCGTACTTTGAGGAGCAGGTGGTGAACTACTAGCGCTTGGCGCTAGCGTGAGCTGGGCCGGGAGGGCCGGACTACCTTCCCTCCTCGCTCACGGCTTCGCAGGGTCGCGTTGAGGGAAGGTAGTCCGGCCCTCCCGGCCCGCTTTGGGTCGTCGCGTGCTCGTTACAGAAAAGCTAATAAAAAAGTTTGTGTGCCGCCCCTTTTGGGGCGGCACGTTTTTGTATGGGGACTGGTTGGGACGGCGCCGTTCATGGGTGGGGTACACTGGGTAGCGACTTTTAGTTTATCTACTACCTGATGGGGCGTTTTTTATGGGCAAGAAGTCTCGCGCTCGGGTTGCTGCGGCGGGAACTCGCAAGGATCCTGGTCGTCGGGTTGCCGAGGGTGAAAAGGCCAATCGTGCTGAGAAGGGCAAGAAGGTCGGGGCGCATGCTCATCCTGAGTGGGCGCCCCATTTGAATTCGGCTAGTGAGGATTTGACTGCCAAGTTGTTTACTCTGGTCGAGGTAATTTTGGGCGTGGTGCCCCTTGTGGTTATCGGTTTATTCTTGGCTTCGAAGGACGCCACGAGTGTCGATAAACTCACCGAGGTCTTTTCGCAGGAGCCCTCGATGGTGGTCACGTTTATTTCTGCGTGCTTGCAGCCGTTTGTGGCGTACATGCTGTATGTGGTCTACCGCAAATACTGCGAGGGCGACGCTGGTTTTGTCGCCGGCAACCTGATCGGTCTTTTGTGCTCCGAGATCCTACTGCTCAATATCCCGGGCGTCATCGGTATGGGCATCTTGCTGTGGCGTGTTTGGCGCAACGTTGCCCCGCACTTTGAGAGCTGGCTGTTTGAGCGCCGCGTAATGGGCGTGCTGGCAGACATTGCGGGCTCGCTCGTGATTCTAGCCTTGGCGTTTATGTGCGCCACCGCCGCCCGCGGTCTCGCGGGCATGTAGTCTGTCCTCACCGACCACGGAGCGCAGGGCGGGGAAACCTTTCCCTCTCGCTCACGGCTTCGCTGGGTCGCGCGAGG
>CABUQK010000137.1 GCA_902493615.1 uncultured Collinsella sp.
ACATATGGGGGTAGCTGAAATAGCCCCGTCCCAAATTAGCTACCCTGCGTGGATTGGAGGAAGTGATGGCGCAGGGGACGTTTGTGCAGGCGCTTCGTAAGGAGGCGGCGTTGAGCGGTACCTTTATGAAGGGGCGTTCGCTCATGCTCAACGGCGCCGTGCTGTCGATTGAGGACAGCGGCTCGCGCTTCTCCAAAAACGTGACGGTTGAGGGTGCAGTGCGTGGCTCGCGCGGCGACCTGTACAAGACGCACGTGGCGCTCGACATGGACGAGCACGAGGTGATCGACTACGACTGCGATTGCCCCGCTGCCTATCGCTACCCTGGCATGTGCAAGCACGCCATCGCCACGGCGCTTGCGTATCTGGACGCAAGCGGCGCCGAGACCGTCGAAGGCCTGCGCACGCCGGTCCGCACGTTTGCGACGGCGCCCAAGCAAGCCGCGCGTCCCGCGTCTGCCGCACCGGCGGTCAACCCTAACTTTCCCTTCCCGGCGCCCGTCCCCACGAGCCCGAGCCTCATGAAGGCGCTCTCCGATCTTTCGGACGCGCGCATGGATGAGCTGGCGGGCATGCGCCGCAAGCTCGCCGGCACTGTCGACCCCGATGCCCCCAAGGCGGTATTGGAGCCCTCGCTGGTGCCGTACTACAATCCGCTGTTTGCCGACCGCTTTAGCTGGGCGCTCGAGCTTCGCATTCGCTGCGGTTCGGTGTCCTACGTGGTCAAGGACATTGACGGCATGGCCGCCGCCTACGTGCGCGGCGGCACGTTCTCGTACGGCAAGAAGCTCACGTTTGTCCATACGCCCGAAGCCTTCGAAGACGTGTCGACAAAGCTGCTCAACCTTGTCGTGACGACAGTTGCCTATCTCGATGACACCACAAGCTCGCGTTCGGCGTCGTACGACTTTGCCCGCAGCGGTTTTGTCGCCGAGCGTCAGTTGCCGCTGTCCGAGCATAGCATCGTATATGTGCTGGACCTGTTGCGCGGCCAGACCATCTCTTTTGAGCCCGCCTGGTCGCGGGGGACGACGACGCATCGCACCTATGACGTGGCGGTTGAGATGCCTCCGGAAGGGGAGGACGAGGCGCTGTCTGAGCGCCCACCGCTCCTTGCCGCCAAAATCGCGCCGGCGGCTGGTGGCAGCTACGATCTACGCCTGCCGGCCGATGCATACTGCTTTGCTTCGGGCGACGTTGCCTATCTGGTCGACACCCGCCGTGCGCGTCGCGCTGATGTAGCGTTTGCCCAGCATGCGGCGCCGTTCCTATCGCGCTTACTGCCCTGTCGCACGCCGATCCATATCGCTGTCGACCAGGTGGGGGAGTTCTGTCGTATGGCGCTGCCCATTTTGCGCGACTACACCGACCTTACCGCGCCCGCCGCGCTCGATACCGTGGCGCCCGAGCCGAGCTTTGCTATGGCGATCGGCGTCGACGATGGGCTTGTGACCTGCAAAATTACGGTTACCTACGGCGACTGGTCGGCAGACCTCTTTAGTCTGGGCGCTCCGGGCAGCCCCTTCGAAGAGCAGCGCCCGGGCGTGCCGCCCCGCGACGAGGTGGCAGAGTTTCGCGTTATGGATACGGCGGCCCTGTATTTCGACTTTTACGAGGGCGGTCTGGCGTTTGAGGAGCGCGATGACGAGAGCCTGTTCCGCTTGCTGACCGAGGGCCTGTCTGCCCTGTCCGAGTTGGGCGAGGTCATGCTCAGCGACCGCCTGCGCCAGATCTCGGTACGCCCTGCGCCTAAGCTCTCGGTGCGCGCCACCGTCAAGAGCAACTTGCTCGACGTCGAGCTGGGTGCGAGCGGGCTTTCGGCGGCTGACCTTGCTGTCTATCTCGATTCGTATAAGCGTCACCAGACGTTTGCGCGTCTCACGTCGGGTGACATCGTGCGCCTGGACGAGGGCGCTCGTGCCGCGTTTGGCCTTGCCGAGGACCTGGGCGTCGATGCCGTCGACCTGCTCGATGGCGTGTCGCTTCCCGCGTCGAGCACCCTTTTTGTCGACAGCATGCTCGCGCGCACGCCGGCGCTCGAGGCCGATCGCGACGCGGCGTTTCGCCGCACTGTCGAGCGCCTGGACACGCTCGGCAAGATGGACTTTACGGTGCCCGCCTCGCTCAAGGCTACGCTGCGTGGCTACCAGGTCGACGGCTACCAGTGGCTCGGCTCGCTCGAACACCTGGGCCTTGGCGGCATCTTGGCCGACGATATGGGCCTGGGTAAAACACTGCAGATGATCGCGCACATTCTGGCGCGCGTGGAGGCGGGGGACACCAAGCCCACGCTTGTGGTGTGCCCTGCGTCGCTTGTATACAACTGGACCGCCGAGCTGGAGCGCTTTGCCCCGTCGCTTGATGTGTGCGCCATTGTGGGTGCCAAGGCTCAACGCCGCGTGCAAATTGCCGGCGTGGCCGAGCATAACGTGGTGGTAACGTCGTATGACCTTATGCGCCGCGACATCGACGAATACGTCGAGCAGGACTTTGCCCGCGTGGTGCTCGACGAGGCCCAGTACATTAAAAACCCGCTCACCCAGGTGGCCCGCGCTGCCAAGCGCCTGCCGGCCGGCGTGCGCTTTGCCTTGACGGGCACGCCCATCGAAAACCGTCTGTCCGAGCTCTGGAGCATCTTCGACTTTTTGATGCCGGGCCTTCTGGGCACGCGCGACTCATTTGCCAAGCGCTTTGAGGGTCCCGTCGAACATGCCGAGGGTGACAGCGCCGCTCGTCTGCAGGCGCTCGTGTCGCCGTTTGTGCTGCGTCGCGTCAAGGAAGATGTGGTGGCCGATCTGCCCGAGAAGATCGAGGATACGGTGATGGCGCAGCTTACCGGCGAGCAGCGCAAGCTCTACCTGGCAAATCAGGACCGCATCGCCCAGCAGGTGCAGCACCGCGAGGCGGGGGAGTTTAAGAAAGACAAGCTCAAGGTGCTTGCCGAGCTCACCAAGCTGCGCCAGATCTGTTGCGACCCGCATCTGCACTATGCGGACTACAAGGCGGGAAGCGCCAAGCTCGATACGTGTATGGAGCTCGTCCACGGCGCGCTCGACGGCGGTCATCGCATCTTGCTGTTCAGCCAGTTTACGGGCATGCTCGATATCATCGGCAAGCGTCTGGCCAAGGAGGATATCGCCTTTCTTAAGCTCACGGGCGCATCGTCCAAGGAGAGCCGCGCCAAGATGGTTGCTCAGTTCCAGGCGGGCGAGGTACCGGTGTTCTTGATTTCGCTCAAGGCGGGCGGCGTGGGCCTTAATTTGACGGCTGCCGACGTGGTCATCCACTACGACCCATGGTGGAACGTGGCGGCGCAGGACCAGGCGACCGACCGCGCCCACCGCATTGGCCAACAGCACACCGTGACCGTGTACAAGCTCATCGCCAAGGACACGATCGAGGAACGCATTATGCAGATGCAAGAGTCCAAACGCGATCTGGTCAACAGCGTGCTCGGCGGCGATGGTATCTCGTCGGCGCTGTTCACGCGCGAAGATGTTCTGGCGCTGCTCGGTGGCGACGGTCGCTAGCTGCGCGCGGGATGAGGTTGCCGGGG
>CABUQK010000138.1 GCA_902493615.1 uncultured Collinsella sp.
CGACACGCATAAAAAGCCTCCCATTTCTCATGTCCAAGAAATGGGAGGCAGTTCACAGTGGACGGGAGGGGAGCCTTATATGTGACCGCGGCAAAAGGATGGCAATACCGCAGTCGCCCAAAGGGAGGGCCTGGATGCACCGGGCCTAGATAAGGTTCTTGCCAGAGACCTTATCGAAGAGGTGGGTCGCGTTCTTCTCGAACTTGAACCAGATGGTGTCGCCAGCCTTGAGCGCGCCCTTGGCCTCGAGGTCGACGACGGGGATAATCAGAACAAACTGGCCGTCGGGAGCGGTCACGTGGACATGCTCGGTCGAGCCCATGAGCTCGGTCACCTCGACGGTACCCTGGAGCGCACCCTCCTCGCCCTTGTCGGCAAGCAGAATCTGCTCGGGGCGCACGCCGGCCGTGATCTCCTTCACGTCGCCGCCGTCCCAGTTGAGAGCAAGCTGAGCGCAGGTCTCGGGAGCGAGCGCCACGTTCATATCCTCGGTCTTGACGGTAAAGCCGTTACCCGAGCGCACCAGCTGGGCATCGAAGAAGTTCATCTGCGGCACGCCGATAAAGCCGGCGACGAAGATGTTCGCGGGATGGTTGAAGACCTCCTGCGGGGTGGCGATCTGCTGGACGACGCCGTCCTTCATAACCACGATACGGTCACCGAGGGTCATAGCCTCGGTCTGGTCGTGAGTAACATAAATGAACGTGCCCTTGATCTCGTGGCGCAGCTTAATGAGCTCGGCACGCATCTGGTTACGAAGCTTGGCGTCCAGGTTGGACAGCGGCTCGTCCATCAGGAAGACCTTGGGGTCTCGCACGATGGCGCGACCGATGGCGACACGCTGACGCTGACCGCCGGAGAGCGCCTTGGGCTTACGGTCGAGATACTCGGTAATACCCAGGATCTCGGCAGCAGAGCGAACCTTGCGGTCGATCTCGTCCTTGGGGACCTTCTTGAGCTCGAGCGTAAATGCCATGTTCTCGTACACCGTCATATTGGGGTACAGAGCGTAGCTCTGGAACACCATGGCGATGTCGCGGTCCTTGGGCGCCACGTCGTTGACGCGCTTGCCGTCGATGAGCACGTCGCCCGAGGTAATGTCCTCCAGGCCGGCGACCATGCGCATCGTCGTGGACTTACCGCAGCCAGAGGGGCCAACGAGGACGACGAACTCCTGGTCGTGAACGGTGAGGTTGAAGTCCTCTACAGCGAGCACACCGTCCTCGGTAACCTTGAGGTTGTGCTTCTTCTCCTCGGTCTTCTTCTTTTTGCCAAAGAAGCCCTTCTTTTTTGACTCGTTGTTGGGATACACCTTCTGAACATGTTTGAGAACGATCTCGGCCATGTCTCTACCTTTCGATATGCGGCGCCGCGCTGAGGGGCGCCGCAGAAACTTGCAAAACAGTTACGGCATCAGCCCTTGACGGCACCTGCCACCACACCGTCGATGATGTACTTCTGACAGAGGATGTACATGATAACGATGGGGATAACGACCATCATGATGCAGGCCATCATGGGGCCGAGCTCGACGTGGCCGTAGCCGCCGCGGAAGTACTGGATCAAGATAGGAATGGTCTTGTACTTGGTGGAGTCGAGCGTAAGGTAGGGCAGCAGATAGTCGTTCCAGACCCACATGGTCTCGAGGATGCCGACCGAAAGATAGGTGGGCTTCATGATGGGAAGGACGATCTTAAAGAACACCTGGACCGGGTTGCAGCCGTCGATCATGGCCGCCTCCTCGATCTCGAGCGGGATGTTCTTTACAAAACCGGCGAACATAAAGACCGCCAGGCCCGCGCCAAAGCCGAGGTAGATAAAGCAGATGTTGAACGGCGTGTTGAAGCCGATGCGGTCCGCCAAATTGGACAGCGTGAACATGAGCATCTGGAAGGGCACGACCATCGAGAACACGAACAGGTAATAGAAGAAGTTCGAGATCTTGTTGTTGACACGAACCACGTACCAAGCGCACATGGAGCAGCACACCAAGATCAGCACGACCGACGTGACCGTGATGATGAGCGAGTACATAAATGCCGAGGCAAAGCCCTGCTCGTTAAGGGCGTGCATGTAGTTTGCGAGGCCGTTGAACGTCTCGGGCGTGAGCAGATCGAATGCCGTGGTGGTGCTGATTGCGGTCGCCTTTTTAAAGGAATTGAGCGCAATCATGAACACGGGGTAGATCCACGCGAGCGACAGAATCGTAAAGAAAATCGAGAGCGCGCGGTTGATAACCTTATCGCGTTTCATTACTGCTGCACCTCCTTGGACCTCGTGGCCTTAAGCTGAATCATGGAGATGGCCACGACCAGGATGCAGAAGATAACCGCCTTGGCCTGACCAATGCCCTGCCATGCGATACCGGCACGCGAATAGAACGTGTTGTAGATGTTCAGGGCGAGCATCTCGGTGGAGTGCGCGGGGGCGCCGCCGGTAAGGGCGAGGTTCTGGTCGAACAGCTTAAAGCCGTTGGTGATGGACAGGAACAGGCAGATGGTGATGGTCGGCATCAGGTTAGGGATCTTAACCTTCCAAAACGTCTGCCATGCCGTAGCGCCGTCGACCTTGGCGGCCTCGATGTAGTCGGACGGAATGGACTGCAGACCAGCGATGTAGATGATCATCATGTAGCCGACCTGCTGCCACAGGGTCAGGATGATAAGGCCCCAGAAGCCAGCAGCAGAGTTAAGAGCGATGAGCTGGGCGCCCACGTTGGAGAGCAGGCAGTTGATCAGAATCTGCCAAATGTAGCCCAGCACGATGCCGCCGATCAGGTTAGGCATAAAGAAGATCGTACGGAAGATGTTGGTGCCTTTGAGCGCCTTGCGGGTGAGCGCCTGCGCAATGGCCAGGGCGATCACGTTGATGAGCACCGTCGACAGGAAGGCAAACGCCACGGTAAAGAAGAACGACGTGGAGAACTGCGGATCGGACAGCGCACGCACGTAGTTCTCGATACCGACAAAGTGCGCGTTACTAATGATAATAAACTGGCAGAACGAGAGATAGAAGCCCTGGATAAAAGGGATCACGAACCCGATCATAAACGCCAGGCACGTGGGCAGCATAAAGAGCGGCCACCAGCGCTTGAGTGCTTTGCCCATAAAAGGGTCCTTTCAATATGCAGGGGGCGGGCAAACCAACGTCTGCCCGCCCCCTGTCGCTAATCAGATAGCTTGGGCAGCAACTGCTTACTCGGAAGCGGCCTTCTCGGTCTTCCAGCCATCGACGAAGGCGTTCTTGACGCCGTCCCACTTGCTGTTATCGGCAGCGTAGGCAATCAGAGCCTGCTTGAGGTTCTTCTTCCACTCCTCGGAGGGAATGTAGACGAAGTCCCAAGCGACGGTCTTCTTGCCGTCCTTGGCCATGGCAACGGCCTGCTGCGAGAAGACGTTGGTGGTCTCCTTGGCGCTCTTGAACGGAGCGGTCAGACCCATCTTGTCGGCGATGATGCTGGTCGGGGGGTCAGCGGTGACGCACCAATACATGAAGTCCTCGGTGGCCTTCTGGGCAGCCTCGGAAGCCTGGGAACTG
>CABUQK010000139.1 GCA_902493615.1 uncultured Collinsella sp.
AAAGGTTTCCCCGCCCTGCGCTCCGGCGTTGAGTCGTCGCATGCTCGTTACAGAAAAGCTGATAATAAGTTCGTGTGCCGCCCCTTTGGGGCGGCACTTTTTGTGGGGGTCCCGGTCTCCACAATTTCCGTCAAGCTTTTGGTTAGATTTTGGTCAGTTGGTGTAAGGGTGGAAGGCCAAAAGATTGCTGGCGAAAAAAGCTCAGAGAAAGTGCTGGTAGGGGAGTTGTTGAGGTTTTCGACAGCTTTTGAGCAAAAGAAACTTTGTGGCTATTGCCGGCGATTGCGTTGCCGCGGTCATGGCGGTGCGGGATGCTGGTCGTAAGCGTCGAATGCTCCGACTTTGGAGGCCAACATGGACCTGTTTCTTGAGACTCCGCAGCAACAAGCTGAGCGCATGCTGCGTCAGCAGCAACGACTCATGGAGATGCAAATGCAAGGGGCGGCAGTCCAGCCCTTTGCGCAAAACGTTACGTCCGCGGTTTCGCCTGCGGGCGGATCGGCGCCAGAGAACTATTCCGTACAACAAGATTCATATGCGCAGGAGCTTGCGTTCGACAAACGCCGCACGCGTCACCGCCGCGTGGGCCAGCGCCTGCGCACCTTGGCGATGATCGTGCTCATTCCGCTAGGACTTGCGGCGATTTTCTTGGTCTCGTATGCGCTCACCTGCATCCTCAACGGTGCTTCGCCCGGCGAAGTGCTCCAACATCTAACGGCCCTCGGCCAGCGCCTAGGCGATGTCATAACAACAATCCGCGCCGGCTGGGAGAGTTAGCGTTTTAGCGTCCGCGGCTCTAAGAGAAATTTGTCTGCAAGGCAGTGAGTGATCCGTGTGTGTGGCGGGGTAAGATTGATCGCGGTTTTGATTGGTGCTCGATTGGGTTTGTTGGGCGGAGTTTATGTCTGCTATTGATATTGTGCTTGTTGTGATCGCCTTGGTGGCGGTGGGGGTTGCTGTGGCTTGCGCCCTCCAGCTCAAGAGCCTGCGTGCCGAGTTGCGGGAGCGTGGCGACAGTAGCGCGGAAACGCTGGCAGCACTCGAGCAGGCTAACAACGCGCTCGATGCCCTGAACGTCGCGCTGGCCGAAACCCGCCGCACGGCCAATGCCATCGCGCAGCAGCAGACGACCGATGCGGCCGTGGAGCAGCAACGCTACCTGACCATCGCACGCGAGTTCTCGCAGGCCAGCGACCGCATGGACGACCTGCGTCGCGAGACGACCCAGCAGCTGGGCGCCAATCGCGAGGGCATCGAGCATCGCCTGGACAAAGTACGTGAGACGGTCGATGCTCAGCTGGGTGCCATCCGCAAAGACAACAACGTGCAGCTCGATCAGATGCGCGCGACGGTGGACGAGAAGCTCTCTCGCACGCTCAACGACCGACTTTCGGCATCGTTTAAGCAGGTGAGCGACCAGCTCGAAGCCGTGTACAAGGGGTTGGGCGACATGCAATCCATCGCCACCGGCGTTGGCGACCTTAAGCGCGTGCTGGGCAATGTGAAGGCGCGTGGCATTTTGGGCGAGGTGCAGCTGGGTGCGATCCTGACGGACATCCTCACACCCGACCAGTATCTGGAAAACGTCGCCACCAGGCCCGGCGCCTCGGAGCGTGTTGAGTTTGCCGTCAAGCTGCCGGTGGACGAGGGCGACCCCGTGCTGCTGCCGATTGACTCCAAGTTTCCGGGCGACGCGTACGAGCACCTGCTCGACGCGCAGGAGTCGGGTGACGCGGAGGCCGTTGCCGCAGCGCGCAAGACGCTCGATATGATGGTGAAACGCGAGGCTAAAGACATCTGCGAAAAGTACCTGAGTGTGCCGGCAACAACCAACTTTGGCATCATGTTTGTGCCGTTTGAGGGACTGTACGCCGAGGTCGTCAGCCGCCCCGGGCTTATCGAGGCCCTGGGCCGCGACTATCACGTCAACGTTGCCGGCCCCAGCACCATGGCGGCCATTCTCAACAGCCTGCAGATGAGTTACCAAACGTTTAAGCTGCAAAAACGCACCGACGATGTACTGCGCGTGCTCTCCGCTGTCAAGGCCGAGCTGCCGCGCTATCAAAAGGCGCTGCGCCGCGCCCAGCAGCAGATCGAGACCGCGGGCAAAACGGTCGAGGGCATCATTACCACGCGCACCAACGTCATGGAGCGCAAGCTCAAGGACATCGACGCGCTGGAAGATGCCGAGGAGGCCGACGAGATTTTGGGGCTTACGTCCGCGGAGCTGCTCGCAGACCAAAAAGACGAGGACTAATTGCAACAAGACGGTGGGGCGCCGGCGTAAACGCGGGTGCCCCGCTGCTTTTCGCATCGCGCTTGCCTGAAGTGCGCTTTAATGTGTAACAATGGCGTTTCGCCCTATCAGACGCGAAAGGAAGTCCATGTCTCAGAGAAGCACCAGCCCGCTCAGCCGCTCCACCGTGCGCTGCACGCTGCAGCGGTTTTGGGGTGTCACGCGCATGCAGCCGCTGATTGTCTTTCTCTCGGTGTTCTCGTCGGCGGGCTACATCTTTTTGCTGACGTTTGCCAATACCTATGTGATGGCCCTCATTGTCGACCGCGTTCAAGCCGGTCCCGTGGCGGGTGACCAGGTGTTTGAGGTCTTTGGCCACTATATCCTGGCGCTCGTACTCGTTAACCTGGCGGGTCAGATCCTCTCCAAGCTGCAGGACTACACCGTCTACAAGCTCGAGATTGCAGGCAACTATCACCTGGCGCGTCTATGCTTCGACACGCTCTCCAATCAATCCATGACATTCCATACCAGCCGCTTTGGCGGATCGCTTGTGAGCCAGACAAGCCGTTTTATGAGCGGCTACACGGGGCTGGTGGACGTGACGGTGTATTCGCTCATCCCCACCATCACCTCGGTCATCTGCACCGTGGCCGCACTCGCCCCGGTGGTGCCGACGTTTACCGTGATCCTGGTGTGCATCATGGTCGTCTACATTGCGTTTGTCTGGCTTATGTACAAGCGCATCATGCCGCTTTCGGCCGCGACGTCCGCCGCGCAGAACAAGCTCTCGGGCGTGCTCTCCGACGCGGTCATGAACATCTTGGCCGTCAAGACCTGCGGGCGCGAGGACTTTGAACGCGATCTGTTCGACACCGCCGATCGTGCCGCGCGCGACGCCGAGACGGTCTCGATGCACGCCATGATGCAGCGCAACTTTACGACCTCGGGCCTTATCGTCATCACCATGGCCGTGGTGAGTGCGTTCGTGGCGGGCGGCAACGCGTGGTTTGGCATCTCGGCCGGCTCGCTCGTCATGATCTTTACCTACACCTATAACCTCACCATGCGCCTGAACTACGTAAGCTCCATGATGCAGCGCATTAACCGCGCGCTGGGCGATGCGGCCGAGATGACGCGCGTGCTGGACGAGCCACGTTTGGTGGCAGATGACCCGGACGCCCCTGAGCTCAAAGTGACCGAGGGCGCGATTGATTTTGAGCAGCTGAGCTTTGCGTACCGTGACGCTGCGGCG
>CABUQK010000140.1 GCA_902493615.1 uncultured Collinsella sp.
GGGCACCGGAACGCCCCAGTCGATGTTGCCGGTGATGCGGAAGGGTACGAGCGCCTTGCCGCTGCGGAAGCGCACGCCGCCGTTGGCGAGCACCGCGTGGGCATCGTCGCGCTCCTTCCAGCTGGGGAAGGTGACGGTAAAGCTGCTCTTGTTGCCCTCGGGCTCCAGCACGGTGTGCTCGGGAAGCTGATCCTCGACGGCATCGAAGGCCTCGCGGAACTTGTTCTGGATGTAGAGCTGGGCCGGCAGCAGCCACTCTTCCATGGTCTTGGAGACCACGGAGCGAACCTGCGGGTTCTGGGCGAGCTTGGCGGTATAGGTTTTCATAAAGTCGAGGTAGGCCGGCAGGTCGAAGTAGAGGTTGTCGACCGGGCGCAGCTCGGGCACCTCGCCGGTGAGCTGGCTTTTGGGCGCGATGAGCTCCTCGGGCTCAAACTGGTGACCCAGGTCGCACTCGTCGGCATAAGCCTTCTCGGACTTGCAGCCCTGGATGGGGCAGCGGCCGATCACCTGGCGGCCGTTGAGGAACGTGCCGGCCTTGGCGTCGTAGAACTGCAGCGTGGAGCGCTTGGAGATGGTGCCCTGTTCGTGCAGACGCTCGATAATCTCGGCGGTCACCTCGTTGTGAATCTGCGCAGCCGGCTCAAGGCCCGAGCCGCCGTAGATATCGCAGCTGATGTTGTAGTTGTTGAGGGTCGCGGCCTGGCGGGAGTGATTGGACTCGACATACTCGGCGATGGACTTGTCGTAGCCCTCGTTCTCCTTGAGCTTGCGGTAGCTCTCCATGATGGGCGAGCCATAGCAGTCGGTGCCCGAGGTGAAGATGACGTTCTCGCGGCCCAGACGGTCGCGCAGGAAGCGGGCGAAGAAGTCGGCCGGGACAAAGACGCCACCGACGTGGCCAAAGTGAAGGCCCTTGTTGCCGTAGGGCTCGCCGGCGGTAACGATGGCGCGGCGAGGCCAGCTGGGACGGTCGTTCATGGAGTATTTGGATGCCATGGGACTCCTTCGCATATGGTGAGAGCGCGGCCGGGCGCAAGGCCTGGCGACGCGGTGGTCAATTCGTGCATATCGTTCGACATTATCGCACATGCGGACGGGTACGTGGCAGGGGCGCTATCCTAAGATGCTATGAATGAGATTTCCAACATACATGCGTTTGAAGACGAGGAATTTCTGCACGCTTGCTTCGTGTGGGGGATGGCGGTGCTTGGCGCATTTGCCGTGTGCCTGGTGCCGGTGTTTATGCTGCTGGGCGGGCCCGCGGACCTGGATGCGGCGGATGCGGGCGGTTGGACGGCCGTTTTGGGCTGGATAGTCGGCTTGGCTGCGGTTTCGGCGGCGTCATTTGCCGTGCATGAGTTGGTGCACGGTGTGTTTTTTAAGCTGCTGGCGCCTGCGGGCGCGCAGGTGACCTTTGGGGCAAATCTCGAAACCTGCATGATTTACGCCTGCGCCGAAGGCGTGGTGTATTCGCGCATGCGATACGTGGCGGTTTGCCTGGCGCCGACGGTTGTTGTGACGGCGGCGTTTGCCCTGGGGTTTGCGTTCTCGGGCTATCCGCTGCTGTGCTACCTGGCGGCCGGCTTGCATTTGTCGGGTTGTGTGGGCGATTGGTATTACGTGCGGACCATTTTGCGCGATCGCCGCATTGTCGCCTGCGAGGACACATCCTTTGGCGTGCGCTTTTTCGCAAGGTAGTCTTTTGGGATGATTTTTCTGGGACGGGGATTAAAAAATCATTGCGGGGGAGGAGATGTTGATGAAGCCGTTGTTGTTGCACGCCTGCTGCGCGCCGTGCTCGCTTGAGCCAGTCCGCCTGCTGCGCGAGGAGGGGTTTGAACCCACAATTTGCTGGACCAATCCCAATATTCAGCCGCACGATGAATGGCAGCGCCGCTTGGACGTGCTGCGCCGGTGGTGTGCCGATGGCGACATCGAGCTTATCGAGGCGGGGGAGGACCGCGAGCGCTGGGAGGTCGGCGTGGCCCCGCTGGGCGCCGATCGACCCCGTCGCTGTCGCGCGTGCTATGCCCTGCGTCTGGCCGAGGCATGCCGTGTGGCTCAGGAGCGTGGGTTTGAGTTTGTGGGCACGACGCTCGCCGTCTCGCCGTATCAGTTGTTCGAAACCTGCAATGATGTGTTGGAGCGTCTGGCTGCCGCTCGCGGTCTCACTCCGGTGATTCGCGATTTTCGCCCGTATTACCCCGAGGCCACGCGTCGTTCGCGCGAGCTGGGCATGTATCGGCAGAATTATTGCGGCTGCCGATTCTCGGCCGTCGAGGCGGCCATGGACCGCGCCCGCATCCGCGACGAGCGCAAAGCGTCCAAAAAGTAGTTCTTTTGAGCTGGCAGCCTGCTAGGATGTAGAGCGGACTTTAGCTATATAAGGAGTATCCGACGTGTCTATGCGTACCGATGATTTTGACTACAACCTTCCCGAGGAACTGATCGCCCAGGCTCCTGCCGAGCCGCGCGATTCCTGCCGCCTGCTGGTGGTGGATCGCAAGGGCTCCCAGGCGGGAGCGCCGCTGGAGCACGGCGGTACCGTTGAGCACCGCATCTTCCGCGACATCATCGACTATATCGAGCCGGGCGACGTGCTCGTCATCAACCAGACGCGCGTGATGCCGGCCCGTCTGATCGGTCGCAAGACGGGCTCGGGCGGCGTGGTCGAGACCCTGCTGCTCAAGCGCCGTGAGGACGTTGACCCGCTGGGTCACGTTTGGGAGTGTCTGGTCAAGCCGGGTAAGCGCCTGAAGCCCGGTGCACAGATTGAGTATCGCGCCGGTGGCGCCCATGCGCCCGAGGGGGCTCCCGTGGTGCTGACGGCCGAGGTCGTCGACTTTGTCACCGATAGCCGCGGCGGCCGCCTGGTGCGTTTTGAGCCGGCCGGCTGCAATGCCGCCGGCGACCCGCGCACGCTCGACGAGGCCATCCATGCTGCCGGCCACGTGCCGCTGCCGCCCTATATTACCGATTACGAGGGCGATCCCGAGAAGTACCAGACCGTCTACGCCATGAAGGAGGAGCACTCGGCTGCCGCTCCCACGGCGGGTCTGCACTTTACCCCCGAGCTCATGGCCGCTATTGAGGCCAAGGGAGCGAAGTTTGCCGCCGTCGAGCTCGAGGTTGGCATCGATACCTTCCGTCTGGTGGAGGAGGATGACCCCACGCAGCACGTCATGCACACCGAGCGCTACCACGTGTCACAGGAGGTTGTCGACGCCGTGCATAAGGCGAAGGCCGAGGGGCACCGCGTGATCGCCGTCGGCACCACCGCAGTACGCTCGCTCGAGAGCGCCTTTGACGCTGAGGCACCGGTGTCCGATCCGGCCGTGACGGCGCGCTATTTTGAGGGCCGCGAGGATGGGGCCGATACGCTCGGTCGCGGCGACATCGTGGCGCGCGAGAACGC
>CABUQK010000141.1 GCA_902493615.1 uncultured Collinsella sp.
GCAGCGTAGGCCTTCATAGCAGCGTTGACCTCGTCGACGGTGACCTTCTTGTCAACGACAGCGTAGAGGTTGGTGATGGAGCCGGTCGGCGTCGGGACGCGCTGGGCGGCACCGATGAGCTTACCGTTGAGCTCGGGGAGAACCAGGCCGATAGCCTTGGCAGCACCGGTGGTGTTGGGGACGATGTTGACGGCGCAGGCGCGGCTACGACGCTTGTTGCCCTTGCGCTGCGGGCCGTCGAGCGGCATCTGGTCGCCAGTCCAGGCGTGAATGGTGGTCATGATGCCGGACACGATGGGAGCGAAGTCGTTCAGACCCTTGGCCATCGGGGCGAGGCAGTTGGTGGTGCAGGAAGCAGCGGAGATGATGTTGTCCTCAGCGGTCAGCGTCTCATGGTTGACGTTGTACACGATGGTGGGCAGATCGCTGCCGGCCGGAGCGGAGATGACGACCTTCTTGGCGCCAGCGTTGATGTGGGCCTGAGCCTTAGCCTTGCTGGTGTAGAAGCCGGTGCACTCGAGAACGACGTCGACGTCGAGGTCGCCCCAAGGCAGGTTGTTGGCGTCGGCCTCCTTGTAGATCTTAATCTCCTTGCCGTCAACGGTGATGGAATCCTCGCCAGCAACGACCTCGTGATCGCGAGCGTAGTTGCCCTGCGTGGAGTCGTACTTCAGCAGGTAAGCGAGCATATCGGGAGAGGTGAGGTCGTTGATAGCGACGATCTCGGAGCCCTCATGACCGAACATCTGACGGAAGGCCAGACGACCGATGCGACCGAAGCCGTTAATAGCAACCTTTACTGCCATTGTGTCTCCTTTCGTAAGGCCCCCGCAAGCTACAGCGCCTGCCGTTGAGGCCCACAAACTAACCACTCGCCTAATATACCTTTTTTTTGACTTGAATTTCACGAGAATGCTCGAAATTGAAAATCAAATTTACGTTAAAACGTTTTAAAGACTAAAATAGCAGTTAAATCCATATATAAGTCGATACTTCAAACTCCCTGTTTGCTTCAATGAGCTTTTCAAGCCGTAAAACACGATGGTAGAGGGCCGACTTCGACAAGGGAGGGTCAGCCATCTCCCCCAAATCACGCAGTGACAGATCGGGGTAGCGCTCGCGCAGGTCGCAAAAGACCGCCAAGGCATCCGGAAGCGCATCGCGAAGGCCACGCTGCTCGAGCTCATCGATCAACGCAAGCTGATGCTGGGCACCGGCGCTTCTGGTCTGGTTGGCGAGCTCGGCGTTCACGCGACGGTTTACGTCGTTCTTAACCAATTTGACCGCGCGCGCTTCCTCGATCTCGGCAACGCTGCGCTTGGCGCCGACCAGCTTTAGGAGCTGCTCGATCTCCTCGGCGCTCTTAATGTACACGGCATATGACCCCCGCCGCGCATTAACACGAGCATGGACCCCAATCTGCTCCAACAGATCGCAAAGCCCCTTGGCATATTGCTCGCCCTGCACCGCGATCTCCAAATGAAAATCGCCGCGTGGATCGGCCACGAAGCCGCCCGCGATGAGCGCGCCGCGGATATAGGCAAGCCTGCAGCAGGGACGGGCAACGATATGTCGGGGCACGCCGGCGACAAGTCCTCCCCTGCGGTCGAGGATGCCCAGCAGCACCAGAGCCTTATCCAGGTCTGGCTGATCAGGCAAGGTGATGAGGTAGTTTCGAACCTTATGCAATACAGATTTACGAACGGTGAATTCCGTTTTGAGCTTAAGGATGCGATGCGTCAGTGTGATCATCGTGCGCGCGACGGCGCCCGTCTCGGTCGCGACCGTCAAACGATACCGCCCGGAGCCGGCCAGCGAAAGTGTACCGCTCACACGCGTCAGGGCGGCAAGCGTCGACAAATCGCAGTATTCACATTCGGGTTCGCAGCGCGCGAGTTCGTCACGCACCTCGGCGGTAAACGACATGCAGGCCTATGCTTTCGTGTTGGCGCGCGACAGGTCGCGGTGGGAAATGCTCACGTGATATTGAGCGCCTTCCAAATAACGTGCCGTGGCCTCGGCGATGGCAACGCTGCGGTGTTGACCGCCCGTGCAGCCGATGGCAATAGAAAGCTGTGGCTTGCCCTCCGCGATATAGCCCGGCATCACCGTATCGAGCAGCTGCGTCCAAGCTTTCCAGAACTCCTGGGTCTTGGGATGGTCCAGAACAAAGTCGGAGACCTTCTTATCGAGACCGGTCATGGTGCGCATCTCGGGATCGTAGAACGGATTGGGCAGGAAGCGAACGTCGATCATAATGTCCGCCTCAACGGGCATACCGTGCTTAAAGCCAAACGAGAACACGTGAACGTCCATGAGCTGCTGGTCGGACAACTCGGAGAACGCCATGCGCAATTTGTTGCGCAGGGCAGAGGTACGCAGGCGGCTCGTGTCGATGATCATATCGGCTCGGTCGCGCACACCCTGCAGCTGCAGGCGCTCGCGCTGAATCGCATCGGCCGTAGTCTCCCCCGGCTTGGCAATGGGATGGCGGCGGCGGTTCTCGCTATAACGACGGATCAGCACCTCGTCAGAGGCCTCGAGAAACACGATGTCACAGCTCATCTCGCGCTCCTCGAGTGCGGCAACGGCATCGAGCAGCTCATCGAACAAGCCCTGGCTGCGCAGGTCACAGGTGACGGCGAGATGCCTGCCCACGCCCGTATTGATGCCGACGAGCTCGGCAAGCTGGGCGATGAGACGCGGAGGTAGGTTATCGATGCAAAAATAGCCCATGTCCTCGAATACGTGCATGGCCTGTGTGCGGCCCGATCCGGACATTCCGGTGATGATGACGATATCGGGGATGCGCTCCGAGCGCTCCGCCGCATCCATGGCATCTCCCTTTTGCATGTGCTGCCTCCCGAAAACAAGCGCGGGACCCAGCAACCCGGATCCCGCGCGGTCAATTGCCTATATTGAGTATACCGCCCCGAGCGGATACGAGGCCTGTCTTACGCCTCAAGCGCAGCCTTGAACCAACTTGTAATACTCGTGGGGTGCGTGATGGCGGTGCCGACGACAACGGCCCAGGCGCCAGCATCGATCGCGGCGCGAGCCTCCTCGGGCGTATGCACGCGACCCTCACAAATGATGGGAAGGCCGGGGAATTCCTCAGTCGCCTGACGCAGGAGCGGCAGGTCGGGGCCATCGGCCATGGTGCAGTCGATGGCGGCGACGCCATGAGAAAGCGTGGTGGATACCAGGTCAAAGCCCATATCAACAGCACGGCGAATATCTTCGATGGTGGCACAATCCGCCATCAGGAGCACACCCTCCTCGTGCAGCGGGCGGAAGGTATCCTCGACCGTCTTGCCATCGGGGCGCGGACGATCGGTGGCGTCAATCGCCACGATA
>CABUQK010000142.1 GCA_902493615.1 uncultured Collinsella sp.
GCTCAAGACGAAGAGCCAGCACTGACCGGCGGTTGGCGCAGAAAATCTCAAGCGCCGCATCAAACGAAAGACCGGCCGAAAGACCCAAGCGCACAACATCGATCATCTCGGACACTTCGCCGAGCGATACTCGCGCCGGGCCGCCCGCTCCAACCGCGCCCTTCATTCGCGCGGCCAGAGCATCGACCACCGAGCGACCCGCGGCAGCGACCAGCACCGCCTCGCGCTTGCAGGCCTCTGCGATCTTGCGTGCATCCGCCCGATCCAAACCCGTCGCGACAAATACACTCAGAGCGCACAGGCAAGCCGCAACTGCAACCGGGGCGCTCATAGCTCCACCCGCATAATGCGCCGGATAACCACCAGGGCAACGGCGTTGAGGGCAAGACCCAGCACCACAGTGCCCGCGCCGGCAGGCGTCGCAAGACCGCGACGAAAATCTGCCGAAAGTAGCGCCAACACCGCGCACATGCCCGTCGGCATCGCCGCGACCATATGCGCCGACATGCGAGCCTGCGACGTCTTGACATCCAAGCGGCGCTTGAGCTCAATGCGCTCCCCCACCATGCTCGACGCCTCGGACAGTAAGTCGGCAAGCGGAGCGCCGGTGCGCTGTGACACCTTAAGCGCCAAGGTCACAAGCGAAAGACCGGGGGCGTCGATGCGCACGAGCAAGTCATCGAGCGCATCGGTCGCCGAGATGCCGCAATCGATCGCCGCCGCCACCCGCAAAAACTCGGTATGCACCGGTTCTTGCGCATGAGCGCCCACAAAGCGCATGCCCTGGGCCAGCGAATGTCCCGAGGCAAGCGACATGGATAGTGCGGTAAACGCCTCGGGCATGGCCTCTTCCGCATCGTGTTGCTCGCGCCGGCTCTCAAAGCCATCACGAGCGGTGCCAACGGCAATCGGAGCAACAAGTCCCAAGGCAAATCCGAGGGGCGATAACGACACCATCGTTAGTAAAACGCAGCAGACACCGCTCGATAGCAGCAGAAACGCCAAGCGCCCCGAAGCATCTTCGATCACGAGGCCAAGGCGATGCGCCGGAGCCAGCGATGCCCACGAACGGGCGATCTTTTTCAGCAGATCGTTTTCCACCAGCTCACGCGGCAGTTTCTCTGCCACCGTCTCGAGCGCCTGACGCGCCAGCTCCGCCGGCGGCACCTGCGGCACACGAGGTTCCGCCCCGCACGCCGTCGCAACAGAAAACCCTGCCAAACCCCCTACGACGAGGGGCACAGCGACCTCCATTCGTCCACCTCCTCTTGTGTGAGCGTCCCCGACCGCAGGCCTTCTGCGATAAACGGCGGCTCGCGGTCAAGCGTCCAGGTGCGCTCGGCGGCATCGAAAGTCACATAGCGCTCGAGCTCTACGCCGCCCGACGCGGCGCGACGCACCCCCGAATACGAGGAGACGAAACGCCTGCCATCGGCGTGGCGCTCGGACATCACGATGCCGTCGAGCGCCATGGCAATCTGCTCCTCGATGAGCTCGCTCGGCAGATCGATGCCATAACGTGCAAGCAACGTCAGACGCACCACGGTCTCCTGCTCGGAACCCGCATGAAGCGTGGTGAGCGACCCGTCGTGGCCCGTGTTCATGGCCTGCAACATGTCGCAGCACTCGGCACCGCGCACCTCGCCCACCACGATGCGGTCGGGGCGCATGCGCAGGGCATTGGTCACCAGGTCGCGGATCGTCACCGCGCCCTCGCCCTCAATTGAAGCCTCGCGCGCCTCTAGACGCACCACGTGCGGATGATGCGCAAACTTGAGTTCGGCAGAGTCCTCGATCGTCACGATGCGCTCGCCGGTGGAAATCTCGCATGACAACGCGTTGAGCAGGGTGGTCTTACCAGATCCCGTGCCTCCCGCAACCGCCAGGTCCTGTCGCAGCGACACCGCGCACGACAGCAGCTGCGCATACCAAAGCGGCAGCGACCCCAGCCCCACAAGCTCGTCCAGCGAGCAGATGCGGTCCGAGAACTTTCGGATGGTGAGAATCGGTCCGTCAATCGCCACAGGCGGAATCACCGCGTTGACGCGATAGCCCGTTTTGAGGCGGGCGTTGACGATGGGGCTGCGCTCGTCGATACGGCGGCCAAGTGGCGAGATGATGCGGTCGATAAGCACACGGATCTGCTCATCATCCTCAAACGCATGCTCGATGGGGTGCAAGACGCCGCCGCGTTCAAAGAAAGCCGAGCGGCAGCCGTTAATCATGATCTCGGTAACGGTGTCGTCCTCGATGAGCGGCTGCAACGGCCCCAAGCCCACCACGTCATCCAAAATCTCGTCGATGATGGTCTCGCGCTCGGACGTCGCGAGATCAGTCGGCTCCTCAACATTGAGCGCCGCCTCCACCGCGGGACGCAATTCCGAGCGGGCAAGTGCCGGGTCGATATAGGCGCTGATACGCGCCACTTCGTCGTAACCCATGCGGTCCATCACGGCGCGCTTGGTGCGTCGTTTCACCGCGCGGCGACGCCCCGCATCTACAGGCGCTGCCGCCGCTGCAGCGCCGGCAGCCTTAATCCTCGTTTGCAGGCTCATCGCTGATCACCCTCGCGCGACCAGGGAAGGCGGATACGCGGGCGTTCGGTGCGCGTTGCACGGTCGGCGACCATATCGCTCCAAGGGCCGACGGCGCACCCCAGTTCCACGAGCATCTCGCGCGTGGCCTCGCGCACGCTGGTCGCAAAAGCGCTGGTCTGCCCCACTGCCTCATCAGCGCGCCCAAACGCCATGAGCGCGGCGAGATCCTGCCCGCCATCGGCGATACGAATCTTGGAGCTCAACGCACAGGCAATCTCAAAGCGCATGGCGACGTCCTCGTCTGCCCCGCGCGCACCGAACCGGTTGAACACGGCGCTCATGCGCGTGCGCGGCACACCTACTCGACTTGCCAGTTCAATGACGCGCGACGCCGATGTCGCGGACGACACCGCAGCATCGCCAACGATCAGGCAACGGTCGCTCGCCGCCACCGCAGCCGCCACGGCGTCGCCCCAAAAGACCGAGGTATCGATAAAGACCACGTCGGATTCGCGACGCAGAACATCAAGCAGTAGCTCCACCGGACGTGCCATGAGCTCGGCTTGCTCGGGCGCCGCGACGGGACCCCAGAGCGTAACGCCCGGGGCGACGCGCATCGATGCGGCTACGATATCCGGCTCGGTGAGCGTGCCCGCCGCCGACGGCTCGATAAATGCCGCCATATCGCGCGGAGCATCGACGCCTAACAAGTCGTAAAGG
>CABUQK010000143.1 GCA_902493615.1 uncultured Collinsella sp.
AGCCCGTTGTCGCCTCACGCATCGAGGTCGACATCCTCGCCGGCGCCCTCGAGGTCTGGCACCCCACCCGCTAACCCCACCTAAGTTACGGTGAAATAGGGACTGTCTTACGGCTTTAGCTGCATAAACAGTCCCTATTTCACCGCAACTTACGAGGAGGCTATTCGTCGCTGCCCGGTTTGCGTCGGTTGGCCTTTTTAACGGCGTTGAAGCGTTTGTCGTTGAGCCTGCGCTGGCGAGAGCGTTGAGGCACCTTGGTCTTTACGCGTCGACGCGGTGGACGCCCGCGACGCTCAAGCTCTGCCCTCAGCTTACGCAGACAGCAGCTGCGATTCTGAAACTGACTACGGCTCTCGCGCGCCGTCACCACAATCCCCATGGGCCCATGCTTCATGCGCACCGCTGAATCCGTCGTGTTCACGCCCTGTCCACCCGGACCCGTCGCGCGAAACACCTGTACCTCGCAATCGCGCGCCAGCTCCTCGACCGACATCTCGGCATAGCGCGCATACTCGCGCCATCCCATCTTGTTCTCATCCATATCAACACCTCCCCTCATACAAAAAATGTGACAAAGGGACGGTCCCTTTGTCACATCGCATACCAATCGCTTGTGTTGCGCGCTTACGCGAAGGTGATCTCGCCGGTCTCGCAGTCCATATCGGCGATACGGGCCAGGCTCTCAACACGGAAGCCGCGCTCGCGGAGCTTATCGCCGCCGCCCTGGAAGCCCTTCTCCACTGCAATGCCAATACCGGACACCTCGGCACCCGCAGCCTCGCAGATCTTGATAAGACCCTCGAGCGCGCAGCCGTTGGCCAAGAAGTCGTCGATGATCAGGACCTTGTCGCCCTCGGACAGGAAACGCTTGCCAACGATGACCGGATACTCCTTCTGCTTGGTAAAGGAGTAGATGGTCGTGGCATACTGCTCGCCGTCGAGGTTGATGGACTGCGCCTTCTTGGCAAAGACCACCGGCACGCCGCCAAAATGCTGAGCCGCGATACAAGCCATGCCAATGCCCGAAGCCTCAATCGTCAGGATCTTGTTGATCTCGACACCCTCGAACAGACGGGCCCACTCGGCGCCCATGTGGTCGAACAACTCAACGTCGCACTGGTGGTTGAGGAAGGCATCAACCTTAAGGACGTTACCGGCCTTTACGATGCCGTCATGACGAATACGATCCTCAAGCTCCTGCATGGCGCAACCCCTTCTCGCGGCAACGATACCGCGCGATTAATAAACGTTGTTCGATAGTCTACCACGGACCGACCCCCGCCCGCCCCACAAGCCACATCGCACCACAAACCAGTCTTTTTGGGACGGCGCGAATCGTGGCAGACAGCCTCCCAACATGCTAATGGCGGGCGCGCATCTTCACCAAACGCACCATGGCAAGCGCAAAGCCCACGGCGGCCACAGCCATGAGTACGTAGAACACCGAGCGAAAGCCGAATAGGAATACGTCCGGACGACCTGTAACAAAACTGGTCACGGCCTCGCCCATTGCCACGCTCATCTGCCCATACAGGATATGCGACGCCGCCGTAATGCCGAGCGCCATGCCGGCGTAGCGTGCCAAACTACCCAGGCTGCCCGCAAAGCCGAGCGCTTCGCGCGGAGCCGAGCCCATATACAGCGAGTTGTTGGGGCTCTGGAAAATCGACGTACCGCACGACATAAACGCGGCACAGCACACAATCACAGGGATGGAAGAGTGCTCGTCGAGCGTACTTACCGCAAAGAGCCCGCACACGTACACGCCCAGGCCGACCGCCGTGGGACCCTCGCAGCCAACACGGTCCGAAACCGCACCCGAAAGCGGGCCGATAAAGGCATTCACCATCGGCAGCGCCAAAAACAGCAATCCGGAAATGTCGGAACCAAAGCCGTGGGCGTCCTGAAAATAGAACGGCAGGATAAACTCGGATGCGCCAATACCAACGAACACGATGAGCATGCAGGCAAGGTTGATGGTGAAGGCCGAATTTGCAAAGCAGCGACGCGCGGCCTCCGCCAGCGACATGGGGCGCTCGCCGGCCTCCGGCTTTACATGCGGCAGCGTGTAGAGCCCCACGATAAACGAGATGACGCCAATGGGCAGGTTGATGAGGAAGATGCTCTCCCAAGGAAAGCTTGCCACCAGCATGCCGCCGAGCACGGGGCCACACATCATGCCGAGGGCCACAAAGGTCGCGAGAATACCCATAGCACGGCCTCGTTCGCGCGCCGGAAACGACTCGGTGATGATACCCATGTTGTTAGCCATGGCCGCCGCGCAACCGACGCCCTGAACAATGCGTGCCAGGATAAGAACCTCGAGCGAGGCCGAAAGGCCGCACAGCAGCGAACCGACCGAAAAGACGATGACGCCCAACTGGAACACGTTCACCTTGCCGCGCACGTCGCCCAGACGGCCAAACGGCAACATAGCCACGCAAGTCGCAAGCAGATACACCGAGCTTACCAGCTGAATGCGATCGAGGCCCACGCCCAGCTCCTTTTGCATCACGGGCAGCGCCACGGTCACGACGGTCGAATCCAGACACACCATAAACGTCATGATGAGCACGGTAAACAGAATCGCCCACTTGTTCTTGCCATGGGTGTCGCCCTCTAGGGCAATATGCTCGCGACGCAGCTGCTCTGCGGTTTTCTCCATATCCATCCTTTCGAGTGGCGCAACGCAAAAACGGGACCCCACTCGCCTGCAAACAATCGCGATTGGGATCCCGCCTACGGAATCGGAACGAAAGGTCGCCGAAGCTTTCTGCCAGCATCGGCGCCTTATGCGAACGCTAGCCTAGCACTGCTCAAGTGCCTGCTCAAGGTCGGCAATCAGATCGGCCGTGTCCTCGAGGCCGCACGACAGGCGCACCATGTCGGCGGAGATACCGCAGGCGATGAGCTCCTCGTCGTTCATCTGGCGATGCGTAGCGTTAGCAGGATGCAGGCAGCAAGTGCGGGCGTCGGCAACGTGCGTGGCGATCTGGGCGAGCTTGAGGCTCTTCATAAAGGTCTCGGCCGCCGCGCGACCACCGTTAAAGCCAAAGCTCACAACGCCGCAGGTACCGTTGGGCATGTACTTCTGAGCGATGTCATAGTACTTATCGCCCTCCAGGCCCGGATAGCTCACGAAGCGCACCTTGGGATGGCTCTGCAGGAACTTGGCAACGGCCAGGCCGTTCTCGCAATGACGCGGCATGCGCACATGCAGGCTCTCGAGCGAGCTGT
>CABUQK010000144.1 GCA_902493615.1 uncultured Collinsella sp.
TGAAGTTGAACGTCAGATTGTCCAAATGCGGCCCGCGCAGCGTCGAGCCGTTACGCGGTTTGGTAAAACCGCGTAACCCCTAAGGCCGCTGGCCCATGCCACCCTCGAGGGTGACAGTCTCGCCGTTCATGTACTTAAAGTCGGGACCGCAGAGCTGAACGACAACGCGGCCGATTTCCTTCTCGACGTCGCCGTAGTGGCCTGCCGGCGGCATGTGGACATTGGCCTTGAACGCCTCGGGATAGGCATCCTGGAAGTTCTCGAGCGCAGCGGTCCAAGCAAGCGGACAAACGATATTGACGTTGATGCCGTCCTTGCCCCACTCGTTGGCGGCAACGCGAGTCAGACCACGGATGCCCTCCTTGGCGGCGGCATAGCTGCACTGACCATAGTTGCCAAACAGGCCGGCGCCCGAGGCAAAGTTGACCACGGAGCCCTTGGTCTCCTTCAGGTGCGGATAGGCCTTCTGCATGTACAGATAGGTGGCATACAGACCGGAATAAATGGCTAGGTTAAACTGATCCATGGTATGGTCGGCGATGGTCACACCCGAGGCGCTGGCCTGAGCATTGTTGACGACGGCGTCGATGCGGCCGAACTCCTCAATGGCCTTGTCGATAACGTTCTGGACGACAGCCTCGTTGTCCTGACCAGCCGAAACATCGGCCTGAACAGGCAGAACCTTGACACCGTACTCGGCCTCGAGGGACTCCTTGGCGGCCTCGAGCTTGGCGACGTTGCGGCCGGTGATAACGAGGTTCGCGCCCTCCTTTGCAAAAGCGATATCGATGCCGTAACCGATGGAGCCAGCGGAGCCGTCCTTAAGCGTGGCCTTGCCGCCGCCGGTGACGATCACGGTCTTACCAGTGAAAAGTCCCATATAAAGTCCTTTCAAATCGCGACGGGCGCACCCGCCGACTGCGCGCATCCAAATAAACGCGCCAAAAGCTGAAATGCAACTTTAACGGGTTCAAGTGAAAAATAAAGCCCATGGCAGGCGAACGGCGCAACGTCTTTCGGCGAAGGGAATGTCAAGTAAAAATTGGATAGAGTGGCCGAGTTTTTGCTATCGACGCGAGCCATCGAACACGTTTTGAAACTTTGCTGCGGCGCGCGGGAAGTCGGCGCGAGACTTTATCATAGGGTGACAAACAACGATGAGGAGCACATACCTATGACAGACGAGCTGGACCCCCAGACTCAACAGCATATTGATGATTCCGCAGACGTCACCGCAGATGCTGATGCTGTGACCTGCGATGATATTGACCTCGACGACCCCATCTTGGACGAAAGCGCTACGGCGGAAACCCCGTGCGCCGAAGATGCAGGCGAGCAAAACGACGATGCGCCCGCTCAGGACGACGACCCCGTACAGGATGCCGCTCCGCAAGCTGCGGGCCCTATCGAGGTGTCTTCGGAAGAAGAGCTCGACGCCGTCATGGACTCCATGATGGATGCCGTCAAAGCGATGAAAGACGCCGTGGCCGACGCTGACGTTGACGCCGAGGAAGAGGAGGCTGCCGAGGCGGCCTCGACCTTTGTACCCGGCGAGACTCCGGTTGCCGACCAGGGCAGCACCATGCCCTCGTTTCTGCAGCTCGAGCACCCCACGATTGGCGCCGATGCGGTCGACCCGCACGCAGCAGGCTTTTCTGTGGTCGAGGGCGGCACCGGCAACATCTCCGTGCCGCAGGCTGCCGATGCGGATGCTGCTGACACCGCTCGCCCGACCGCCTCGCACTCCCCTGCCGCGAACCGCGATCTGGGGACCGCTGTCTCGAACACCGCAAACGCCGTGGGCACCTTTATTGCCCAGGGCGCCTCGGCCATGCGCGAGATGAACGCCGCGAAAAAGGCACTTGCCGATGCCCGCGCCCACCTGGCCGAACTTGAGCAGCGCATTGCCGATCAGGCCGAGGAGCTCGAGACGCGCCAGGATATCGCAGGCCGCTACGACCAGATCGTCGCCGACCAGCGCCAGGCGATCGCCACAGCGCAAAAGACCGCTGCGGCAGCCGAGATTGACCGTGATGCCCACGCCGCCAAAGCGACAGAGCTCAAGGGTCAGTTCGAACAAATGAAGACAGAGGATGACGCGACTGAGCTCCGCCTGAAGGCCGCGCTCGACGCCGTGGAGGCCCGCGAGGCGAGCTCGCGCGAGACCGGCAACCGCCTCGTTCGACGTCTTGAGGATTCCAAGCGCATCCGCGACAAGGTGAAGGCCGAGCGAGACGCCGGCATTGCCGCCGCACAACAAACCGTCGACGCCACGCGCGCCCAGCTCGAGACAATGCGTCATGAGTATGCCGAGCTGCAACGCAATCCCTCGGCAAATCCCGCCAACTATACGGTGCGCACCAGCGAGCTCTCGATGCAGATCTCCGACACGGCAGATGCCCTGCGTAAAGCCGAAGAAGATGTCCCGCACATCACCGCCGACCTTGAGCACTCGCTTGCCGCAGCCGAGCAGGCCGTCGAGCAAGCGCAGGCCCCCATCGCCGAAGCAAAACGCGCGCACCAAGCCGTGACGACCGAGGCCGATGCCGCGCGTGACGAGTTGCAGACGGCAAAGACGGCCGCCGCGACGCGCCAGCGCGAACTGCGCGAGAAGATCGCCGCCGAGGACAAGGCACGCCGCGACCAAGAGCAGACCATCGCCAACGCCCAAGCAGATGCCGCACATGCGCAGTCGATCATCGAACAGGCGACCGAAGTACACGACCACCCAGAGATCACTGAGTCGTTTGCAGGATCCTTGGCCCGAGACAAAGCCGAACACGCCGAGACCGAGAGAGAAGTCGCTCAGCTCGAGGCCACCGAGGACGCGGTGCGCGAGCGTACCCGCGACTCACGCATCAAATTCACCGGCGCCATTGTCTGCATCGTCGCCGCAATCCTGGCGATCATCCTAGTCTGGCTGTTCGCGAGCAAGTAAACCAGCTGCCAAAAAACGCTCAACGCAGTTGCGGTGAGATAGTTCCTGTTTAGCCCTCAAAAAGCCAATTCAAGAACTATCTCACCGCAACTTATTAGATTGATGCAAGGCAATCTATCCCTCTTGCACCAATCCCTTGACATAAGGAGTGTCCCCAGGTGCCGGCACAAAAGGAACGTCCCCAAGTGCCAAGTGCCCAATGACTACTCAACAACCACGGCAACACCGATGTAATGGCAGAGTCAGCGAGCGGGTCGCATTTGAGACAAGGTGACGTGAAACGAAAGGGCGCTGA
>CABUQK010000145.1 GCA_902493615.1 uncultured Collinsella sp.
GTTGCGCCGCCCTCCCGGGGCGGCATTTTTTATGCCTCCCCCTTAAAGTAGTACCTTGCACTTTACGCTATCAAAGTGCTTGCTGCAAAAACGATACTGGAGGGCATCTATGGCACCAGCTTTGTCCGATCTTCAACCGCAATCAGCGCCCAAGGCCACCGCAGCGGCGCGGACCGCTATCGATGACGGTCTTGTTGCAGAAGCTCAGGCTTTTGCAGACGAGCTCGCTGCGTGGCGACACGATCTACACCAGATGCCCGAGCTGGGTAATAGCCTCCCACAGACCTCTGCGTATATCCAAGCGCGCCTGACCGAGATGGACATCCCATTTGCCACGCTCGTCGATGGTTCCTGCGTTGTGGGCCTTGTCGGCGCCGGTGCCGCCGCGGCCCAGGGTAATGGCGTCTGCACGAATGAGCAGGCCGGTACGGTCATCATGCTCCGTGGCGACATGGACGCCCTGCCCGTTGCCGAGGAATCCGGCGAGTCCTTTGCATCCACCAACGGCTGCATGCACGCTTGCGGTCACGATATGCACGCGACGGCGCTGCTTGGTGCGGCTCGTATGCTCAAAGCGCGCGAGACTGAGCTTGTTGATGCCAACGCCACGGTTAAGCTGCTGTTCCAGCCGGGTGAGGAAACCTTTGAGGGTGCCCGCGCCGCCATCGCCGACGGTCTGCTGCAGAACCCGCGCCCTCAGGTCGCCTTTGCCATGCATGTCAATAGCCAGTCGCCGCTCGGCCTGGTGCTTTACGGCAGTCCGGCGCTCTCGGGCGTGTACGGTTTCCGCATCACGCTGCAGGGCAAGGGCGGCCATGGCTCGAGCCCCGAGATTTGCATCGACCCCATCACGGCCGGCGTGCATGTGCATCTGGCGCTTCAGGAGCTTATCGCTCGCGAAGTGCCGGCGGCCAAGGAGGTCGCGCTTACCGTCGGTAAGTTTGCTGGCGGCCTGGCGGCCAACGTCATCCCCGACACCTGCGTGCTCGAGGGAACGCTGCGCGGCTTTGATGTTGAGCTCATGGCTCACCTCAAGACCCGCATCGCCGAGGTCGTTAACGGCGTTGCCGCAACATATCGTACGCCGGCGACCATCGAGACGCTTTCGGATGTTCCGCCGCTTGTACTCGACAGCGATATGACCCAGGCGTCGCTTGGCTACGTGGGCGCAGTGCTGCCCAAGGCGGCTTTCTTGCCGCTTTTCCATGCCATGGCGAGTGAAGACTTCGCGCTTATCTCGAGCGAGATTCCGAGTGCGTACTTTACCGTGGGCGCGGCCGTAACCGACACGGACGAACACTTTGCCCAGCACCATCCCAAGGCACGTTTTAACGATGCCGAGCTTCCCCTCGGTGCCGCGGCCTATACCGCCGTCGCTTTGGGCTATATCGCCGACCACCGGTAGCACCCAACCTTGCCTTTCAAGCCTGCGGGCATGGCCGTAAGGCCTATGCCCTTGTCTTTCAAGGCAATCTTGGGCACTACCGGCGCCCGGCGCCGGCTATTCGTTTGTTAAATAAGGAGCAGTATGTCCCAGCAGCGTAAGTTCTTCCCCGGCTGGCTCGTGGTGGCCTCCGGCTTCGTGATCATGGCCACGTGCTACACGATTTTCGTCAACTGCATGAGCCTGTTCCAGCCGCTCATCGTCAGCGACCTCGGGATTACGCTTGCCCAGTACAACGTCTCTAACGCTATCTCCACCGTGGTGAGCGTCGTGGGTTCGCTCGTTATCGGCCATGTTGCCGATAAGGTGAGTGGCCGCGTATTGGGCTCGCTCACCGTTATCGCTACCTCTGCCGTTCTTGCCGGCATGAGCTTTGTCGGTGAGCTGTGGCAGGTCTACGTGCTCTTTGCCGTCTCGGGCTCCTTTGCGAGCACCTGGATCGTGTGCCTGGCGTGCTCCGTGGTCATGCTCGTGTTCCTGCTGGCATCCGAGCCCATCGCCGCCAAGCTGCGCGCGAGCGTGGCGGGGGAGTAGACGTCCGTCGCTCTTTTCTGTTCGCTCCGTTCTGTCCGTGGCCGCCTTGGAAGCCGAATGGATGCTCGTACCATCATTCGGTTTCCAAGGCGGCCACGGGCCTACGAAATGGTCCCTTTTCCTCCGTCCCCAACAGATCACGTGATCCGAAGGGGACGGAGGAAAACGGATCACAAACAGCGGCGGCGCGTCTGGCCGAACGAGTCCCCATACCCTCGTTCGGTCAGACGCGCCGCCGCGTTGCTGCTTTGTGCCGTATAATGACCGTTACCTATGACGCGATACAAAAGAAAGGTGTTTGCCCATGCAGGCACAGAAGGCGGAGGGAACCCGCGACCTTATCGGCGCCGAGATGCGCGCCTGGCAAAAGATGCAACAGATTGCGGCCGGCGTGTTCGAGCCGTTTGGCTTTAAGCCTATCGAGACGCCCGCGATCGAGCAGGTGGACGTGTTTGTCCACGGTATCGGCCAGTCGACCGACGTCGTGCGCAAGGAGATGTTCCGCGTGTTCAGCGGTGCCAACCTGGAGCGCGTCTTTACCGAGGGCACCGACACCAAACTCAAGCCCAAGCAGCGCCTGGCACTTCGCCCCGAGGGCACGGCCGGCGTGGTGCGCGCCGTTGTCGAGAACAATCTGGTGCCCCAGGGCTCCACGCCGTTTAAGGCGTACTACGCCGAGGCCATGTTCCGCGGCGAGCGTCCCCAGAAGGGCCGTCTGCGTCAGTTCCACCAGGTAGGCATCGAGTGGCTCGGCGCTCCCGATCCGGCGGCAGACGCCGAGTGCATCATCATGCTCATGGAGTTCTACAAGCGCCTGGGCTTCGATCTTTCCAAGCTTCGTCTGCTCATCAACTCGATGGGTGACGCCCAGTGCCGTCCGGCTTATCGCGAGCAGGTTAAGCAGTTCATCCTCGATCACGCCGACGAGATGTGCGATGAGTGCCGCGAGCGCGCCGAGCTCAACCCGCTGCGTGCCTTCGACTGCAAGAACGACCACTGCCGCGAGATCATGGCCGAGGCTCCGCTGATGGGCGACAACCTGTGCGACGAGTGCCGCGAGCACTACGAGCAGGTCAAGCGCTATCTGGATGCCGCCGGTATCGAGTATGTCGAGGATCCCACCTTGGTGCGCGGTCTGGACTACTACACCCGTACTGTCTTTGAGGTCGAGGCCCCTGGCGCCGGCGTCGGCTCCATCGGCGG
>CABUQK010000146.1 GCA_902493615.1 uncultured Collinsella sp.
ATGGCCATCGACAAGCCCGCCGGCATGATCGTCCACGGCGACGGCACCGGCGAGCGCACGCTCACCGACTACGCCAGCGACCTGCTGCTGGCGATGGGTGACGGCTTTGCCGCGACCGACATGCAGCCGCTCAACCGCCTGGACCGCAGCACCACCGGCGTGGTGTTGTTTTCGCTCGACAAACAGACGCAGCCCGCCTTTGACCAAATGGTCATCGACCACGCCTTCGAAAAGCACTATCTGGCGCTGGCCGAGGGCAAGATCGACTGGAACGAGAAGCTCATCGACAAGCCCATCGCCCGCGACCGTCACGACAGCCGAAAGATGCGCGTCGGCGCCAGCGGCAAGCCGTCTCAAACTCGCGTGAAGGTGCTCAAACGTCTTAAGAGCCGTCGTGGCCTGCCCGCGCGCTCGTATATCGATGTCGAGTTGCTCACCGGCCGCAAGCACCAAATCCGTGTGCACCTGGCAAGCGAGCATCATCCCCTGGTTGGCGACGACCTGTACGGAACGCCGCGCCCCTGCGGCCTGATGCTCCACGCCCACAGCGTGTCCTTCACGCATCCCGTAACCGGCGAGCACATCCACATCGAAGCCCCCTGCCCCTGGGAGCCCTAAACCACCACAATGGGGACAGGCACCTTTGTGGTGGTTTTGCCGCAATGGCCCAGCCACGGTCCCAAAACGTCTCGATCTGTAACAGTTAGAACCCATTTTCCGGTCTATCTGTTACAGATCGAGACATTCGAATCTCCCTCAAGGAAAAATCTCAATCTGTAACAATAACTCGGCAAAATCGGTCCCAGATGTTACAGATTGAGACAAAGGGACGGTGCGGCTCGGAAGTATCTCGATCTGTAACACCTAGCCCACTTTTAGCGGTCCAGTTGTTACAGACTTAGACAAAACCGGTAGACAACGAAAGCGGCAACGCCCGTGATGGACGTTGCCGCTTTTCTATTGAGAAAACTACTCGGTTTCCGTTGCTAACCACCACAATGGGGACAGGCGCCTTCGCGGTGGTTTTGGTCTTAGCCCGTCCCCTGCTGCTAGACCGTGATGACGTTGTCCATTGCCCGGTACTTGGTGGGGACCTCGCCTGCGGTAATAATCGTTGCGTCTCGGAAGTCCGCGAACTTGATGGGCGCCACCATACCAAATTTACTGGCGTCCGAGATTACGAAGCGTTTGGCGGTATGGCGCATCGAGATACGCTTGACCTGCGCTTCCTCGATATCGGGCGTCGTAAAGCCCTGCTCGGCGGCAATGCCGTTAGAACCCCAAAAGCCGCAGTTAAAGTTGTAGCGGTCTAGGGTTGCCAGAGCATCGGGGCCAACGAGCGCCTCGGTCTCGGGTTTAAGCTCGCCGCCCAGCACCACGGTGCGCATGCCGCGCACAGCGAGATGCTGAGCATGGAGCACGGAATCAGTCACATAGGTGACCGATTCGAGATGCGGAAGATGCTCGATGAGTCTGAGCGTTGTCGAACCCGAATCGATGTATACAAAGCTCTCAGGCTCCACAAGCGCCGCCGCACGGGCGCAGATACGCTCCTTGTCGTCGTTATGGAGGTCACTGCGCTCATTGAGCGTTAGGTCGCGCGTCACGTGCGCGCGCTCAAGACTCGTCGCTCCACCGTGGACCTTGGCGATGCGGTGCGCTCGGTCGAGCGTCTGCAGGTCGCGCCGAATGGTGGACGCCGTCACGTCCAGGGTATCGGCAAGCTCTGGCACAGTAACCGAGCCAGCCCGCTGCACCATCGACACAATCGCGTTGAGCCTATCCTCCGCAAGCATTGCTTACTCCTCCTCGGGGTACACGACTCCCCAGTCGGCACGAAGCTTGGTCATGAGCTCCATCACATCAGAAGCATAATCCAGCAGCTCGCGCTTGGAGTCGTCGCCGGCAACGGCCTGCTCAAGATCGGCCATCTCATAGCAAAGGGCGTAAGCCTCGGTGCCGGCGTGGACCTCCTCGCGGTGACCGTCCGCAGTCCACACGATGGTCGCGTGATCGGCACGCGGATACTCGTTGACCTCGATATAGCACTTGTCAAAGCTGATGACCGAGCGCTTGGGCTGCTTGGAGTGGAGCGTAAGGCTCACAACACCCAGCTGCTGCTCGGCATTACGGCAGACGATGCCGCCCGCAACGTCCACGCCGGTCTCACAGGTGTTGCCCAGCGAAACGACCTCGGCGGGCTGGCTTGCCATAAAGAGGCGCATGACGGACAGGGCATACACGCCAATATCGAGCATGGCACCGCCAGCAAGGTTGCGATTGTAGAAACGATTGGTCAAATCGCCGTACTCCTTGTAGCTGCCAAAGTTGAGCTGAGCGAGGTTCATGCGGCCGAACTCGCCAGCATCCATGCGACGACGCAGCTCCTGATACAAGGGCATGTGAAGCACCGTGGTGGCGTCCATAAGGACGACGTTGTGCTCGTCGGCGATGGCACGCGCCTCGTCGAGCTCAGCGGAATTGAGGGTAATGGCCTTCTCGCAGAGCACGTGCTTACCAGCTGCCAGAGCGGCTCGCAGGTAGGTGATATGCGTGTTGTGCGGCGTGGTGATATAGACGGCGTCGATGTCCGGATCGGCGTAGAGGTCCTCGACCGTCTCGTACACCTTCTCGACGCCATACTGCTCGGCAAAAGCCTGGGCTTTGGAAAGCGTACGGTTGGCGACACCCGCGAGCTTGCGGCCGGCCAGCGCGAGGGACTGGGCCATTTGGTTGGCGATAACACCGCACCCGATCACTGCCCAGCGAAGCTCGGGAGCCGTAAAGATGTCGTTTGGGAACGGCTGATTCTGGACCGAGGCAAACGCCGCCTTTGCGGCTGCCTCGGCGTCGAGCGGAGCCTGTTTGGAATCTGCCATGATGTGCCTCCTGAGTCATCGGAAGTTCTTCATTTCTAACAACCCTATAGTCGCACAATTGCGCGCGTATCTGCTCGTGTTTGCGTATTTATTTGCTTATCGGTCATTATTTAGCCATAGTTGGCAGATGTTTGCGCGGCTATGCGCATTATCGCGCAAGGCTATGCGCGTAAATGCGCATGCGACGATCCTTGTGAAACATAAAGGGACGGAACACCAAAGCCCTAAAAGACAGACCCAGCTGTATTACTTCACCCCTCTGG
>CABUQK010000147.1 GCA_902493615.1 uncultured Collinsella sp.
AAAAAGCCCCCGTCCCAAATTAGCTACCCATAGAGCAAAGAAACAGCCCCGCGATCGGTGTCGGTCGCGGGGCTGTTTGGTTCCTAGTGGTTATGCGGGCAGTTGGCGCAGCAGCCGCTGGTGGCGCTGGTGCTGGAGCCGCCGCTTCGCTGGTCGGTGTTGTAGAAACCGCTTCCCTCAAATTTAATGCCGCTGGCCGAGAACGTCTTGGCCGCCGGGGCACCGCAGCTGGGGCACACGACCTCGGGAGTCTCGGACATGGGATGCTCAACCTCAAACACGTTGCCGCAGCTCGAGCACTTGTAATCGTAGCGCGCCATAATACTTCCTTTTCAGCACAAAGCGGGCAGATTACTCTGCCCGCAAAAATTCAAACGTCTGTAACTGTACCCTATATCGGGGGTTTTATCACGCTTCGCCCCAGAATCTATGGTTGTTGCGCAGGAGCTGTGCGGTTTTGTCCTCGGCGGCTGCAATGTCTGCCTCGTCAGCCTGCCAGGTCCAGTTGCCCGTGGCCACGCCCGGAACGTTCATTCGCGCGTCGTCGCCAAGCCCCAGGACATCCTGCAGCGGCATCATCACCAGGGGAGCGTCACTTGCCAGCGCGTCACCCATCAGCTTGGCCGCCACCTCAACACCGCTCGGTTCATCGCCGCCCGTAAAGGAACGTGTGCACCAACCGGCCAGCGTCGACGTATCGTGCGTCGAGGTGTACAGGATCTTGCCGGGCGTGGGATGCACGCCGCAACGAACGTCGTAGTCGCTAAACTCCAGCACGTCCATGCCGGGAAAACCACAGGTCGAAGCCATAGCGCGAACACCGGGCGTCAAATAGCCCAGGTCCTCGGCTATAAAGTTGAGCGGACCCAGCTCGTCATAAGCGGTCTGGAACAGGTCCTTGCCCGGTCCCGCCAGCCAGCGGCCGTCGGCGCAAGCCTTGCCTGCGGGGATACTAAAGTAGCTGTGGAAGCCCAGGAAGTGATCCAGACGCACGCGGTCGTAGAGCGAAAACGCACGACGCAGGCGATCCATCCACCAGCTATAGCCGTTCTGCTTCATGTGGTCCCAGCGGAACGTCGGGTTGCCCCACACCTGGCCCTCGGGCGCAAAGTTGTCGGGCGGCGCGCCGGAAATCTCAATCGCCTTGCCGGTATCTGACAGCCAGAAGTTCTCGGGCTCGCTCCACGCATCCGCCGAATCGTCAGACACGTACATAGGAATATCGCCGATAACCTCGACGCCCTTCTTGTGCGCATAGTTCATGAGCTCGCACCAAGCCAGGTCAAAGCGATACTGCATGTACGCCTGAAGCTCGGCCTCGTCGTGGAAGCGCTTGTCGTCGATCAGATGCTCGTTGTAGCGAGCGACATCTGCCGGCCAATCGTGGCGCGACTCGCCCTCAAAGTACTTCTTAACGGCCATGTAGACGCAGTATTTCTCGAGCCAATCGGCATTGCGATGTTTAAACGCGGTGTACAGCGGATCGGCATCTTCGCCGCCACGGGCTTTCCAAGTCTCAAAGTCGGCCGCCAGCTCCTCTTGGCTCTCGGGCAGCAGGTCGATATTGCCCGCAAAGGCCGAAGGCCCAGCGTAAGGGGAGCGGAAGAAGTCCGTCGGGTTAACGGGCAGGACCTGCCAGTAGCGCATGCCCATGGCGGCCAGATGGTCGATAAAGCGACGCGTCGGCGCACCGATGGTGCCGGGTTTGCCGTCGTCGGTGGGCACCGAAGTGATATGGCACACGACGCCCGCGCCGTGATCGAGCGGCTCCTGCAGGCGCTGCTCGGCATGGTGATAGATGATCGACGAGCCCAGCGGATACAGGTCGAGCGTGACCGTACCGTTGTGGATCTCGCACTCGTGTCCGCTGATTACATCGCTCGCACATTCGCCGAGTGCCGGAATGGTCACACGATGCGAGTTGCGCAGGCTGCGGTTGATGATAACGGTCGCCGAATCGCCGTCCTTGCCCGTACGGTTGTAGGCCAGCACCTCATCATTGAGTGCAAAGGCCTTGATCTCGCCATCGATCATAAACGGCAGCGCGCGGCGCACAGCAGATGCGTTCTTGACGATCGCAAATGTATCGAAGTCGTGCAGGTCTTCCTTGGTCGGCATGGTGCGACGATTGCCCGGATCGGTGAGTCCCTCCAAGCCGTACTCGTCACCGTAATAGATTGAGGGAACGCCCGGGAACGTCATCTGCATGAGCGTCGCGAGCCAAAAACGGCTCTTGGCCAGGCCCATCGCGTTCTCGTCCAAGCGCCACTTGCTGCGCTCGCATTCAGGCAGCTGCGATTCGTCGGGGCCGCCGCCGAGCACCGAGATAATGCGCGGACGGTCATGGCTCGACAGCAGGTTAAGCGCGCAAGACAGGGCCTCACGCGGATAGTTTTCGCGGAGGGTCTCGATATCTTCAGCAGCTTGGTAAGCGTTTTTGTAACCCATCAAAAAGCCGATGACCATGTCGCGGAAGGGGTAATCCATGGCCGAGTCGAGCTCGGAGCCTTGCAGATAGCGACGCAGATGGCCGTAGCTTATCTTGTTGGAGGCATCTTCCCAGACTTCGCCGAGCAACAGTGCGTCAGGCTTTTCGGCAAGTACTGCCTTCTTAATCTCGGTCAGGAAGTCATCGGAAAGCTCGTCGGCCACATCCAGGCGCCAGCCATGAGCGCCGGCACGTAGCCATTTACGAATCACGCCGTCCTTGCCCAGGAGCCGCTCGCGTACCAGTTCGGAGCTCTCATTGATGGCGGGCATATTGCCCACGCCCCACCAACAGTCGTACGAGCCGTCCTCGTGGAAATAAAACGCATCGCGCCACGGCGAATCTTCGCTTTGCCATGCGCCCACTCCGGGGTAGTTACCGTAGCGGTTGAAGTAGATCGAATCGTCGCCCGTGTGGTTAAAGACGCCGTCCAGAATGATGGAAATGCCCAGCTTCTCGGCCGCCTCGCACAGCTCAGTAAAGTCCTGCTCGGTGCCCAGAATCGGATCGATCTTGGTGTAATCGGCGGTGTCGTAGCGGTGGTTGCTAGCGGCTTCAAAAATGGGG
>CABUQK010000148.1 GCA_902493615.1 uncultured Collinsella sp.
GACGGGCACCTTCCGTGCGGTCACGGGGGTTAACGTCGGCGATAGCCGATTCACCGTCGCTCCGGGCGAGGAGGCGGGCAGGCGTGTGCGCCCCGTGCGCATAGACTATCCGGATTTGCGATCCATTCAAAGCAAGGGCCCTGTCGTGCTTGTGCGCAACTTGGTCGATCCGCAGCGTCCCACCTGGCATGACCCGTTGTTGCTGCGCGAGGCGTTCACGGGGGTGTTGCGCTTATGTCGTTCACGGCAGAGGTAAAAGACGAGCTTTCGCGCGTGCCGGCAACGTGCAGTCATTGCGATAAGGCCGTTTTGGCTGCGCTTGTGCGCATCGAGGGCACGCTGTTCGTGTCGGGTAAGAACCGCTACCGCGTGGAGATCGCCACTGATGCCCCGTCGGTGGCGCGTTTGGTCATCAAGCTGCTGCATGAGCTGTATCGGCTGAAAACCAACCTGACGGTTCGGCGAAGCGTCTTGCATAAAACGCCGAACTACTTGATCGAGGTTCCCGCCCAGCCTCAGCTTGCTGCGGCTTTGGTGGATATGGGCGTGCTGTCTCCTGAAGGCGGTCTGGTGCTCGGTGTATCCGAGCAGTTGGTGGCCAAGGATTGCTGTGCGGCCGCATATCTGCGTGGCGCCTTCCTGGGCAGCGGATTCGTATCCGACCCTCGCGGCGATTTCCATTTCGAGGTGATCGTCGAAACCGAGGAGCTGGCCGATGGCCTTGTGGATCTTCTGGCTCGCAAGAACATCAAGGCACGCATCATGCAGCGACGCAATTCCTATATGGTGTATTTGAAAAGCGGCAGCGCCATTCTTGAGTTCCTGGCGCTTGCGGGCGCTCATCAAAGTGCGCTTGCTATGGAAAACGCACGCGTCATAAAAAGCGTTCGAAACGACGTGAACCGTCAGACCAATGCGGAAATCGCCAACCAGGCTAAAACCTCGCGCGCGGCGATTGACCAGATCCGAGCCATCAGGCAGGTGGTGGAGGCGCACGGCATGGAGAACCTCCCTCCGGCGTTGCAGGACTTCATCAAGTTGCGTGTGCGTCATCCCGAGGCGACGCTCAAGGAGCTCGGCGAGCTCGCCAACCCTCCGCTGTCGAAATCGGCGGTGTACCATCGCGTGCGCCGTATCGAGCAATTGGCCGCTGAGCTGGAGAATCAGAATCGGTAACCGGTAGTAACCGGCGTTGTGCCGTTAGGCGGGACGCGTTGGTCTGCGCTTGTCGACCGTCTGCCAAATTTGCGCCGCAAGCGTTTGACTTTCCGCTACACTAGCGTTTCGTATGGCCCATAACTTGAGTATCTGAATGAAAAGGAGATACGCAATGGCAATCAAAGTAGGCATCAACGGTTTCGGCCGCATCGGACGTCTGGCGTACCGCGCCATGGTCAAGGACCCGGAGATCCAGGTCGTGGCCGTCAACGACCTCGGCGACATCCCGACGATGGCTCACCTGCTGAAGTATGACTCGGTCCACGGCCGCGCCTTCGATACGGTCGAGGTTACCGAGGATGGCTTCGTGGCCGACGGCCATGCCGTGAAGGTCCTGTGCGAGCGCGATCCCGAGAACCTGCCTTGGGGCGAGCTGGGCGTCGACGTCGTCGTCGAGTCCACCGGCATCTTCAAGACCGGCGAGCTTGCCAGCAAGCACATCAAGGCCGGCGCCAAGAAGGTCGTCATCACCTGCCCGGCCAAGGGCGAGGACATCACCGTCGTCATGGGCGTCAACGACGAGCAGTACGACAAGGATCAGCACAACATCATCTCCAACGCCTCCTGCACCACCAACTGCTTGGCCCCCGTCGCCAAGGTGCTGCTTGAGAAGTTCGGCATCAAGCGCGGCTACATGAACACCATCCATTCCTACACCAACGATCAGAAGATCTTGGACCTGCCGCATAAGGACCTGCGCCGCGCCCGCGCCGCAGCCATGTCCATGATCCCGACCACCACGGGCGCCGCTCGCGCCGTGTCCCTGGTCCTCCCCGAGCTGGCAGGCAAGCTCGACGGCTTCGCCACGCGCGTTCCCACGCCCGACGGCTCCATGGTCGACCTGACGGTCGAGCTTGAGCGCGAGGTCACCATCGAGGAGATCAACGCCGCTATGAAGGAAGCCGCCGAAGGCGAGCTGGCCGGCGTGCTCGAGTACACCGAGGATCCCATCGTGTCCATCGACATCGTGGGCAACAACCATTCCTCCATCTTCGACAGCAAGCTCACCATGGTCATGGGCGGCAAGTCCAACATGGTCAAGGTCGTGTCCTGGTACGACAACGAGTGGGGTTATTCCAATCGCGTGAAGGACCTTGTGAAGATCCTGCTGTAATCGGCTTAACCGCTTAACGCTATGAAGGGCCCTGGAACCGAACCTTGCCCCTTGCGCGCTGCGCCGTTCGTGCCCGAAGCACGCTCGGTTGCTTTGCAAGGTGCAATCGGGACCAGGGCCTTTTAGCTGGCCATCGCCGCACCCGCGGTGATTCGAAAGGAAGTCATCATGGCTGATATCGCCACCGTCGACCAGCTCGACGCGCGCGGCAAGCGCGTGCTCGTCCGTGTCGACTTCAACGTTCCCGTGGCAGACGGCGTCTGCTCCGACGATACCCGCATCCGCGCTGCGCTGCCCACCATCGAAAAGCTCATCGACGAAGGCGCCCGCGTCATCCTCATGAGCCACCTCGGCCGTCCGTCGGGCGAGGGCTTCGAGGAGAAGTTCACGCTTCGCCCGGCCGCTTTGCGCCTCTCCGAGCTGCTCGGCCGCCCTGTTGCGTTCGCTTCCGACACCGTCGGCCCCGACGCCCAGGCCAAGGCCGCGGCCCTTCAGGATGGTCAGGTGCTCGTGCTGGAGAACCTCCGCTTCGACAAGCGCGAGAAGACAAACGATCCCGAATTCTGCCAGGAGCTCGCCAAGCTCGGCGAAGCATACGTCAACGACGCGTTCGGCACGGCGCACCGCGCCCATGCCTCCACTGCCGGCGTTGCTGCGCTTCTGCCCGCCTATGCCGGCTATCTCATGCAAAA
>CABUQK010000149.1 GCA_902493615.1 uncultured Collinsella sp.
AGAGCGTGTTCGATGACCTGACACTTCATGTGGCGGCGGGCCAGCGCGTGGGCCTGGTGGGCAAATCGGGCTCGGGTAAGACGACGCTCACCAAGTTGCTGCTGCGCCTGGACGATGTCCAGGGCGGCCGCGTGCTCGTGGACGGTCAGGATGTCTCGCGCTGCACGCAGCAGAGCCTGCGCCGCCAGGTTGCCTACGTGCCGCAGGAGGCGCTACTGTTCCATCGCTCCATTCGCGAAAACATTGCCTACGGTCGTCCCGACGCCACTGATGAGCAGATTCGCGAGGCCGCGCGCCTGGCCAACGCCCTGGAGTTTATCGACCGCTTGCCCCGTGGTTTTGACACCATGGTGGGCGAGCGCGGCGTCAAGCTCTCGGGTGGCCAGCGTCAGCGCGTGGCTATCGCTCGCGCCATCCTAACCGACGCGCCGATTCTAGTGCTCGACGAGGCGACCTCTGCCCTCGACAGCGAGTCCGAGGCGCTGGTGCAGGAGGCGCTCGAGAACCTGATGCGCGGCCGCACCTCCATTGTGGTGGCACATCGCCTGTCCACCGTGGCGGCGCTCGACCGCATTGTGGTGCTGGCCGATGGCGAGATTGTCGAGGACGGCACGCATGCGCAGCTTGTCGAGGCGGGCGGCGAGTACGCGAGCCTGTGGAGCCGTCAGACCGGCGCATTCTTGGAGGTGTAAGCGTCTCGGACGTGGGACAATTGTGCCCATAAGTTTATTGTGCCGTTGAGCCGAGGAGTCGTTATGCCACGCGAGACCAATGCCGCCAAGCGCGAGCGCGCCATCGAGGTGTGTGAGCGCCTCAACCGTCGCTATGGCCCGGTCGAGTGCTTTTTGGACCACGAGAATCCCTTCCGCCTGCTGATCGCGGTGCTGCTTTCGGCGCAAACGACTGATGCACAGGTCAACAAGGTGACGCCGCGGCTGTTTGCCCAGTGGCCCACGCCCGAGGCCATGGCCGGGGCGAGCGTGGCTGACGTGGCAGACACCATCAAGTCACTCGGCTTCTACAAGAGTAAAGCCAAGCACGCCGTCGAGGCTGCGCAGATGATCGTCGCCGACTATGGCGGCGAGGTGCCGGCCGACATGAAGGAACTCGTGAAGCTGCCGGGCGTGGGACGCAAGACGGCGAACATCGTGCTCAACGTGGGGTATGGCATCGTGGAGGGCATTGCGGTGGACACGCACGTCAACCGCATTGCGCATCGCCTGATGCTGAGTCCCAAGACACATGCCAAGGAGCCGCTCAAGACCGAGCAGGATCTGCTCAAGATTTTGCCGCACGAGTATTGGGAGTCGGTCAACCATCAGTGGATCACCTTCGGTCGCGAGATCTGCGACGCCCGCAAACCCAAGTGTGACGAGTGTCCGCTGGCAGATTTGTGCCCCAGCGTGCGCGTAGCGGGGTAGGGCGGAACGCATCTTCGTCTGGCGTTTTTTGCGGGGCTGGGTTTGCTCTTGAGCCGGAGTCCTCTCCATGCGCTACCATGACAGGCAATGAAATCCGCCGCATACCCGCCGAGCTTGCCCCGGCGGGCTTTTGGCGTTGCAATGCCGGAGGAACAGCATGTTCATTCACCGTATAGCCGCGCAGCTCTACACTGCCGAGGCACTGCAGACCGTCGAGGCCGGACTCGATGCCGGCGAGGACGTGACGCTGGCTGTGTCGCAGTCGGGCCGCACGCTTATGGCGGCCGCCCAGTTTGCGCGCCGCCCGCGCCCGTCGGTCTACATTGTGAGCGGCGAGGATGCGGCTGATCGCGCCGCGCGCAGCCTTGCCGCCTATGTGGGCCTGGCGCACGTGTGCCGCTTTCCCGAGCGTAAGGACTATCCGTGGCGCGAGCAGGCGCCCGACGACGCCGTGGTGGCGCAGCGCTGCGAGGCCCTGGGACGCATCGTGCGCGGGGACAACTGCATCATGGTCGCCTCGGCTCGCGCGCTGCTGCGCTGCGTGCCGCCGGTCGAGAGCCGCTATTGGGAGTCCACCACTTTTGCGGTGGGCGAGGAGATTCCTTTTGACGAGGTGCCGCAGCGCCTGGTGGGCATGGGCTACACCAATGCCGGCGCCGCCGATGCGCCCGGTCTGTTCCGCGTGCACGGCGACACCGTAGAGGTGTTTCCCGCGCAGGAAAAGGCGCCCGTGCGCATCGAGTTCTTCGGCGACGAGATTGACCGCATCCGCCGCATGGTGAGCTCAACGGGGCAGACCATCGGTAACGAGGACAGTATCGAGATCTTCCCCTGCCGTGAGCTGGCGCTTACCGACGAGGCCGTCCACAACATGCATGTGGCGCTCTATCGCGCCAGCCAGGACGACAGCAAACTGGCGGCGCTGCTCGAGATGGTGGATGCGCGTATCGTCACGCCCGAGCTCGACCGCTTTTTGCCGGTGATGTACGGCCAGACCGTAAGCCCGTTGGCGCACGTGAGCGGCAAGGCGCTGGTGGTTTTGTCCGAGCCGCGCTCGCTGTTCGACGACTGCCTGCGCGCCTACGAGGATATCGAGGCGCGTGCAGGCGAGGCAGGGATTGACCGTCTGGATGGTCTGTACGTGCGCGCCCAACAGCTCGATTTTGGTGCCCAGCAGCGCCTGAACTATGTGAGCCTCATCCGTGCCGGCGGTGCGGTGACGGCCGAGCTCAAGATTGAGCAGCCGGCCATCGCAGGCTCGGACAACCGTTTTATGACGCGCATCCAGGAAGTCGTGGGCAAGCGCTACGCCTGCGTGTTTGCCATTCCCGACCGCGGCGCGCGCGAGTCGATGGAGCTCACCTTTGGCGACGAGGGCATTACCTTTGAGGAATCGCTGACCGCGGCGCCCGAAAATGTCGGCGCTATCGGCGACCGCGTGCGCGTGGCAGCGGCGGATTCCGCCGACCGTGCCGCACGCCAGGAGGCCCATGCTTCCATTCGCGGGCGTAAGGCCGACGCGCTCAACGCCCGCTCGCTCGAG
>CABUQK010000150.1 GCA_902493615.1 uncultured Collinsella sp.
CGTACGCTTGAACTGAGAAGGGGGAGGCCTCGCGGCCTCCCCCTTTTTTGCGTTTACGGGCTTTTGTCTCACATAGTAGCTGTGTTTTATAACCCTCGTTTGTCGCATCTTCTGTGAACGGGCTACAATAACTTAGTCTGTGCGATATGGAGGTGAACATGGCTGAAGCTGGTATCGGCGTTGATATCGTCGAGATTTCCCGGATGAAATCAATTCTTGAAAAGACGCCGTCGTTTGCTCGGCGTGTGTTTACCGAAGAAGAGCGTGCGTATTGCGATGTATCATCGCGTCCCGCTGCTCACTATGCGAGCCGCTTTGCTTCGCGCGAGGCGGTGCTTAAAGCTCTCGGCACGGGTTTTAGTCAAGGCGTGGGTCGCAAGGATGTTTCGGTAACGCGTGATAAACTCGGCAAACCGAAGGCGCTGCTTTCGGGCCGTGCACTCGAGATCGCTCATGAGCTGGGTGTTGTTGAGGTCGCTCTTTCCATTACGCTTACAGGAGACTTAGCCGTTGCGAATGCCATCGCGATTACCGAAGATGCTCGGCCTAAGCCAAAAGATGAAAAGGTGAGCACCAAGAAACGCGTAGCGCAGACATTTAAAGAGGCTCGCTCTGTTTTAGATGAGCTTGAGCTGCTGCAGAATTCAGCATTGACGGAGCACCTGGGCGATGCTTCGCAAGATACGCTAGGAGCATAGATGAAACCGGTTTTGAGTACCGAAGAAGTCGTTCGTCTCGAGGATATCATCGAACGCGAAGGGACTTCGAAGGCCGAGCTTATGGAGCTAGCGGGTGAGTTTGCCGCCAACGAGGTCTTGAAGCTCAATCCCGATCGGGTTCTCGTTCTGGTCGGTTTTGGTAATAATGGCGGCGACGGTTGGGTCGCCGCCGATATCCTGAGCCATAAGGGCGTGGACGTCGATATCGTTTCTCCGGTTGAGCCGGATGAGATTCCTGCTGCTCTGGCACGTCATGTTGCTCGTCGTACTGCCGGCCGCGATGTGCACGTTTGCGTTGGCCCCTCGCGTGACGAACTCGAGGTTTTGATCGATAAGGCCGATGTTGTTGTCGATGCCATTTTTGGTACCGGTTTCCATGGGAATCTGCGTGCGCCGTTCTCCATCTGGATTCCTACGGTCAATGAATGCGCCGATTGTGTCGTATCCATTGATGTCCCCTCGGGCCTGAATGCCGAGACGGGCGTTGTTGATGACGACTGCATTCGTGCCGAACATACGGTGACGATGATTGCGCCCAAGATTGGTCTGTATAGCGCTGATGGCCCTGAGTATGCTGGCGATTTGATCTGCGGCAATCTTTACGACCGTCTTGACGAGGTCATCGATGATGTCGACCACGCCGCCGAGATTGTCGAGCCCGGTGACTTAGTCGATTACTTTGCTCCACTGCCTACGAATATCGATAAGTATTCCCGTGGCTCTGTGCTTATTGTCGCCGGATCTGCGCAATATCCTGGTGCTGCCATTATGGCGGCCAAGTCTGCAGCTCGCGCGGGTGCTGGTTACGTGGCAGTCGCGGCTCCTGACGCCTGCGCTAATCTTATTCGCATTGCACTTCCTTCGATTCCCGTCTTTGCTATTCCGTCTGATTCCCGCGGCTCCTTTGGCGCCGCTGCGCGCATGACGGTGTGCGAGATTGCAAAGAAGTACAGCTGCGTACTGTGCGGTCCCGGTATGACGACGTCTGCCGGCGCTATGCAGGTGGTTTCGGGCTTGCTCGAGCTTGATGTACCGCTTATTTTGGATGCCGATGCACTCAACTGCCTTGCTAAGATTGCCATTGACGGTATTGATAGTAACCCCGAGATGTATCGTCGCGAGCAGCCGTTGGTTATGACGCCGCACTATCGTGAGCTTTCGCGTCTGGTTGCCGGTGACGAGGTGAACGACCTTGGTACCGCGATTGCAGCCGCGCAGAAGGTTGTCTGGGCTGCAGGCTCCGACAATCTGGTGGTCATTGCCAAGGGGCCGACGACGGCTATCTGTGGCGTTGAGCGTGTGCTGCTGCCACTTTCGGGTCCGGCTTCTCTGGCAACTGCCGGTTCGGGTGATGTTCTCGCGGGTATTTTGGCCGGCACGCTTGCCACCATGCGCGACGAGATGGATCGTTGGGAGTTGCTGTATTCGTACGCCGTCGCACTTCACAGCTACGCCGGTTTTGCCGCGGCGACGGAGTATGGTGAGAAGAGCGTTATCGCGACCGATCTTATCGACTTGATCGGTCCTGCCATGGAGCTGGCGGCAAAGGATGCGCTCGAAGATCTGGGAATCATGGACGAAGGGTCGGATGACTAATCATGAATAAAGCCGATTTGACGCGCTGGTCCTGGGTCGAGATCGACCGCGGGGCGCTCCGTCGCAACACGAGGGCCTATAAGAACTTGCTGAATCCACGTCAGCGCCTGTGCTGCGTGGTCAAGGCCGATGCTTATGGTCATGGAGCTGTTGAGTGCGCCAAGATCATGTATTCGGCCGGTGCCGACATGTTTGCCGTGGCGACGGTTAACGAGGGCATTGAGCTCCGACAGGGCGGGATTACGAAGCCCATCCTCATCCTAAGCGAGCCGCCTATCGAGGCCATTCCGACGTTGCTCGAGTTTGATATCATGCCCTCGGTCTATACGTCTGACTTTGCTCTTGCGTATGGCGAATGTGCCGTCGCGGCGGGCAAGGTGGGCAAGTATCATCTCGCCATCGAGACAGGTATGAACCGCATCGGTGTTCACTACACGCAGGTGCTCGACTTTGTTCGCGGTATTAGCTTCCATCGCGGTATCCAGTGTGATGGCGTCTTTACGCACTTCGCAACGGCCGATGAGCCTGGCGGTTGGGACTATAAGCTGCA
>CABUQK010000151.1 GCA_902493615.1 uncultured Collinsella sp.
CCACGACATCGTGGGCGTGCAGCTGCGCAATACCGCCACGGTGGGCGGCAGCATCTACGGCCGCTTTGGCTTCTCGGACGTGCTCTCGGCCTTTTTGGCGCTCGATTCCTATGTTGAGCTGACGGGCGCCGGCCGCGTGCCGCTCGCGGAGTTCGTGGACATGGGCTACGTACGTGACGTGATCGAGCGCGTCGTGGTCGTCAAGCACGATTACCGTGCGAGCTACGAGGCCGTGCGCAAGGCCGCGACCGACTTTCCCTCGCTGAACGTTACCGCCGCCTGGTGGGACGGCTCCTGGCACGTCACCGTGGGCGCCCGCCCGCTGCGCGCGACCTTGCTGCAGGGCGAGGCATCTGGCCTCACCAGCGAGCAGCCTTCCGAGGACGAGCTTCGCGCCCTTGCCGCATCCGTGCGTTCCCTGAGCTACGGCACCAACCTGTGGGGCTCGGCAGACTACCGCCGCCGTATCTCGGCCCCGTTGGCGATTCAGGCCGTGCGCCGCGCCGCCGGCATCGAGCTTTCGGCCGCGCTTGCCTGCGAGCTCGAGACCGTGCAGGTCCCCAAGTTTGCCACGGACGAGTATTCCTGCCGCCGCGTGCCCGGCGTCGATTCTAGCGAGGTGCGCTAATGGCTGCCAAACTCATCGATCTTTCCTTTACGCTCAACGGCCGCAAGGTCAAGGTTCAGATTGCCCCCGACACCATGCTCTTTTCGCTTCTGCGCGAGCAGGGTTGTGCGTCGGTGCGCTGTGCCTGCGAGACCACCAACTGCGGTTTGTGCACGGTGTGGCTCGACGGTGACCCGGTGCTGAGCTGCTCGGTTCCCGCCGCCCGTGTTGAGGGACACACCATCACCACGCTTGAGGGTCTTAAGGCCGAGTCCGAGGCACTGGCCCGCGCGATGGCTGCCGAAGGCGCCGAGCAGTGCGGTTTTTGCGCCCCCGGCCTTATCATGAACGTGCTGGCGCTTGCCCGCGCCGCCAAGGAGGACCCGAGCCTCGTCGCCACGCGCGAGGAGCTCTCTCGCCAGCTCGCCGGCAACCTCTGCCGTTGCAGCGGCTACGAGAGTCAGCTGCGCGCCATCGTCCGCTTTCTCAATGAGTCCGGCGTGCAGGTGGGCTTTGAGATGCCCGAACTGCCGGTCAATAACACCAGCTCCGATGGTGTCGCATACAAGCAGATTACCCACAAGCAGCCCAAGAAGGACTCGAAGGCACTGCTCGAGGGTCGTCCCGTCTACACGGGCGACCTGGTACCTGCCGGTGCGCTCATCGTCAAACTCAAGCGCAGCCCCTATGCCCGCGCCAAGATTCGCTCCATCGATACGTCGCGCGCACTGAAGGTGCCCGGCGTGGTGGGCGTCTACACCTACGAGGACGTGCCCCAGCGCCGCTTTACCATCGCCGGTCAGAGCTATCCGCAGCCGAGTCCCTACGACCGCCTGATTCTCGAGAACCTCGTGCGCTACCAAAACGAGGAGGTGGCGATTGTCGCCGCCGAGACCGAGGAGGCCGCCGACAAGGCACTCAAGCTCATCAAGGTCGACTACGAGGTGCTCGAGCCGCTGCTCGACTTTACCCAGGCGCTCGATAACGACATCGTGGTCCACCCCGAGGGCGACGTGACCTTTATGTTCCCGCAGGGCGGCGACGTGCCCCGCAACCTGGTGTGCAGCGGTACCAGCGATTTTGGCAACCTCGACGAGGCATTCGCCCAGAGTGACATCGTCTTTGAGCGCACCTACACCAGCCAGGCCACGCAGACCGCGCCCATGGAAACCTTCCGCGCCTTCGCGACGACCGACGCGTTCGGGCGTATCTCGGTGACCACCTCCACGCAGGTGCCCTTCCACGTGCGCCGCATGGTCGCGCAGTCGCTCGATATCCCGCAGTCGCAGGTGCAGGTCATTAAGCCGCGCATCGGCGGCGGCTTTGGCTCCAAGCAGACGGGCTGCTGCGAGATCTTCGTGGCGTTCGTCACCCAGCAGACCGGCCGTCCGAGCTATTGCTGCTACACCCGTGAGGAGACCATCACCGCCGGCAACTCGCGCCACCAGATGCAGATGACCGTTAAGCTGGGCGCCATGAACGACGGCACCATCACGGCCATCGACCTGCATACGCTGTCCAACGCCGGCGCGTACGGCGAGCACGCTACCACGACGATCGGTCTTTCGGGCCACAAGAGCCTGCCCATCTACAACCATGTGAAGGCGAGCCGCTTTAGCTGGGACGCCGTCTACACCAATACCAACCGCGGCGGCGCGTATCGCGGCTACGGTGCCACCCAGGGCCAGTTTGCCGTGGAGAGCGCTGTCAACGAACTCGCCGACATGCTGCACAAGAACATCGTGCACGAGGGCGAGATCATGCCGCAGTACTACAACGAGAAGCTCAACGCCTGCGCGCTCGACCGCTGCCTGCTGCGCGCGATGGACATGATCGGCTGGCGCGACAAGCCGCTGGCCGTGGACCTGGGCGACCGCGTGCGCGCCCTGGGCTGCGCGCTTACCATGCAGGGCTCGGGCATCTCCAACGTGGATATCGCCGGCATCGACATGCGCCTGGAAGAGGACGGCTTC
>CABUQK010000152.1 GCA_902493615.1 uncultured Collinsella sp.
CTTTCCCAGGCGCCCGCCCTCGCCCCTCAAGCCGTCGCTCGCGTACCAAAGTACGCGTCGCTCCTCTTTCAGGTCAATCTCGGGCACCTGGAAAACCCATTCTAAATGGACTTAATGGTGAGCCTATTTTGCCACTTTAGGCTTAAAGGTTCGCAGGCGCAGCGCATTGCTTACGACGCACACGCTCGACAGACTCATGGCCGCGGCGCCAAACATCGGCGAGAGTTGCCAACCGGTGAGGGGGAAGAACACGCCCGCGGCGAGCGGAATGCCGATGCCGTTGTAGAACAGTGCCCAGAACAGGTCCTGCTTTATGTTGCTGATCGTGGCGCGCGAAAGCTCGATGGCGCGGGCGACGTCCATGAGGTCGCTGCGCATGAGCACCACATCTGCCCCTTCTTTGGCGATGTCGGCGCCGGTGCCGATGGCAAGGCCCACGTCGGCGCGCGCCAGGGCGGGGGAGTCGTTGATGCCGTCGCCCACCATGGCGACCTTGCCGCCCGCATCCTGCAGCTCGCGGACGTGGCGCTCCTTGTCGGCGGGGAGGACGTCGGCGATGACCTGCTTGCTGTTCAGTCCCACGCGGCGGGCGATTGCTTCGGCCGTCACACGGTTATCGCCGGTGAGCATGCGCACGTCGACGCCGAGCGAACGCAGCGCGGCGATGGCCTCGGCGCTCGTCTCTTTGACCTCGTCAGCCACGGCGATGGTACCGACAAGCTCGCTGTTCTTGGCAAAGAACAGCGGTGTCTTGCCTTCGGCGGCGAGCTGTTCGGCAAGGCCCGCGGGCACGGTAACGCCCAGCTCGTCCATCAGGCGCACGTTGCCGGCGGCAATGACGTTTTGCCCCTCGCGCGCCGTAACGCCTCGCCCGGGCGCGGCGGCAAAGTCCTCGACCATGCGCGCGACAATTCCGCGCGCCTCGCACTCGGCCATAATCGCCTCGGCCAGCGGGTGCTCGCTTGAGCGCTCCAGCGCAGCGGCCAGCTTGAGCAGTGCCTTTTCGCTCATGGCGGGCGAGCCGTCAGTGCGCGTGGCTACCACGATATCGGTCACGGCAGGCTTGCCGCGGGTGACGGTGCCCGTCTTGTCGAGCACCACGGTGCCCACGCTGCGCAGGTTCTCCAACGCCTCGGCGCTCTTAAACAGAATGCCCATCTCGGCGCCCTTGCCGGTGCCGACCATAATGGCGACGGGCGTGGCCAGGCCCAGCGCGCACGGGCAGCTGATCACCAGCACGGCGACGGCGGAGGTAAGCGCTTCCTTGATGCTTCCGGTCAGCGCCATCCACACCGCAAAGGTCACCGCCGAGATCACGAACACCACGGGCACGAACACGCCGGCGACTTTGTCGGCCATGCGGGCGATAGGCGCCTTGGTGGCGTTGGCGTCCTCGACGAGCTGGATAATTTTGGCGAGCGACGTGTCGGCGCCCACGCGTGTGGCACGGAAGGTAAACGAGCCGGTACGGTTGACAGTGGCGGCGTTGACGGTGTCGCCGGCGGTCTTTTCCACGGGGATGGACTCGCCGGTGAGCGCGCTCTCGTCCACGGCCGAAGCGCCCTCGAGTACGACGCCGTCGACAGGGATGGACTCGCCGGGGCGCACACGCAGCACCTGGCCGGGAAGGATGGCGTCGACGTCCACAGTGGTCTCGGTGCCGTCGTCGGCCACGATGGTCGCGGTCTTGGGCGCCAGGTCAATGAGCGCCTCGATGGCGCCGCCGGTCTTGGATTTGCTGCGTGTCTCGAGGTATTTGCCCACGGTGACCAGCGACAGGATCGTGCCCGCACTCTCAAAATACAGGTTGTCCATGCCCGTCATCATGGCCTCGTGGACCTGGCCCGCGGCTAATTGGTCGGCCATGATGAACATGGCGTAGAGCGACCAGGCGATGGAGGCGGTGGCGCCCACGGCAATAAGGGCGTCCATGGTGGGTGCGCCGTGCGCGAGCGATTTAAACCCGTTGATAAAGTACGCGTCGTTGACATAGACGATGGGGATGAGCAAGACGAGCTCGGTGAGGGCGAGCGTCATGCTGTGGATGTGGTCCGTGAAGATGCCGGGCAGCGGCCAGCCGAGCATGTGCCCCATGCCTATGTAGAACAGTGGGATGAGGAATACGATCGAGATGATGAGGCGGGTGTGCATGGCAGAGGCGGCGGCCTCCAACTTTTTGGTCGGCGACTCCATATGGGTGACGCCAGACCTGGCCTGCGAGCTGCCGCTTGAGCCGGCGGCACCGGTGCCCGCATCGACGGGCGAGGCCGAGTAGCCGGCACGGTCGACGGCGGTGCAGATATCATCGGGGGAGACCTGCGCGGGGTCATAGTCGACCATCATGGAACCGGCGAGCAGGTTGACCGCGACGCTCTCGACGCCGTCGAGCTTGCTCACGGCGCGGTCCACATGCGCCTGGCAGGCGGCGCATGTCATACCGCCCACGTCGAACTTATCTTGAGCCATGGCTGCTCCTTTCCGTGGTTCGGTGTTGGAATTGT
>CABUQK010000153.1 GCA_902493615.1 uncultured Collinsella sp.
TTGAGGCCGAACATATCGTTGCGGGGCGCCGCCTTGGCGAGCTCCTCCATGTCGCTGTCCTCAACCGTAAGCGTGGCGTTGTTGGCACGCAGAATCTCGTTGATGAGTGAGAGGGTGCGCGCGGAGTAGTGACCCAGGAAGGCGCCGTCCATGATGAAGTCGGTGTAGAAGGCGTTGTACAGGTCGGCGGCGTGCTGGTCGGCGGGCGAGTCGGTGGCAGGATATGCCGGCGTCAGGACGTTGACCATGCCAATGCGTCCGCCCAGGTGCTCGGTCTCGTCAAGATCCTTATACAGGTTGACGGCGCGGGCGTGGGCAACGAGCTCGTTGTGCTGGCTCTGGATGCCGCTCGTCACATCAAAGTGATGGTTGGGCGGGAAGTTGCCTTGGATGTATTGGGAGTGCGAGAGGCTGATGAGCTCGTTGATGGTGAACCAATTCTTGACCTCGCGGAACTCGCGGAAGCAGAACTCGGCATAGCGCACATAGGCGTCGACGGTCTTGCGGTTGAGCCAGTCGCCCTGGTTGAACAGGGCGGCGGGGGAGTCAAAGTGATGCAGGGACACATAGGGCTCGACGCCATACTTTTTGCAGCAGGCGAACAGCTCGTGGTAGTGCTTAACGCCCTCGGCGAGGGGCTCGGCATCGTCGCCGTTGGGGAAGATGCGGGTCCAGGCGATGGACACACGGATGGCGTTGAGTCCATGCTCGGCAGAAAGGCGGATATCCTCCTCGTAGCGGTTGTAGAAATCACTGGCCGGGTCGGGCAAAAAGCGACCCTGGGCGACAAGGTAATCGTCCCACATGGTCTTACCCTTGCCTGCCACCTTCGTGGAACCTTCCGTTTGGTACGCGGCGGTTGCGGCGCCCCAAACAAAGCCCTTCGGCAGCTGCTGTACGCGGTTTAGCAAAGACATATGCATACATCCTCTCGTCTCGCTGTTCGATATTGTGCGTTTGCGCTCAGGAGGCTCCCTGGTTAGCGTTCAGCGGTGAAAAAGCCCGATAAACACTATCTTAAAATGATTAGAACCAAAATGAGCACGTGAACATTTGACAATGAGCACGTTAACATCCGGCTGGGATGTATAGAAACAAAACAACTTCAAACAGCTGCGAACGGTTGTATTTGTTCGGTAAGCGGTTTTGATTGACAGAAGTTTTCATGTTGTGGTATATGGCTCGGGTATCATGAGCACGTTATCAATGTATGTACGATGCGCCATGGGCGCGGGGAATAGTTGGGAAGCAGGTTAGCGTGGAAGGCATGGATCAGCAGACAAGGAATGGTCGTTCGGCGAGCGCGGCAGAGGTTGCGGCGCTCGCTGGCGTGAGCCGCCAGACTGTGTCTCGCGTGGTCAACGGTATGCCCAACGTGACGGAAAAGACGCGCAAGCGTGTGCTGGCCGCCATGGAAGAGCTGGGCTTTCGTCCCAATTTTGCTGGAGCGGCGTTGCGCGGCGGGTCGTATCGTTCTATTGGCCTGTGCATGTACAACATCACACGTGTCGGTAACCTGGCGACGCTCGAGGGTATCATGCAAGCGGCGCGCGAGCATGATTTTGCCGTCACTATGATCGAGATGGGCGGCGACAAGCCCTATGCACTTGCCGATGCCTCGCGCCGCATGGTCGAGCGACCCGTCGACGGCATGATTCTCAACATGAACCGCATGGCTCCCGATTTTGAGGAGTTTGTTCCCCAGCCGGGAGTGCGAACGGTCATCCTGTCCATGTATGCGCATCCGCGCTGCACGACGATCGACTCCGACCAGTATGGTTCGTGCGAGCTGTTGACCAATTATCTGCTGGAACATGGTCACTCGAATATGCGGTTTGTGGCGGGTCCGGAAAACTCGATTTCCTCGCGTTTTCGTGAGGCCGGTTGGCGCGATACGCTGGGTCGTGCTCATGTCGATGCCGCTCCGATGCTGCGTGGCGATTGGAGTGCGGACAGTGGGTACGCCATGGGCGAGCGGATTGCGGCCGAGGTGCTTGCCGGCGGGTCGCAGACGCCGACTGCCGTGCTTGCGGCAAATGACCAGATGGCGCTGGGCGTTATCGCCGCGCTCGAGAACGCGGGCCTGTCCGTGCCCGACGACGTGAGCGTGGTTGGTATCGACGACGCACTCGAGGGACTTGTTCCTCACAATCGGCTGACGACGCTGCGATTTGATTTGCGCGGTGTCGGTAAGCTTGCGTTTGAGGCGGCGATTGGAGAGAGCTCGTCTATCGAGGCGATTCATGTGCCGAGCACGCTGGTCGAACGCTCGACTGTTAGGGACATACGGGGTTAGGTCCTACTCCGTCTGTCTCGATTTGTAACAGGTAGACGGTCAAAAGCGGGCTACGTGTTACAGATCTAGATTCTTCGGAAAGAGCAATCCTGTTCGTCTCAATCTGTAACAGCTTGGACCCAAAAACTCGGCTAGATGTTACAGATTGAGACAAGCGGCCCCCGAACCGCCCAAAAAAGGCCGGGGGCGGCG
>CABUQK010000154.1 GCA_902493615.1 uncultured Collinsella sp.
GTCCCGCGCTTTTGGGTGAGCAGGACTTTAAGAGCTTTTGCAAGGTCGCCTCTGCCGTGGGCAAGCCTACGCACCGCCGCGTGATGCGGGCCGAGTTTGGCCATGAGGTGGCCTTTGGCGAGGATATCCTGACGTTTACCATTGAGGGCAACGCATTTTTGCATTCGATGGTCCGCACGATCGTGGGCACGCTTGTCGAGATTGGCATGCATCGCCGCGAACCCGAGTGGATGCGCGAGGTCATCGACGCTTGCGACCGTACCGCTGCGGGCCCCACGGCTCCTGCCTGCGGCCTTACGTTTATGGGCGTGGATTACGATCCCGCCGAGCTTGTCGTGCTCGACTAGGGGAGGGCTCGACGCGTCGTGCGTCGACGCCTGTCATCTGTGGGCTGCACGTGTGCAACATCTGTTCTTGGCGTGCAATACAACCGGTGTCTCATTGCTTTTATTGCCGGGGTGTACCATGAACCACGATTTGATTCATTGCTGTCGAGAGGACGGATAACTTGGTTCGACGTGGCTCGCATCCGCGACTTTCGGTGATCCTTGTGGTAGAAGGTTCGCCCAGCTATGCGATGCGTGCGCTCGAGAGTATCCAGAACCAAGACCTCTACGATTTGCAGATTGTCGTTGTCTGCCGCGATGCTGCGACCGGTGTGCGCCATTCGCTTCAAGTTGCTGCCGATAGGGACATCCATATTGATTTGATTGACGTCGAGGACGCGAAGCGCGGTGCTTGTCTTCGTGCCGGTTTTGCTGCATCGCGTGGCTCTCAAATCATCGCTATGAACGCCGATGAGTGGCTTGCTCCGCAGTCCCTTTCCAAGATGGTCGATATCGCGTGCGATACAGCGGCAGACATAGTGCTCCCCACGGTGTCGCTCGACCGCTATGATGCACATCGAGAGCGCCATTCGCGCGTCTTGGATGCTACTCATATTTCCATTGATAGCAAATCTTCGATGGTGGCCGGGCTGCCTCAGTTGATTTTAGGCGGCCTAGTCGCTCAGACCTCTGGCGTGATGTACAGCCGCTCGCTGTTTGAGGCATGCCTGTCGCGCGGCAAGGCGTACCGTACGGTTGAGTTTATGGCTTATGCGCTCTCGCAGGCACGATTCGTGTCCGGCTGCGGCGACGCTTGTTTCCACGCGGTGGCACCTAAGCTTACAGATGCCTTTGATCCCACCATGTATGCCAGGATATCCGATGACACTCGAGCGCTCGACGAGCTTGCGGACTCACTCTCGGAAGCAGATAGCGGTGGTCGGCTCAAGCTGGCAAGCCAAAAGTTCTACTTTGCCGGACTGGTCGGCTGCATCGAGAATTTGTGTCTGAGCCCGCATGGGGTGTCGTCAATTGAGCGTTCCGCCCGCATGCGTGATATGCTCGAGGCGCCTCGAACCCGTCAGATGGTCGCCGCGCTCAAGGACAACCATCGGGGACTCGGTCTGTTGTTTGGGCCGATCGCCAGCGCCAAGCCCACGCGCTGCGTGATGTGTACGCATCTGGCAGCTTTTCTTAACCGGACGGGTGCAAAAACCGCCTAAACGGCTCATTTCGAAACAAATTTGCATAGAATTGTTTCGAAATGCGTTCTTATACACAAAAGCCTTCAAATAGCGTTAAACTATTCAATACTGATTGATTGTCTCCGCCATCTTTTGGAGAGAGGGTTTGTATGGCTAAAAAACGCAATGGGCGCCAGGATGCCATTAGAGATATTGTGCGCAATAAGGACGTCCGCACGCAGCGCGTGCTGGTCGATGAGCTCCGCGCTATGGGCTTTGATTGCACGCAGGCGACTGTCTCTCGCGATATTGCCGATATGGGGCTGCGTAAGCTCCCTGAGGGCATCTATGTTCTGGCAGAGGACCTGCACCTGCAGCGTATGGTTTCCGAGCTCGTAACGGGCGTTCTGCGCACCGATAATCTGGTTATGATCAAGGCTCAGCCTGGTACGGCTTCCGGCATCGCCGCCGCTGTTGATGCGGCAGAGCTGCCCGATGTGCTTGGCTCACTTGCCGGCAACGATACGATTTTGGTTATTGCCCAGACGGCCGAGGACGGCGAGCGTCTTGAGGCGCTGATCAATAAGCTGAGCAATTCTCGCAAGTAGGCGTGCGGGTCGTGCGCTCGGCACTGTGCGCGCTGACATAGCGGCTTGTAAGGGGTATCGACGTTGGTCGGTACCCCCTTTTTGTCTGCCGGTATAAAGATCGCCCATCAGGTCGCTTTAAACTAAAAAGGCCCCCGAGCAGTTTAATAAGCTGCTCGGGGGCCTTGTTGCTTATGGCTGGATGAATTTCTAGCCGACCGTATCGTCAGGCGTGGGCGAGGGGTCGGGAGTGGGCGTAGGCGTAGGCGTGCCGCCATGGCACCGGTACCACCGGTGGTGTCGCCGCCCGTGGTCTCGGTGGTC
>CABUQK010000155.1 GCA_902493615.1 uncultured Collinsella sp.
CGACACGCATAAAAAGCCTCCCATTTCTCATGTCCAAGAAATGGGAGGCAGTTCAGGAGGGGCCGCGGGGGCGTTCGGCTAACTGCGGGAATGGCCTATTTGCTCAATGTGTTCGGCTGAGATCGGAAATCAACCCATTCCTCCCGCACGGTGGGGCGGTCGCGTCAGCGGGCCACGCGACCGAGCCCCCGCACTCGTGACAAAGCTCACTGGTGCGCGCCGTCCGCTCCTGCGATGATGCAATCGTACCGGGCCGCAATCAACAGAAGGGCCGCCTCATGACAGACATCGTCCACGTCGAAAACCTCGTCAAGCGCTATGACGACCTTATCGCGCTCGACCACTTTAACCTGAGCATCGCCCCCGGCGAGATCTTTGGCCTGCTGGGCCCCAACGGCTCGGGCAAGACCACGTCCATCAACTGCATCCTGCAGCTGCTCGCCTACGACAAAGGCACTATCGAGCTGTTCGGCGAGCCCATGACGCCCGCCCGCTACGACCTCAAGCGCCGCATCGGCGTGGTCCCGCAGCAAGTTGCGGTGTTCGACGAGCTCACGGTGTGTGAGAACATCGACTATTTCTGCAGCCTTTACGTTAGCGACCGCAAGCGCCGCCGCGCGCTGGTGGACGAGGCGATCGACTTTGTCGGGCTGGGCGACTTTACCAAGTTCCGCCCCGGCAAGCTCTCGGGTGGCCTGGCGCGTCGCCTCAACATCGCCTGCGGTATCGCGCACAAGCCCGAGCTCATCTTTTTTGACGAGCCCACGGTGGCGGTCGACCCGCAGAGCCGCAACGCCATCCTGGAGGGCATCTGCCGCCTGCGCGACGAGGGCGCCACGGTGGTGTATACCAGCCATTACATGGAGGAAGTCGAGCAAATCTGCAGCCGCATCATGATCATGGACGGCGGGCGCGTGCTGGCGCAGGGCACCAACGACGAGCTCAAGCGCATGATTCAAATGGGCGAGCGCGTGACTGTCGAGGTCGGCGCCGTCGAGACCGCCACGGTCGAGCGGCTGCGCGCCCTCGAGCACGTGCTTTCGGTTGAGCTGTCCGGCGGCGAGCTCGTCTGCACCTGCGAAGCGAGCCCGCACAATTTGGTCGACATCCTCGACACGCTGCGCGCCGCCGATGTGGCGCTCGGCCGCGTGTGGAGCGAGCCGCCGACCCTCAACGACGTGTTCCTCGAGATCACCGGCCGCGAGCTGCGCGACTAGGGGGCAGTCATGTTCAACACCATCATCACTACGGTCAAGACGCTGCTGCGCCGGCCGAGCACGTGGGTCTGGGGCGCTCTCTTTCCCATCGCACTTTCCACGATGTTCATGTTTATGTTTGCGAATCTGAGCTCCGACGGCACGGTCGACCCGGTACCGGTTGCCGTCATAGCGGACGAGGCCTGGGACGCCTCGACCTTTAAGGACGTGGCGACGTCGCTTGCCAAGGAGAGCGACAATCAGCTGCTCGAGATCCACGAGTGCGACGACGCAGCCGATGCGAACCGTGCGCTTAAGGCCGGCGAGGTCGCGGGCATCTATACGGTCGACGACGCAGGCGCACCCAAGCTCACACTGCTTTCGAGCTATGACAACTCGCGCGCCTCGTCGGTGCTCACCGACCGCAGCATTCTGGAGACGGTGGCAAGCTCGTATACGCAAAATGCCGAGCTCATGTCCCAGATTGCCCAGGACAACCCGGCGGCGCTCGCCGACCCGGAGGCGGTTGCGCGCGCCCTGTCGCTCGAGGGCGGCACCCGCCGCGTAAGCCTGACACGCACCACGCCCGATGGCACGGTCATCTACTACTACGCGCTCTTTGGCCTGGTCGCGATGATGTCTGCCGAGTTTGCCGCCTTGAGCGTCGTCGATCTGCAGCCCAATCTGTCGGGCCTTGGTGCGCGTCGCTGTGTGGGCGGTCTTTCCAAGACGGCGTCGCTGGCCGGTATCTTTGTGGGCTCGTGGCTGGTCTCCTTCGCCTCGATGACGATTGCGATCGGCTACGTGCGCCTGGTCGTGGACGTCGACTTTGGCGGGCGCGAGGGGCTGTGCCTGGTGGGCGGCGCCGCTTCCGCGCTTGCCGCCACGGGCTTGGGGCTCTTTGTGGGCACGCTTCCCGTTAAGGGCGGCAAGGCGTCCAAGTCCGGCATCCTCACGGGCTTTGCCACCACGTGCGCCCTGTTCGCCGGCCTCTACGGCGAGCCGGCGATGGCGCTTGCCGACGACGTCGCCCGCGCCTGCCCGGCTGAGTGCTGGCTCAACCCCGTCAAGCTTATCTGCGACATGTTCAACCGCCTGTATTTCTTTGAAGACTTGGGACCTTTTGCCGTTCGCGCCGGCGCGCTGGTCCTCATGACGCTGGTGTTTGTCGCCGCCGCTACGCTGATCTTTGGAAGGAGCCGCTATGAGCACCTTTAA
>CABUQK010000156.1 GCA_902493615.1 uncultured Collinsella sp.
CAAACAGCAGGTCGGCGTCCTCGACCTTCCAGCGCCACATGAGCTTGGAGAAGACCCACAGGATGCCCATGACCACGACGACGGTGCCGCGGATGAGCGCCGGGAACTCGGCGTAGGGGGCGTTGTAGTAATCCTCGGGCGTCTGCTTAAACAGGCGCATGGGCTACCTCCTTTGGTTGATGAGGCCCTCGATTATCGAGACAACCTCGTCGATGGTGTGGGCGGTGGAGTCGACGTGCACGGCGTCCTCGGCGGGAACGAGCGGCGCGACCTCGCGGCTGCTGTCGAGCTTATCGCGCTGCTTGAGGGCGTCGAGGGTCTCGTCGACCTCTGCCTCGAGCCGCTCTTCGGTGAGTGGCTGGGCGTCGTTTTGGTGGCGCTGCAGCACGCGGCGACGGGCGCGCTCACGCGGGTCGGCGGTCAGGAACACCTTGACCCGCGCGTTGGGGAACACGACGGTGCCGATGTCGCGACCCTCGGCGACGATGTCGCGGTCCTCGGCGGCACGACGCTGGTGGATGAGCATGGCGGCGCGCACGCCCGGGTAGGCCGAGACCTTGGACACATTGGCGTCGACCTGCGGGGTGCGGATGGCAGCCGATGCGTCCTGGCCGTCGATGGTCAGGCGCGTATCCTCGCCAGTGCCATTGGTAAAGCGGATTTCGATCTGCTCGGCGAGGGCGTCGATGGCCGCCTCGTTATCCAGGTCGATGCCGCGGTCGAGCGCGGCGAAGGTGACGGCGCGATACATGGCGCCCGTGTCGAGCTTGTTAAAGCCCAGCTGGCGGGCGATCTCCTTGGCGATGGTGGACTTGCCGGAACCGGCGGGGCCGTCGATGGCGACGATCATGCAATGCTTCCTTTCGGTGGTTGACGTGTTGGTATGGGACGCGGGCGCTGCGGCTTGGCGGGTTGCCTAGCTCGTGTAGCGCTCACGGTAGGTGTTGCGCTTGGGCGCGGAGCCGTGGCTGCCGTGGTGACGCGTGCGACTCGCGGTGTTAGTCGCCGGCGCGGCGCCGCGCTTGGAGCTGGCCTGCTTGGGCGGGATGCCGCCGTCCTTGAGGATCTGCACCTCGCGGTCGGTGAGCTCGCGCCACGAGCCCTTGGCCACGTCCTTGAGCTCCAGGCCGGCAAAGTTGCAACGATGCAGGCGGATTACCGGGTGGTGGATCTTGCTCAGCATGCGCTTGACCTGGTTCTTGCGGCCCTCGCGGATGATGACCTCCACGGCGGTGGTACCGGGCTTGACGCCTTGCGGAGCCACGGCCTCGGCTTCGCGCGCGTCGATGATGCGGCAGATCGCCGGCTGACATAGGCCGTCATCGAGCTCGATGCCACGGCGGAGTGGTTCCAAGTCGCAATCGGTCAGGTGGCCGTCCACGAGTGCCTGGTAGGTCTTATAGACATGCTTGCTGGGGTGCAGCAGGTCCTGCGACAGGTCGCCGTCGGTGGTAAAGAGCAAAAGGCCCGTGGTGTCGCGGTCCAGGCGACCCACCGGGAACAGGCCCGGAAAACGGTCGCGCGGGACCAGGTCGGCCACGCAGGGGCGTTCCTGCGGATCGCTCATGGTGGTGAGGTAGCCGGTCGGCTTGTAGAGCATCAGGTACACGGCACCCTGGTTGAGCTTGACGGGCATGCCGTCGACCTCGATATGGTCGCGATCAACATCGACCTTGGTGCCCAGCTCGGTTGCGACCCGGCCGTTAACGGTCACGCGGCCGGCGGTCATCAGGTCTTCCGAGCCGCGGCGGCTCGCCACGCCCGCGCGCGCCAAAAAGCGCTGCAGGCGCATGGTGTGCGGGTAGACTGGCTGGTCGTCGCCTGTGGGCGCAGCGGTGTCCATGGCGCTTGCGATGCGCGTCTTCCCTGCTTCGTTAATCCTCGTCATGCATGTCCTCCGAGGTATCACCTGTGGGCAGAAGCTCCTCTTCATCGGTGTCCTCAACATCGGTATCGATCAGTTCGCGCTCTTCGTCCAGGTCTTCGGCCTGCTCCTCGAGCGTGGACTGAATGCTGCGGCCGCTCAGGCGTTCGCGGATAAACTGGCGCGACTGCTCGTCGGGGGCAAACTGCTCCAGATCGGGCAGGTCGCGGGTTGAACGCAAGCCGAACTTTTCCAAGAAGGCGTTGGTCGTGCCGTAGATGATGGCCTGACCGCGCTCGGGGTCGCGGCCGAGCTCGCGCACCAGGCCCTTATCCACGAGCGATGCGATGACGCCATCGGAGTTGACGCCGCGGATGCCCTTAACAACCTCGCGCGTGACGGGCTGGTGGTAGGCGATGACGGCCAGGGTCTCGAGCGCCGCCTGAGACAGTTTTTGCGTGTCCCAGCTCAGCACGTAGGCCTCGACCACATCGTGGTAGGCGGGGTGCGTGAACAGGCGCCAG
>CABUQK010000157.1 GCA_902493615.1 uncultured Collinsella sp.
AAGCGGTTCATCCCCACTTCCTTTCAAAATAACGGGCCGGGCTCCCGAACGTACGGGACGCCCGGCCCAAATAGCCAACGAGAACGGGACTACACGATTTGGTTCACGTGCGTCTCGTCGTCGAACTTGGCGGCGCCGGGCTCAACGTCTTGGGGAGCGGCGGCGTCCACCAGAGCCTGCTTGAGCTCGGTGTACTGACGCTCGACTTCGCCCTCTGCCCAAACCTGGTCGGCAATGGCGTCGACCTGGCAGGCGGAGAACTTGTCCTCGGGCGTATGCGAGACCGGGTCGACCTTATGGATGGTCAGCTCGTTGCACTTGCCGATCCACCACTGGTAGGTCATGTAGACCGTGCCCTTGTTGATGCGATCGCTCACGTCGGCACGGCTGTATACCTGGCCGCGGCGGCTGTGAATCGAGACGATGTCGCCATTCTTGATGCCGCGCGCCTGGGCGTCCGCGGGATTCATGCGGACAAAGCCGGGCTCGTCGGCAAGCAGCGCCAGCGTCTTGCAGTTGCCGGTCATCGAGCGGCAGCTGTAGTGGCCGACCTCGCGGACGGTGCACAGGATGAGCGGGTACTCATCGTCGGGAAGCTCGGAGGGCGCCTCCCAGTCGTGCGCCATCAGGTTGGCGCGGCCGTCCTTGGTGGTGAACTTGCCACCAGCGAACATGTCGGGCGTACCGTGGTCGTTCACATCGGTGCTCTTGACGGGCCACTGGGCGTAGCCGCCCTCGGGAGCCATCTTCTCGTAGGTCGCGCCCACAAAGTTGGGGCACAGGCTAATGCACTCGTTCCAGATCTGCTCGGTGTTGTCGTAGTGCATGGGATAGCCCATACGCGTGGACAGGTCCGCGAAGATCTCCCAGTCGTGACGGCACTCGCCCTTGGGCGGAACGGCCGCGTCAAAGTGCTGGAAGCTACGGTCGGATGCGGTAAAGACACCCTCGTGCTCGCCCCAAGAGGTGGCAGGCAGGATGACGTCGGCGAGCATGGTCGTCTGCGTCATAAAGATGTCCTGGCAGATGAACAGATCCAGCTCGGAGAGCGTCTTGCGCATACCGGCCGAATCGGGCTCGGTCTGCACCGGGTCCTCGCCGTAGTTGTAGAAGCAGTGCACCTTGCCCTCGTCGACCAGGTGACCCAGGTCGGTGAGCTTGTAGCCCTCCTCGAGCGGGAGCTTTTCCTCGGGCACGCCCCAAGCCTTGGCAAACTTGGCACGCACTGCCGGGTCAGTGACCTTTTGGTAGCCAGGGTACAGGTTGGGCAGCATGCCCATATCGCAGGAGCCCTGGACGTTATTCTGGCCACGCACGGGCGCGAGGCCGGAATTGGGTTTGCCGATCTGGCCGGCAACGCAGGCGATGGAGGCGATGGTGTGCACCGTCTTCAGGTTCTGCTTCTGCTGACATACGCCCATGCCCCAACCAATGATGGCAGAAGGCTTCGCCGTGGCGTACATCTCGGCAGCTTGGTGGATCAACGCGGGCTCGACACCCGTGATGTCCTGTACAGATTCAGGAGTGTAGTTCTTGATGGTCTCCCACCACTCGTCAAAGCCGTTCGTGTGCTCGGCGACGAATTCCTTGTCGTAGAGGCCATCGTTGACCAGACAGTTGGCAAAGGCGTTGAGGAACGCAACATTGCAACCGTTCTTGATCGGAAGGTAGAGATCGGCGATACGCGCGGTTTCGATATGGCGCGGGTCGGCGACGATGATCTTGCAACCCTTTTCTTTGGCTCGCACGATACGCCTTGCGACGATGGGGTGCGAATCGGCAGGGTTATAGCCGAAGAGGAAAATGCAGCCCGCATCCTCCATACCGGGGATGGAGCATGACATGCAACCTGAACCAACCGTGTCCATCAGACCGAGGACAGTAGGGCCGTGTCAAGTACGGGCGCAGTTGTCTACGCTGTGGGTGCCGATGCACGCACGCGTAAACTTCTGCATGACGTAGTTCGCCTCATTGCCGCCGCCTCGCGAAGAGCCGGTGGTCATGACAGCGTTAGGACCATATTCGTCAATTATGGCCTGCATCTTAGATGCGGTGAAATCCAGTGCCTCGTCCCAGCTTACGCGCTCAAGATCCGCGCCCTTGGTGCGGCGGATCATCGGGTGCAGTACGCGAGGAGTCAAGATCTTGGTGTCGTTGATGAAGTCGTAGCCGCTCATGCCCTTAAGGCACAGCTCGCTCTGGTTGGTGATGCCGTTGAGCGGTTCGGTACCCACGACCTGGCCGTTTTGGACCAAGAGGTTAAACTGGCAACCGGCGCCGCAGTACGGGCAGATCACTTTATGCTTCTCCATGACACCCTCCTTCCTTTCTCTGCTACCGAATGCTCGGTACTTATTT
>CABUQK010000158.1 GCA_902493615.1 uncultured Collinsella sp.
GTGGAACTTGCGGTTGGCACGCTTAAAAGGTTCGGAGACGCGCTGCACGCGCTCGACGACATCCATGGACTCGAGCAGGAACGGGTCGATCTTGGTCGTATCGCCCACCAGGCCGATGATGGTCTCGTTCTCGCCGCGCGAGACATCGGTCTTCAGACCCTTTTTCTCAATCCAGCTGACGATATGGCCGACGGCCTCGTCGCTGGCGCTTTGCTTTAAAATTGCAATCATGGTGTGCCTCTCACCTCGATGGATAACTTTTGCAAAAACGGCCCGCATCGCGAGCCGTGTATATATGTGCATGTGAGTTTATACTAATTGTTTCACTTTTGCGTTCTAAAGTGAGCCTTTGCGCCGTGTCTCCCACGTAATTGCAAAGCTTTTTCTATTCTTTTGTTAGCCCGTGGTGCACTTGGGTATAATGCCAACCGTTCGCCCTATTAGCTCAGGGGATTAGAGCGTCTGCCTCCGGAGCAGAAGGCCGTTGGTTCGAATCCAACATGGGGCACCATCGAACGTAAGACCGTCCGAACCTCGCATGGTCCGGGCGGTTTTCTTATACCGACGCGACGTGATGGGACGTGGTATGGCAGCAACGGATATCGAGCGCGGGCTTTCGACCGCCGAGGTCGAGGAGCGAATCGCCGCCGGTAAGATCAACCGCAACATGGAGCTCAAGACTAAATCGGTCCGCGAGCTCATCATCGAGAACCTCTGCACACTGTTTAACTTGATCAACGCTGTCTTGGCGATTCTGGTGTTGCTGACCGGTTCGTTTAAGAACCTGACGTTCCTGTTTGTGGTGTTCCTCAATACCGCTATTGGCGTCATCCAGTCCATGCGGTCCAAGAAGATGGTCGATAAGCTCACGCTGCTGACCTCTAAGAAGGCCATCGCGGTGCGCGACGGTGCCGAGGTGGAGCTCGACTTGGACCAGATCGTGCTCGACGACATCATCCGCCTGGGGCGCGGCGACCAGATTCCCGCTGACGCCGTGGTGGTTTCCGGCGAGGCGCTCGTGAACGAGAGCCTGCTGACGGGCGAGAGCGACCTTATTAAGAAGCAGCCCGGCTCCGAGCTCATGAGCGGCAGTTTTATCGACTCGGGCCTGCTGCGCGCCCGCGTGATCCATGTCGGCGCCGACAACTACGTGGCCAAAATTAATAACGAGGCCAAGTACGTCAAAAAGGTCAATTCCGAGATCATGAACGCGCTTAACGCCATCGTGCGTTTTGCGAGCATCATCATGATCCCGCTCGGTTTGGCGTTGTTTGCCTCGAGTGTGAGCGAACTGTGGGATGCCGCGGGAACCCCGGGCGATAGCGCGCTTTCGTGGTGCTTCTCCGAGCTGTTGGCTGGTCATGTGCCTTCGTCGGCGCTGCTGTCCACGGTGGGCGCCCTGCTGGGCATGATCCCGCAAGGCCTGGTGCTGCTGACCTCGTCGGTGCTCGCCATCGCCACGGTGCGCCTGGCTCGCCGCAAGGTGCTGGCACAGCAGCTCTACTGCATCGAGACGCTCGCTCGCGTTGACGTGCTGTGCCTGGACAAGACGGGCACCATCACGTCGGGCCGCATGGAGGTCGAGGGCACGTATCCGCTGCCGGTTGAGGGCGTGAGCCTAGGCGCCGGCTCGGACGAGGCGGCCGTTCCCGTCGATACCACGGTACTCGATTTTGCGCTGGCTAACGTCGCGCGTGCGACTTCGGCCGATGCCAACGAGACCTGCCAGGCGCTGCTCAACTATTACGCCGATCGCCCGGTCGAGGTGTCTGAGCCGCTGTCGGTCATTCCATTCTCGTCGTCTAAAAAATGGAGTGGCGCTTCGTTTGCGCAGGGCTCCTATGTGATGGGTGCGGCGCAGTTTGTGCTCTCTGATCGTGTTTTTGCCCAGGTCGAGAACCGTGTTGCCGAGCTTGCCGATACCTGCCGCGTGCTCGTGGTGGCGCGCGTGGACGGCTTTACACCCGATGGCGATATGGTGGGCGAGGCCGAGCCCGTGGGCTTTGTGACCATCCGCGACGAGATTCGTACCTCGGCGGCCGAGACTATTGGCTACTTTAACGAGCAGGGTGTGACCCTCAACGTGATCAGTGGCGACGACCCGCGTACGGTGTCGTCGATCGCGCGCGTGGTGGGCGTGCCGGGGGCGGACGCTTATGTGGACGCCACGACGCTCGATACGCCGGCCAAGCTCGATGCCGCAGTGGACCGCTACCATGTCTTTGGTCGTGTGACCCCGCAGCAGAAGCGCGAGCTCGTGCAGGCGCTCAAGCGCCGCGAGCACACCGTGGCCATGACGGGCGACGGCGTCAACGACGTGCTGGCGCTCAAGGAGGCCGACTGCTCCGTAGCCA
>CABUQK010000159.1 GCA_902493615.1 uncultured Collinsella sp.
GGGCACCGAGGTGACCGCTCCCATGGTCGGCGTTTACCTTGGGCTCCGGTGCGGCGACAGGCGCCTGCGCGGCGGGCTCCGGTGCGGCAGCAGGCATGGCGACAGGAGCCACCGCCGGAGCAGTCACGGCACCCGGCATAGGCATGGGCACGGCAACCGGCTGTGCGGCGCTCGCGCGCTCGAGCTCGACCGCGGTGCCATCGGGCTCCTCAACGCGCACGCGCGTGAGGCCGCGGTCCTCCATAACATCGGCTATCTCGGCAAGTCTTTTGGAATCCATGCTCTAGCTCCTCGTACATCTACGCAGCGCGATGGCGGCGTTGTGTCCGCCAAAGCCCAGGTTGGTCGAAAGCGCCCAGGTAAGGTCGGCGCGAACCGCGCGATTCGGCGTGTAGTCAAGATCGCAGGCGGGATCGGGCGTGTGGTAGTTAATGGTCGGCGGCACCACGCCCTGCTCGAGCGCCATGGCGCAGGCCATGACCTCGATGGCGCCCGTGGCACCGATCATGTGGCCGGTCATCGACTTGGTCGACGAGACGTGCGCGGCGCGTGCCGCGTCCTCGCCGAGCGCACGCTTAATGCCCGCCGTCTCGGACGAATCGTTGAGCTTGGTCGAGGTGCCGTGGGCGTTGATGTAGAGGCCCTCGGAAGGCTTAACGTCGCCCTCGGCCACCGCCAGCGATATCGCACGGGCAATGCCGGCAGCCTCGGGATCGGGGCTCGTGATGTGATAGGCATCATCGGTGTTGCCGTAACCCACGACCTCGGCATAAATGTGCGCCCCGCGAGCCAGCGCGTGTTCCATGCTCTCGAGAACCAGCACGCAGGCACCCTCGCCCATCACAAAGCCGTCGCGGTCTGCATCGAACGGGCGGCAAGCCGTCGACGGGTCAGGATTAGTGGTGAGAGCACGACAGGATGTAAAGCCCGCAACGGCATCGGGGATGATTGCGGCCTCGGCACCGCCGGCGAGAATCGCATCGGCATAGCCGTGCTTGATGGCGCGGAACGCCTCGCCCACGGCATGGGCCGAAGTCGCGCACGCAGTCACCACGGGCAGGGTCGGGCCTTTTGCCTTGTGGCGGATCGCGATATTGCCCGACGCCATATTGGGAATCATCATCGCAATCATATAGGGCGATGCGCGGCGAGGTCCCCGATCGGCGATCGTGTGGACGTTGTCGACGAGTGTCTGCATGCCGCCCACGCCCGAACCCACGTAGACGCCCAGGCGCTCGCGATCGATGGCGCCCTCGACATCAAAGCCCGCATCGTGCATGGCCTCGTCCGACGCTGCCAGGGCAAACTGAACGCAGGGGTCCAGGTGCTTGGCGTCACGCTTGCCAAAGTACTCGTTGCCGTCAAAACCCTTGACCTCGGCCGCCACCTTAACGGCAAACGCATCGGTATCGAAGTGCGTGATCGGGCCGATGCCGCACGTGCCGGCGCACATGGCCGCCCAGGTAGCAAGCGCCGTGTTACCGAGCGGCGATACGGCACCGATACCGGTGATTGCAACTCTCTGTTCCATCATGGTCTCCTCATTCAAGCCGTTGTTCGGCTCTGGTTTCTACATCGCCATTCCGCCGTCGACGCGCACGACCTCGCCCGTAATGTAGGCAGCCGCATCACTCGCCAAAAAGCGCACCACGCCGGCCACTTCCTCGGGGTGCGCCATGCGCTTTAGGGGAATCTGCTCCTCGGTTGCCGCGCGAACCTTATCCGATAGCTTTGCCGTCATATCGGTCTCGACAAACCCGGGGGCGACCGCGTTCACTCGTACGCCGCGTGGCGCAAGCTCGCGCGCCACCGCCTTGGTCAGACCGATGACGCCCGCCTTGGAGGCTGCATAGTTGGCCTGCCCGGCATTGCCCATCAGGCCCACAACCGAGCTCATGTTGATGACGCAACCGCCGCGCTGGCGCATAAAGGTCTTGGTGAGCGCGCGCGTCGTATTGAACGTGCCCTTGAGATTGACATCGAGCACGCGGTCGAAGGCATCGTCACCCATACGCATGAGCAGGCCGTCGCGCGTGATACCGGCGTTGTTGACGAGCGCCCAAATGGAGCCAAAGTCGTTGAGGACCGTCTCC
>CABUQK010000160.1 GCA_902493615.1 uncultured Collinsella sp.
GCACCAGCATGATAAGCGCGAGCGGAATCAGCAACTTGAGCAGCGAGAGCAGACGGTCGATGACACCGGCATAGGCACCCAGCGCAAGGGTGAGTGCCAAAAAGCCCAACAGCGCCACGTAGGTGTCGGACAAGAAGATGCCGACGATGATGGCGGCGGCGAGGCCCAGTTTGACGACGGGGTTCAGGCGATGCAGTAGCGTATCGCCCGGCATGTAGTCGATGACGTTAACCACGGTGGACCATCTCCTTGGTAATTCGAACGACATCGGTGACCTCGCTCACCTGCGCAAAAGCGGGCGAGACGGAAGATGCCAGACGGCGCGAGAGTTCAATAACCTGGGGAGGCTCCACGTAGGCACGCCGCATGAGATCGATGTTCGAGAATAGCTCGTGCGTGCGGCCGCGGTCGAGGATGCGACCGTCGGCCATTACCACAATGCGCTCGGCAAAATCCGAGACGACTTCCATATCGTGGCAAACCATGATAACGGCGCAACCGCGCTCGGCCATGGTGCGCACCGTTTCCATGACGGTCATGCACTCGCGGTAATCAAGGCCGCTCGTGGGCTCGTCGAGCACGACGATCTTGGGCTCAACCACTACGACGGAGGCAAGCGCCACCATTTGTCGCTGACCGCGCGAGAGCGAGAAGGGCGCCTCGTCGGCCGGCAAGCCAAAGCGGTCGATGACGAGTTGGGCACGACGCAGAGCCTCGGCACGGTCCATGCCGCCAAGCTCCAAGCCAAAGGCGACCTCGTCGAGCACGGTGTCCTTGCAGATCTGGCGGTCGGGGTTTTGGAAGAGGGTCGCGACCTCGCGAGCGATGCGGCTCGTGGGAACGGCTGCGGTATCCAGTCCCGTGACGCGCACGCTGCCCGAAGCGGGCTTAAGCAGGCCTGTGAGCAGTTTGGTGAGCGTGGTCTTGCCGGCGCCGTTTTGGCCGACGATGCCCACGAGCTCGCCAGGATAGAGCGTCAGGCTAAGGTCGTGTACGGCGGCTCCGCCATTGGGATAGGCAAACTCAACATGGTCGAAGGTGAGTACGGGTTCGGCGTCCTTGGCATGAGGACGCAACGACGGTGCATGCGGGGAACCGGCGGGCGCCTGGGCTTCGATAGCCGCGTGTGCGGGGTCGACGATGCCCGAAATCAGGCGCTCGGCCTCATCGACATCCAAGCAGGGGGTGCCGCTTACCAGGCCATCGGTTTCGAGGCTATTGAAGATACGCGTGACGCGAGGGCAGTCGACGCCGATGGCACGGAGCTCGTCGGTATGCGCGAAGACCTCGTGTGGCTCGCCCTGCAGCGCGATTTCGCCATGATTGAGCACGAGCACGCGGTTGCAGTACTCCGAAAGCAGGGCGACCTTTTGCTCAACGACGACGATGGTGATGCCGAGTGCACGGTTGGCCTCACGCAGGGTCTCGAAAACCAGCGTGGAGCTGGCGGGGTCGAGTGCCGCGGTGGGCTCGTCGAGAACCAAGACGCGCGGACGCATGGCGAGGATGGCGGCGATGGCCACTTTTTGCTTCTGTCCGCCCGAGAGGGTGGCGATCTCGCGGTCGCGCAGGTCGCTGATGCCGACGGTCTCGAGCGTTTCGCTCACGCGCTGCTCGATCTGGTCGTGGGGAACGCCAAAGTTCTCGAGGCCAAAGAGCATCTCGTCCTCGACGACCGAAGCGACCATCTGCGTGTCGATATCCTGCAGCACACTGCCGACGATTTGCGACACGTCGGTGAGCGAGACTTCGCAGGTGTCGTGGCCGTCGACCATGACGGACCCAAAGAACGTGCCGGTGTAGTGGTGGGGCACGGCGCCCGACAGACAGGCGGCAAGCGTGGACTTGCCGGCGCCCGAGGGCCCGATGATGCCGATGAAATCTCCCTTGTTCACGCTGAGCGAGATGTGGCTGAGCGCCTGCTCGGTCTGCGTGCCATAGGAGAACGAGACATCGTCGACGTTGATGATCGTTTCCATGGATACCTTTCATAGTCGTTGGGTGTTCCTATAGTTTTGTCAACCGTCGGGGCTACTCCCGGTAGGGCACCC
>CABUQK010000161.1 GCA_902493615.1 uncultured Collinsella sp.
CTCGACGGTCATCAAGCTGATCGGCGAGGTGCTCGAGGAGATGTACCTGCTCGATAAGGCAGCATGTGCCGTGGGCGTAGGCTGCTGCGGCCTGCACATGGACTACATCACCTATGACTACTTCCTCGCCGCGCATGGCCGCGCCTGCGCCGTGGCGACAGGTGCAAAGCGCTCGAACCCGGAGTCGCTGGTATTCACCTATCAGGGCGACGGCGACCTCGCCTCCATCGGTCTGGCGGAGACGATCTCCGCTGCCAACCGCGGCGAGAACTTCACCGTCATCTTCGTCAACAACGGCATCTACGGCATGACCGGCGGCCAGATGGCCCCGACGACGCTCGTCGGCATGAAGGCCACCACTGCGCCCAACGGCCGTGACCCGAAGGAGCACGGCTACCCCATGCACGTCTGCGAAATTCTCAACCAGCTGACCGCACCCTACTATCTGGAGCGCACGAGCTGCAACAACCCCGCGAACGTGAACAAGACGAAGGCCGCCATCAAGAAGGCCTTCCAGAACCAGCTCGACGGCAAGGGCTTCTCCCTCGTGGAGATCGTCACGAGCTGTCCGACGAACTGGGGCATGGAGGCGCTCGAGGCGCTGGACTTCCTCGAGGACAAGATGTTCGCGGAGTTCCCCCTTGGCGTGATCCGCGATAAGAGCAAGGAGGGCAAGTAAATGGAGCGCAATCTGATGGTGGCCGGTTTCGGCGGCCAGGGCGTCATGACGCTGGGCAAGTTCCTCGCCGACGCCACCTGTAATTCGACCGATAAGAACGTCACGTTCTTCCCCTCCTACGGTGCGGAGCAGCGCGGCGGTACCGCGAACTGCTACGTCGTCATCGCCGACGAGGAGATCGGCGCGCCGCTCGGTGACGCGATGGACGACCTGATCGTCATGAACGACCCGAGCCTTGCGAAGTTCCTGTATAAGCTCGTCCCCGGCGGCACGCTGTTTATCAACAGCTCCATCGTCAAGAGCGAGATCCCCCGCACCGACGTCAAGGTTGTGAAGGTTCCCGTCACGGAGATGGCTCTGGAAATGGGCAACGCCAAGGTCCTGAACATCATCATGCTCGGCGCCTACGTCGGCTATACGCAGGTCGTCCCCGAGGACGTCGTGTGGAACACGATCGAGCACAAGCTCGGCAAGAAGCCGAAGCTGCTGCCGATCAATAAGCGGGCCTTCGAGGCCGGTCTGAAGATCGGCAAAGGCGCGCGGTAAAAATATACCCCCCGAAAAGGCTCTCCGTCCGCATCCTGCGGTCGGAGAACCTTTTTGTCTGTTTCATGCAGCTTTGTCTTGCCCCTCATCCTGCGTACAGATATAATGGGATCAGAAACATCTACCTATCAAGCGAAAAAACTCGTTAGGAGGACTTTTTATGCAGCCCATTAAACTGTCAAAACACTTTAATTGTGAGATATTTTGCAGATGCTGGCAGGATGATCCCGCGACGCAGTTTTGGTTTTGTCCTGCGAAAGCGGAGCTGGTTGACCGTGTAACATATGAATATCTGCTGTCGGATGATGAGCGCAAGGGATGCATTCCAGTGGTGGAGACCAGTCGATCTGACATCCAAAGGGCATTTTTTGAGCAGCAGGACGACGAAGTGCGGGCGATGTGGGAGGAAAGCATACGGGAATGCACGGATGAGCAATCTTTTGAGGAAGCGTCTTGGGAAATTATAGAAGGTAATTTTCGCAGGTACGAGGCATATCTGGAATTCGCGGCAGATTATGTGTTGCCTTATGCAGAAAACTGGTGCCGGGCAAATCAGATTCCATTCGTTGAAACAGAAGAGTTGGTGGATCCGCCAACTCATCCGTACATGTTCATAGACGACGTGGAGAACGTTCTGTCATATTTGAAACAGGGATGGTCTGTTGAGGATTACATGAATATGCTCCGTCAATATAATCCCGGCGTGGAGGATTTCTCGGCGATTACGCCCGCGATTGAAGCTGCAGTAGAGCAGATGAAGAAGGACTCTGGGAAGCAGGC
>CABUQK010000162.1 GCA_902493615.1 uncultured Collinsella sp.
CGTAGCGGGTGGTTTAAAGCTGGCCGCTGCGCGGCCAGCGGACTAAAGTCTTGAACAAAAAGCCGGGGCCCGCACGATGCGGACCCCGGCTCAATACCGTGACGATATGTTGGCTATGCCCTACACGTAGAACAGAATGTCGTCGTAGGTCGGAACCGGCCAGTAGTCAGCGGCCACGATCTCCTCCATGGCGTCCACGGCGGCACGCAGCGCATCCATAGCGGGAACGACCTCGTGTGCATACACATTGGCCTGTTCCTGGCCATCGAGGGCCTCGGCCTTCTGATGCACGGCGTCGAGCGCCTTAATGGAGTCGTTGATGGCAGTGATACCGTTGCAGAGCTTGTTGAGCGTATTCTGCTCGCACTGCATGGCGGCCTCGGCGCCGGCGGCGCGAATAGTCTCAAGGCCCTTAGCGACCTTGGTGGCATAGGCGGTAATGACCGGGCGATAGGTACGACGCGCCTCGCGAACCATCGTGGTGGCCTCGATGTTCATGAGCTTGTTGTACTTCTCGAGCTTGCAATCGTAGCGGCACTGAGCCTCGGCCCTGGTCAGGACACCCGTCTCCTCAAAGAGCGCAATGGCCTTATCGGAAACAAAGGCGGGCAGGGCGTCGGCCGTGGTCTTGTTGTTGGCAAGGCCGCGCTTCTCGGCCTCAACGGGCCACTCGTCGGAGTAGCCATCGCCGGAAAAGAGGATGCGCTGGTGGTCGGTCAGGACCTTCTTGCAGTACTCGAGCGCAGCGTCCTGGAACTCATCCTCGGGCGTACCCTCAAGCGCGTCGGCGAAGGACTTGAGCGACTTGGCCACGGCAGCATCGAGCACCAGGTTGGAGTCGGAGACGTTCTGCTCGGAGCCGCAGGCACGGAACTCGAACTTGTTGCCGGTGAAGGCAAACGGGGAGGTGCGGTTGCGGTCGGTGTTGTCCTGCATCAGCTTGGGCAGGGTATCGGCGCCCAGGTCGAGCACGCCGCGCGTGGCATGGACGGAAGCCTTGCCATCGATGATCTTCTCGACGACCTCGGTAAGCTGGTCGCCCAGGAAGATGGACATAATCGCCGGAGGAGCCTCATTGGCGCCCAGACGATGGTCGTTGCCGGCCGAGGCGACGGAGGCACGCAGGAGCTCCTGATAGTTATCGACGGCCTCGATCACCGCGGTGAGGAAGACGATGAACTGCAGGTTGTCGAGCGGGGTGTCGCCCGGATCGAGCAGGTTCTCGGACTCGGTGCCAAGCGACCAGTTGTTGTGCTTGCCCGAACCGTTGATGCCCTCAAAGGGCTTCTCGTGCAGCAGGCAGACCAAGTCGTGGCGAGAGGCGATGAGCTTCATTTTCTCCATCATGACCAGGTTCTGGTCGATGGCCTCGTTGACTTCGCCATAGACGGGGGCGAGCTCATGCTGACAGGGAGCAACCTCGTTGTGCTTGGTCTTGGCGGGAATGCCGAGCGCCCACAGCTCATCGTCCAAGTCCTTCATGTAGGCCGAGACGGTGGGGCGGATAGCGCCAAAGTAGTGCTCCTCGAGCTCCTGACCCTTGCATGGAGCAGCACCAAAGAGGGTGCGGCCGGTGATGACCAGGTCCTTGCGCTTGCGGTAGGCGTCCTTCTTGATCAGGAAGTACTCCTGCTCGTCGCCCACGGAAGGAACGACCTTCTTGGGGGTCTTACCAAACAGCGCCAAAACGCGCTTAGACTCACGCGAGAGCGCGGTCATGGAACGCAGCAGCGGGGTCTTCTTGTCCAGGGCCTCGCCCGTGTAGGAGCAGAAAGCCGTGGGGATGCACAGGACATCGTCCTTGATAAAGGCGGGGCTAGTGGGGTCCCAAGCGGTGTAGCCACGGGCCTCGAAGGTAGCACGCAGACCGCCGTTGGGGAAGCTCGAGGCATCGGGCTCGCCCTGGATGAGGTTCTTGCCCGTAAACTTTGTAATGGCGGTGCCGTCGTGGTTGGGCTCCAGGAAGCTGTCGTGCTTCTCGGAAGTAATGCCCGAAAGCGG
>CABUQK010000163.1 GCA_902493615.1 uncultured Collinsella sp.
CGGCCCGAGCAACAGAAAAAGGATCGACGACGCCCATGGGTACTCCTTAACAAGCAAAACGAATACGTGAGTGCCGTTTATGTCGGCACCCAACCGTCCGCTATTGTCCCACATGCGACATGGCCCACAGCATCCCAATGCAAAGCACCGCCATCAATCCCGTGCACACGGCAGCGATCACAGAATCACCCATGCGCCTTCCCAACGACCGCGGCTCATGCACTTGCCCTGCTCCGTACATCATGGCTCCTCCTTGAGACCAGCTCTTACCATGGACCCATCATCGCAGCGCCGCGCATACGCTGCCATCGATTTGACTTACGCCCAGCTTTCTTTTTTGAAAGGTTGGACCGTGCGGGCAAGAGACGCTTTCAAACGCATGCATCGCCGCGTTGAACTACAATGTGCTTCACCATATGTGCAGTACATTGGGTGCGCCAAGTTGGCGTACTCGTATCGAAAGGACCAGCCATGAGCTTCACTCGCAAGACTCTCAAAATCCTTGCTCTCATCTACTTTGTTTTGGGCATCGCCAGCCTCGTCACCGCCGGCGTCGGTATCGCCACGGGCGGTCTCGATTCCACGTACGGTTCGTACGCCACGCTCGCAGCGGTCGTGCTTATCGCCAAGGGTCTCGTCGACCTTGCCGCAGGCGTCGCCGGTATCAAGGGCGCCAACAAGCCTTCGCAGGTGGACGGCGCGTTTAAGCTCGGTATTGTTGCCGCGGTCGCCACGCTTGCCCAAGCGGTGCTCACGCTTCCCGCGTTTGGCGGCGACGCCATCAACTTTGGCGCCTTTGTCATCGTGGTGTACGACCTGTTCTTTGTTCAGCAGGCACACGCCGTTAAGGCCGAGAACAAGGACCGCCTATAAGCGCTCGCTTCTCATAACCTCTGCAGCCAAGCAACTAAAAAGGGCCGATCGCGCATCTCCGCGGTCGGCCCTTTACGTTTGCCCAGATAAAACCTACCAAAATAAACCTGTCCCTTTTTGGCAGGTTGTTAGCTGTGGCGGTACTCGGCGATGATGAAGTCGATGTCGGTCTGAAGGGTATCCAAATTTGCCAGGCGCTCTTTGTCGGCGGGGCGCGTGCGGTAGTAGTACGGCGTCATCTGGAACACCGCCTCGATGTCCGCCTGGGTCTGAAGCGTAATATTCGCAGACACCCGCTGCGTTCCGACCAACTCGAGCTCGGTGGTCTTCGGCAGCTTCTCATCGTTAAGGTACGGCGTGTCGTAGAGTACCTCCTTGAGCCCAAAGAGGTGACGAGCACCCGGCACCACGGTGTAGAGCGAACCCTCCGGCGCCAGCACGCGGGCAAACTCGCGCTCGTTAAAGGGGGCAAAGAGCTCGGTCACCATATCGAAGGCGCCATCGGCCACGGGGATGTCCTTCATGTTGGCCACGAAGTAGGTCGCATCGCCGCGCTTGGCGGCCAGGCGCACCATCTCTTTGCCCAAGTCGAACCCGTAAGCGCCCACGCCCGGCACCGCGCCCATGGCACTCGTGTAATAGCCCTCGCCGCAGCAAATATCGAGCAGCGTCATGGGGCCGCTCGTAGACGCAGCACGCCCAGACACCCGCTCGCGCACCAGCTCAACCATCGCATCGCGCAACGGCGCATAGTAGCCGCGGTTCAGAAAGTCACGTCGGCTGCGCGCCTGCGACTTGGGATCGCCCATGGAGTCACCGCTCTTGGACGAGCGTAGGAGGTATAGATAGCCCTCGCGCGCACGGTCAAACCGGTGTCCGCCCGCGCATGCAGCACCGCGCTCATTGTCCGCCAACGGCTCATGGCAAACGGGACACAACAACATGGCAACTCCTTAGCGCGAACAACACAACGCCCACCATTGTCGCACGCCTTCCCCACCTAGTCATTGGGGACGTTCTTAAATGACTAGTCATTTAAGAACGTCCATTACAGTC
>CABUQK010000164.1 GCA_902493615.1 uncultured Collinsella sp.
TAGACGCCTTGCAAACTGCCGAACTTCGAAATCAGCGCCAGCGCGGTTTTTTCGCCGATGCCGGGCACGCCGGGGATGTTGTCCGACGCATCACCCATCAGGCTCTTGACGTCGATGAGCTGCGGCGGCTCGATGCCGTACTTCTCGCGGATGGCGGCGGGGTCCATGGGGATGGTCTCTTTGTTGGTCGCCAGCAAAACCGTCGTTGCATCGTCCACAAGCTGCAAGCTGTCGCGGTCACCGGTAGCCAGCAGCGTCGTGCCGCCCGCGGCCTCGCACGCTGCGGCCAGCGTGCCGAGAATATCGTCGGCCTCCCAGCCGGCCTTGCTGACCTGCACAAAGCCAAGGTCGGTCAGCAGCTCCTTCAAAACCGGCATCTGCTGGGCCAGTTCCTCGGGCATGCCGTGGCGGGTGGCCTTGTAGCCGTCGTAGGCGGTGTGGCGGAACGTCGGCGCGCGCTCATCCCACGCGATGGCGACGGCGTCGGGCTTGTGCGCCGCCAGCAGGTTGAGCAGTATATTTTGGAAGCCGTAGATGGCGTTGGTGTAGCGGCCATCCTTCGTCGTCAGCAGCTTGATGCCGAAAAACGCGCGGTTGACCAGGCTGTTGCCGTCCAGGACCATGAGTTTCATGCGCAATACTCCTTATAAACAATCTACATTTCAGTATACCACATTTGCGGAAAATATGGTAGAATAGAATGTAAAAATCGAAAAGTCTAAAGCCTTCCCCCGCGGGCGGGGGAAGGTGGCGCGCCGGATGAGGGGGCGGGCTTACGGCCGGGACCCGGTCACGGGTGGCTGCGCGGACTTTGCCCTCATCAGCCGCCTGCGGGCGGCAGCTTCCCCCGAGGGGGAAGCCTTTTGGAAAGGAAACTTATGCAGCTACGCAACCTATCCATCCCCACCGGCGCGGTGTTTGCGCCGATGGCCGGCCTGACCGACGCGGCGTGCCGCCATCTGATGGCCGACCACGGCGCGGCCTGGACCGTCAGTGAGATGGCCAGCGCCAAGGCGCTGAACTTCCACGATGAAAAATCCCTGGCTCTGCTGCGGGACAAGCACCCCCACGGCCTGTACGCCATCCAGCTGTTCGGCGCGGAGCCGGAGTCGATGGCCAAGGCAATTCTGTTTGTAAGGGAGCAGGGCATCCAATTTGACATTCTCGACATCAACATGGGCTGCCCCGCACCCAAGATCACCGGCAGCGGCGCGGGCAGCAGGCTGCTGCTGGACCCGCCGCTCTGCGGGCAGATGGTCGCCGCCGCGCGCAAAGCGCTGGGCGATGATACGCCGCTGACCGTCAAGATGCGCATCGGCTGGGACGCCGACCACCTGACCGGCGTCGAGGTCGCCAAACAGCTTGAGGCCAACGGCGCGGACTTGATCGCCGTTCATGGCCGCACGCGGGAGCAGATGTACATCCCGCCCATCGACACGGCGGCCATCGCGGCCATCAAGCAGGCCGTGTCCGTCCCGGTGCTGGCCAACGGCGACGTGACCACCGCCGACGAAGCCCTTACCTTATTAGAAGCAACCGGCTGCGACGGCGTTATGATCGGGCGCGGCGCACTGGGCGACCCGTGGCTGTTTGCACAGGTGCGCGCGGCGCTGCTGGGCAAGGAACGCCCGCCCGAGCCGACGCTGAACCAGCGGATGACCGCTTTGCGCGACCAAATCTACGAAATGTGCGAGGAAAAGGGCGAGTGGGCCGCCATGCCCCAGGCACGCAGCCAGGCCATGCACTATATGAAGGGCCTGCACGGCGCTGCCGCCCTGCGCCGCTACTGCTCGATGCTCGAGCACTTCAGCGATGTGGATACGCTGATCGAGGCGGTGTACAGATTGCAGTAACGTAGGGGCCGGGCATGCCCGGCCCTCGGCCTTGTCTGGACGGTGCGCTTGCTATT
>CABUQK010000165.1 GCA_902493615.1 uncultured Collinsella sp.
AGCGCGGCCGCATGGTGCGCGGAGCGGCCTCGGCTGCGCTGCTGCCTCAGAATCCTAAAGCATTGCTGGTTGCCGAGACGGTTCGCGATGAGCTGATGGAATGGGCCTCGACCTGCGGATATGACGAGAACTTGGCGCGGGAGCGTGCGGCGCAACTGGGATTGGACGGCCTGGAGACGCGCCACCCCTACGACCTCTCGGGCGGACAGCGCCAGCTGCTTGCACTGGCAAAGCTGCTGCTGATCGGCCCCGAGCTGCTGCTGCTTGACGAGCCCACGAAGGGCTTGGACCTGGAGAGCCGCCGCATCATCGCCCGCGCCCTGCGTGACCATGCGAAGGCTGGCGGCACCGTCATCATGGCTACGCACGATTTGGACTTTGTCGAGCAGGTAGCCGACGACGTCGCCATGATGTTTGACGGCGAGATTGCCTGCATGGAGCCCCCGGCCGATTTCTTTGCCGACAACGTGTTCTATAGGGCGTAGACGGCCTCGTGACGGCAGGCACGGGCTTGCCGTTTGGGCACCGGGCGCCGCCGAGGGGCGCCATGGGCCCAATACGGCTATCGACAACGGATAGACGGAGGTAAACCCTAGGGGTATAAGCGCGTCAAAACGCGTCCTATGCGAGCCATGAGTGGTCGTTCTCCTCGCGCGAACGGGACGTGGTGTTATGGCGCCGAAGAATGAAATAGACCGTTTTACCTGCCAAAATAATCTGTTTGTACAACTAAGGTTGAGTGAAATTGATCGTTTGGCTCATAGAATAAACCTCCTTTCCGACCGTAGTCTTTCCAGCGAAATCCGTTTTGGACTGAGAAGCGGATCGCAGGAAAGGAGTTTGCGATGCAAGCGGATACCGTACTTAAGGGGAAGGTGTTCACGTCCAATCGCGCAGAGTTTACGGCTCAGGCAGTAGCGATTAAGGATGGCGTCTTCGTCTATGTGGGTGACGAGGCGGGGGTGAGCGAGTACGTCGGTCCCGACACCAAGGTGATCGAGGCGGGCGACGGCATGTTCATGCCGGGCTTCTGCGATGCTCATATGCACTTCTCGTCTGGTGCTGGCCAGTTTGCCTACGAGATCGACATTTTGGGTCTCGAGACCGTGGACGAGTACGTGGATACCATCCGCAAATATGTGGAAGAGCATCCCGGACGCGAGTTCTATAAGGGCATGGGTTGGGACAACGCCGTGTTCGAGAACGAGGGCAAGATTCAGGCCAAGGAGCTGCTGGACGCAGTGTGCCCGGACGTGCCGATGCTTATCGGTTCCTACGACGGCCACTCCTATTGGGTCAACAGCAAGTGCCTCGAGAAGGCCGGCATCGGTCGCGGCTTTGTGAGCCAGGAGGCTGGAACCATCGTTTTGGATCCCGAGACGCAGGAGCCTACGGGTCTTGTGCGCGATTGGGCCATGAACGATGTCTTCAAGGCGATTCGTTCCTATACGGTCGAAGAGTTCAAGAGCGCCATTCTTACGTTGCAGGAGGACTTGCTTGCGGTCGGTATTACCAATATTTACGAGCCGATTCTTCGCGATGAGGTCAATGCTCAAATTGCTCTCGAGGAGCTCGACATCGAGGGTAAGCTCAAGCTCAAGGTAACCTCCGGCTTCTATTGCAAGCCCGAGCACGAGGGCCTCGACAAGATCGATCGCTGCGCCGAGCTTCGCGATTCCTATCGCGGCAAGCACTATCAGTGCAACAACATCAAGTTCGTGCTCGATGGTGTCATCGAATCTGGTACGGCTTACCTGCTGGATGACTACACCGACAAGCCTGGTTTCCGCGGCGTTCCCAACTGCGAGCCCGACGATTACAACGCCATGGTTCGCTATGCCAAGGAAAAGGGCTTCCAG
>CABUQK010000166.1 GCA_902493615.1 uncultured Collinsella sp.
GCCCGACGCTTACGCCTCGTTTTCGATGGTGGCGCGGGCACGCTCGGCAGTCAGCTCCGCCAAACGTTCCTCGTCTACCAGGGTGAGGCCCTTGGTCGGGCACGCCTCGGCACACGCCGGACCGCCGGGACGGTCCACGCACAGGTCGCACTTGAGCACGAAGCTCTTAGTCTGCGAACCCACGCGCACGTCACCCATCAAGACGGGGACCTGCGTGGTCGCCACGCTCACGGCACCAAAGGGGCATGCCATGACGCAGCTCTTGCAGCCGATGCAGTTGTCCTCGTTGACGCCGATGCGATGGTTCTTTGGATCAAAGAACAAGGCGCCCGTAGGACAGGCCTTCGCGCACGGGGCATCCTCGCAGTGATGGCAAGCCACCGGTGCGGAGATCTCGTACGTACGCGTCACGCGCAGGCGCGGCGCGGCGATGTTACCGGGGATGTCGTGCGCCTCGATACACGCCGCCATGCAGGTTTGACACCCGATGCAGCGCGAAGAATCGGCTACGACTCGCTTATTACCCATGTTGTTCACTCCCTCCTGAATCCCTTGCCGGAGAGACCCTGTCGACATTGACCCAAGCCGCCCGTGGCCTGGCATCGACGAATCGAATGCATGCGGCGAAACATGCACTCGGTAGAATTTCTCCAACGATATACAGGTTTAATATACGCAGTTGCAGGGGGCAAACTTGAGCATAGGCCCTGCAATACGGGTGTATTGCAGGGGTTTTGGCAGGTTGGAATTATTCTCTAGAAGCTATAAAGGTGAGTGTATTACATGCGTACACCTCAGAGATTTTTATGCGCTCTCATTTTGGATGTACTACGCTTGTATTCGTGTTTATGGTTATCTACTTGAGTGAAATAAAGTAATCGTTATAAGATGCTGATGTATCGGCACATGCCGCATTTGACCGACTATATTGCACGCTCATTAAGGGGGCCAGTGATGTCATCGACTCAAAAAAGAGCCATCCTGCAGGTGCGCATTCGCGAGGAAGACAAGCAGCATGCCGAGCATCTCTACGATGCCATGGGCACATCGCTCGCCGAGGCTGTCCGCTTATTTGTCGCGCAAAGCATTTTGATGCGCAAGCTCCCCTTTCAGCCGGTCGCCGTGCGCTCAAAGGACGGCACCGCCGCCTATGGATCGCTCAAAGCATATGGTGACCCCAATCGCCGCGCCGAGGAGCGCAATGCCTGGATTGAATACCTAGCCACAGAAAGCGATGAGTCGGTTTTGGGTCCCGAGGAAGTAGATATCCATGAGTAGCACCATCATCGACGAGACCGTCATCCTGCGCTACCTGCTTAACGACGACGAGGTCCTGTCACCGCGCGCCGCCAAGGTCATCGCCACGCGCACCGCTCGCGTCTACCCCGAGATCATCACACGCGTCGCCGTTACGCTGCGCGACGTCTACAAGGTCCCGCGCGTGGAGATTGCGACGGCCATGACCAAGCTGCTCGATGACGTCATGGTCGACGAGCCCACCGTTATCACCCTTGCCATCAAACTCTTTGGCAAGACCCATATGGACTTTACCGACTGTCTCCTCGCAGCCCGAACCGCCATCTACAACGATGATGTCGTGAGCTTTGGCAAGCCCATCATCCAAGGCATGATCGATTACCGCCGTAAACGCCAAACCGTGGCCGACGTTCGCGACCGCGCCGCCGAAGCACGCAGCCGAAGCACCGACTCCACCATCGACAAGCTCCGCCACCGCCCCCGCAGCTAACCCCATCCCCTCCTAAGTTGCGGTGAAATAGTTCCTGGATTTAGGCTTATTCGA
>CABUQK010000167.1 GCA_902493615.1 uncultured Collinsella sp.
GGTTGCCCGTTAAAGGGAGACCACGCGAACTCCGCCCTCATCAGCCGCCTGCGGGCGGCAGCTTCCCCCGAGGGGGAAACCTTTAAGGAGACAGCCATGAAAGGGATTAAAACCCATGACCCACTGCGCACTAATGCACAAAAACTGCGCAGAAAAATGACCCCGCAGGAGAGACGCTTGTGGTACGACTTTCTGAAAAACCTGCCGCAGACCGTTTACCGCCAGAAAATAATTGGCAATTTTATAGTTGATTTCTATATTTCATCGTGTAAACTGGTAATAGAGCTGGACGGCGCACAGCACACCGAACCGCAGGCCGTTGAGTACGATGCAGAGCGCACCGCCTACCTGCAAGGCATCGGCTGCCGGGTGCTGCGCTGCGCCAACAATGCAGTGGACACAAATTTCGCGGGTGTCTGTGAGGACATCCTGCACAATATAGGGTAAGAGGGAACGTATATGGACAAACTGGGAACCTACGACGTCATCGTCATCGGTGCGGGGCATGCGGGGATCGAGGCGGCGCATGCGGCGGCACGGCTGGGGGCAAGGACCGCGGTGTTTACGCTGTCGCTGGATTTCATCGGCAATATGCCGTGCAACCCGTCCATCGGCGGCACGGCCAAGGGGCATCTTGTGCGGGAGGTCGATGCGCTCGGCGGGCTGATGGGTCTGGCCGCAGACGCCACCTACCTGCAAAGCCGGATGCTCAACCGCGGCAAGGGCCCCGCCGTACACAGTCTGCGCGTGCAGACAGACCGCAAGCGCTACCACATCTGGATGAAGCACGCGCTGGAGCAAACCGCCAACCTCGACATCCACCAGGGCGAGATCGTCGGCGTGGACGTGCAGGACGGCAAGGTCTGCGGCGTGTTCACGAACCTGCACGGCTACTACGCCTGCAAGGCCGTCGTCATTGCCACCGGCACCAACCTGGGCGGGCGCATCTTTGTGGGCGACGCCCACTATGACAGCGGCCCCGACGGCACCCATGCCGCCACCGCGCTGACAAGGTGCCTTGTAGCCAACGGCTTCACGCTGCGCCGCTTCAAGACCGGCACGCCCGCCCGCGTCCACCGCCGCAGCATCGACTTCTCAAAGCTCGAATGCCAGCCCGGCGACCCCGACGCCGAGCTGCAGCCGTTCAGCTTTATGACCCGCGTGCCGATGCACAACAAGGTCAACTGCTACATCGCCTATACGAACCCTGCGACCCATAAGGTCATTCTCGACAACCTGCACCGTTCGCCGCTCTACGGCGGCGACATTCAGGGTGTCGGCCCGCGGTACTGCCCGTCCATTGAGGATAAGGTCGTCCGCTTTAAAGAGAAGGAGCGCCACCCGGTCTTTGTGGAGCCCTGCGGCGAGGACACCGAGGAAATGTACCTGCAGGGTCTCTCGTCCAGCCTGCCCGAGGCCGTGCAGAACGAGATGTACCGCACGATTGCCGGGTTTGAGCATCTCGAAATCATGCGCCCGGCTTACGCCATCGAGTATGACTGCGTGGACCCCACGACGCTCAAGCCCACGCTGGAAAGCAAGGTCGTGGGCGGCATCTACGGCGCGGGGCAGTTCAACGGCACATCCGGCTATGAGGAGGCCGCTGCGCAGGGCTTGCTGGCGGGTCTGAACGCCGCCCGCCACGCGCTGGGCAGGGAAGAACTTGTGCTGGCGCGGCACACAAGCTACCTCGGCACGCTGGTGGACGACCTTGTCACGAAGGGTGTCATGGACCCCTACCGTATGATG
>CABUQK010000168.1 GCA_902493615.1 uncultured Collinsella sp.
CCCGCCACTTCCCCGGTGCTCTCTAAGGGTAAGGCCGGCCCGCACAAGATCCAGGGCATCGGCGCCGGCTTTGTGCCCGACGTCCTCGACACCCGGGTCTATGACGAGATCATCCCCGTCGAGAACGACGACGCCTTTGCCACCGGCCGCGCCGTGGGCCACAAGGAGGGCGTGCTCGTGGGCATTTCGTCCGGTGCCGCCGTGTGGGCCGCACTGCAGCTGGCCAAGCGTCCCGAGAACGAGGGTAAGACCATCGTGGCTCTGCTGGCCGACACCGGCGAGCGCTACCTGTCCACGGCGCTCTTCCAGGACTAGGGCCTGTCGCCCATAGGTTGAGCCCACGGACGAGCCGGTCTCCTCTCTCCCGGCAGTCTGAGCCCATCCAATCAGGGTGTCCCACGAGACGCCCGAACTTGCTACAATGTCTGCGGCGCGGAACCAGCCTCCCGCGCCGCTTTTCTTTTTTGGCCACATGCCACCAAGGAGAACCTCCCCATGCACAATAAGCGCGTGCTCATCGCCATGAGCGGCGGCGTCGATTCCAGCGTGACCGCGTATCTGCTCAAAAGTCAGGGTTACGAATGTGTCGGTGCCACCATGCGCCTCACCTGCCCCGCGCCCGATCCCGCAACAGGTATGAGCAAAGTCGATCGCGACATCGCCGACGCGAAGGCCGTCGCCGAGCGCCTGGGGATACCCCACCATGTGCTCGACCTGCAGCAGACCTTCGACCACAGCGTTATCGAGCGCTTTGTGAACGCCTACCAGGAGGGGCTGACGCCCAACCCGTGCATCATCTGCAACCGCCATATTAAGTTTGGCGCGTTGCTGGATGCGGCGCTGGGTATGGGCTGTGACTACATCGCCACAGGCCACTATGCCAAAACGAGCCAGGCGCCCGACGGCACCTGGCAGCTGCATCGCGGCGAGGACCCCAAAAAGGACCAGAGTTACTTTTTGTATTCGCTCACGCAGGAGCGGCTGTCGCGCACGATCTTTCCGCTGGCGGGTCTGGACAAGGAGCACGACGTGCGCCGCATTGCCGCCGAACAGGGCTTCATCAACGCCAAGAAGGCCGAAAGCGAGGATATCTGCTTTATTCCAGACGGTGACTACGCGGGCTATATCGAGCGCCGCTGCGGACATGCCGCTGCACCGGGCGACATCGTATGGCGCGACGGCAGCGTGGTCGGGCGCCACAACGGCGCACTGCGCTATACCATCGGCCAGCGCAAGGGTTTGGGCGTCGCGATGGCGCATCCCGTATACGTGACAGGCGTCGACGCCGTCAACAACACCGTGCATCTGGGCGAGGCCGAGGACCTGACCGCCGCGGCGCTCACGGCCAACGACTGGATCTGGAGCGCCCCTGCCGACCGCATGGAGGCAGAACTCGATGCCGGCGGCATTCGCGTGGGCGCCAAGTACCGTTACCGTCAGAAAGACCAAGCAGCGACCCTTACGCGCGGCGAAGACGGGCAAATGCTGCTGACTTTTGACGAGCCGCAGCGAGCCATCGCCCCCGGCCAGGCCGTTGTAGTCTACCACGGCGACATCGTCCTCGGCGGCGGCACGGTGACCGGCGCACTTAAGTAGCCCCATCCCCTTCATAAATTGCGGTGAAATAGGGACTGTTTAAGCGTTTAAAACCGCCAAACAGTCCCTATTTCACCGCAACTTAGAGAGGACGGCCTCGGTCGGTACTGCCGTATCAGCCGAGGCCGTTGCATCGCTAGCGCT
>CABUQK010000169.1 GCA_902493615.1 uncultured Collinsella sp.
ACGTGTTCCTCGAGAACGAGCGCGAGTTCAGCGCCTACAACTTTGAGGTCGCCAACGTCGAGATGATGCGTCAGAAGTTTGACGACTACGAGGCCGAGTGCCACTCCTGTCTGGAGCGCAAGCTGCCGCTGCCGGCATACGACTGCGTCATGAAGTGCAGCCACGCCTTCAACCTGCTCGATGCCCGCGGCGCGCTGTCCGCGGTCGAGCGTGCCAACTACATCCTGCGCGTCCGCGCCGTCGCCAAGGCGTGCTGCGAGGCCTACATGGCCGAGGTCGCCGGAGTCAACGAGAATGCCGACCAGGAAGGCGAGGTGGCGTAAGCCATGGCAGACGCTAAGGATTTCCTGTTTGAGATCGGTACGGAGGAAATGCCCTCTGCACCGCTGAACAATGCCGTCAAGCAGCTTGGCACCATGATCGCCAAGGGTCTCGACGAGGCCGGTTTGGCCCACGGCGAGGTCCGCGTGATCTCGAGCCCGCGTCGCCTGGCTGCACTCGTGGCTAACGTCGCCACTGCGACCGATGAGGTTCACGAGGTCAAGCGTGGCCCCGCGGCCAACATTGCCTTCGACGCTGACGGTAACGCCACCAAGGCCGCCCAGGGCTTCGCCCGCAAGTGCGGTGTGGCTGCCGAGGACCTGGTCCGTCGCGAGGACACTGACGGTCGCGAGTATGTGTTCGCCGAGAAGAACATTCCCTCCGCACCGGCTACCCCGATCCTGACGGCCCTGTGCGAGAAGACCATCGCCGGCCTGCAGTGGCCCAACTACCGCTCCCAGCGCTGGGGTCACGAGCATGCTACGTTCGTGCGTCCGGTCCGTTGGATCTGCTGCCTTTTGGGCGAGGATATTGTGCCCGTGTCGTTTGCCGACGTGACGAGTGGCAACACCACGCGTGGTCATCGCGTACTTGGCCCTGGTGACCATGTGGTTGCCAGCCCCGCCGTCTACGAGCAGGTGCTCGAGGACGCCGGCGTGCTTTCTGCCGAGCGCCGTCGTGAGGCCATCCTTGCCGGTATCGCCGAGGTCGAGGCCGCTCGCCCCGGCTGTCATGTCGACACGCCCAAGAAGGTCTTCGAGGAGGTCATCAACCTCTGCGAGTGGCCGACGGTGCTCGTCGGTACCTTCGATGAGGAGTTCCTCAAGGTCCCGCACGAAATTATCTGCGAGTCCATGCTCACCAACCAGCGCTACTTCCCGATCTATGACGGCGAAGGCAAGCTCACGCGTGAGTTCGTGGTCGTCTCCAACAGCAAGCCCGAGAACGCCGAGCGCGTGATCGACGGCAACGAGCGCGTTGTGCGTGCCCGTCTGGACGATGCCAAGTTCTTCTACGAGGAGGACCTGAAGATCTCCCTCGACGAGTTCCGCGAGCGTTTGGCCAAGGTTGCCTTCCAGGAGAAGCTCGGTAGCGTGCTCGCCAAGTCCGAGCGCATCGAGCAGCTCGCGCTCGCTATTGCCCGCGAGGCTCATCTGGGCGCTCATCTTGCCGCTGACGCTGCTCGCGCCGCGCACCTGTGCAAGGCTGACCTGGTATCCAACGCCGTCGTCGAGTTCACGAGCCAGCAGGGCGTGATGGGCGGTTACTACGCCTGCGCGATGGGGGAGAACGACGAGGTCGCCCACGCCATCCGCGATCACTATCGTCCCCGCTTTGCCGGTGACGAGTTGCCCGAG
>CABUQK010000170.1 GCA_902493615.1 uncultured Collinsella sp.
CCGGGCTGACAATTTCGACTGTAATGGACGTTCCTTTCCTACCGGCAGTTGGGGACAGTCCTTGGCAACCCGACCGGCAAGCCGGCGGTTCGGCAAAGACTGTCCCCGATGACTAGTCGTTTAAGTCTGTCCCCAATGACCACTCTTGGTCGTTTAAGTCTGTCCCCAATGAGTACCCAATGACTAGGTGTCTAGGCGTGGGATTTGGTGCGTGCGAGGGCTAGGCCTACGGCGGCGATGGCCGCAGCAAAGAGCACCGTGACGCCCAGATCACAAGCGATGTCGCCCAGCACGGTGGACGTCAGGTCCGCGGCGAGTGCCTTGCTGATCGCGTCGTTCACCCAATATGTCGGCACAAAATGCGCCACCGTCTGCACGGCCGGGCCCATCAGCGACAGTGGCATCCAGGCGCCGCCCAAAAACGTCATGAGCATGCCAAGCAGGTTGCCCACGCCGTTGAGCAGCTCCTCGCGTGCGCCCAAGCTCGACAGCGTAAAGCCAACGGCCAGAGGCGTGCACGCCAGCGCAAACGTCGCCGCCAGCGCCAGGCACACACGGCCCACGCCGACTTCGGCAACCGCGCCGGCAAAGCCCACGACGCCCATCATGCTCGACACGAGCCAAATGCAGACGGTGAGCACCGCGGCAGCCGCGAACACGGCGAGCGAACGCTGGCGCTCGGAGACCGGGCCGGCCTCCATGCGGCGCACGCGCTCGGGCTCGTTCATGCCCGAGAACACCAATCCCACCGACACGATGACCGACGAGATAATCGCGTACGCGCCAAAGTTGAAATACGACTCGAGCGTGGCGGCGGCTGTCGAGTCAACCTTGACCTGCTCGATCTCGACCTTGGCGCGCTTCGCGGCCGCATGCTCGGCAGCCTTGGCGAGGCTACCGTTAGAGGCGGCGGGCTCAAGTGCGGCCGCAGCGCCCGCGAGCGAGATCCAGCGCGAGGCCTCGGCAGACGAAAGCGCTGCCGCCATGGTGCCGGCGCCGTAGGTCACATCGAGCTTGGGCAGAGACTCCCCCGCGCGGGCGGCTGCAACAAGGTCTCCCTCAAACCCCTCCGGGATAAAGAACACGCAGTCGGCGCTGCCCTTGGCGCTGTTGCTCTTGGCGAGCGCATCCGCAAGGTCGTACGTGTCGTCGCCGACGCCCGTGACCAGGTCAAAGCGCGAGCTCAGATGCTTGGTAAGCGCCCGCGAAAGGTCGCTATTGTCGCGGTCGACCACGATCACGTTGGTGTCGTAGGGCTTGTACTCGGTAAGCTGCGACGAGTTCCAGCTCACCGAGGCCGCGATGAATACGCCCATGAGCGAGATGAACACCGTATAGATGAGCAGGTAGAACGGGTGCGCCAGCGCCATGCGAAGCGCGGTCTTAAAGGTGCTCATAGCGGCTCCTTCCAAAGATCAGCGTAGCGGCGGCAACAAACACCAGGGCCATCAGGACGAGCGCGCCGGCGCGAACGGCGAAGGGCCCCAGGTCCTCAAAGAAATACAGACGGTTGAACATGTCGCAGATAAGCTTGACGGGATTGAGCCAGCACTCGGCCGGGCAGGCGCGGGCGACGTCGTCGGCAAGCGCCATCGCCGGCTCGCCGTAG
>CABUQK010000171.1 GCA_902493615.1 uncultured Collinsella sp.
GAGGCGGGCGCCTGCGCCGTCATGGCACTCGAGCGCATTCCGGCCGACATCCGCGCCGCAGGCGGCGTCTCGCGCATGAGCGACCCCAAGATGATCAAGGGCATCCAAGAGGCCGTCTCCATCCCTGTTATGGCCAAGTGCCGCATCGGTCACATCGTCGAGGCGCAGGTCCTGCAGGCCATCGAGATCGATTACATCGACGAGTCCGAGGTTCTCTCCCCTGCCGATGACGTCTATCACATCGACAAGACCCAGTTTGACGTGCCGTTTGTCTGCGGCGCCCGTGATCTGGGCGAGGCGCTGCGCCGTGTTGCCGAAGGCGCCACGATGATTCGCACCAAGGGCGAGCCGGGCACGGGCGACGTCGTCCAGGCTGTACGCCACATGCGCAAGATCCAAAAGCAGATCCGTGACGTTGTTGCTCTGCGCGACGACGAGCTCTTTGAGGCAGCCAAGCAACTGCAGGTTCCGGTCGAGCTGGTGCGCGAGGTCCATGCCACGGGTAGGCTTCCCGTCGTGAACTTTGCCGCCGGCGGCGTAGCGACCCCCGCCGACGCCGCGCTGATGATGCAGCTGGGAGCCGAAGGCGTGTTTGTCGGCTCGGGCATCTTTAAGAGCGGCGACCCCGCCAAGCGCGCAGCCGCCATCGTCAAGGCCGTGGCAAACTTCACCGATGCCAAGCTCATTGCCGAGCTTTCGGAGGACCTGGGCGAGGCCATGGTGGGCATCAACGCCGACGAGATCGAGATTATCATGGAAGAGCGCGGGCGCTAGTCCAGCAGAAAGGATCGCACATGAGCGATTATGCAGACCAGACGGTCGCCGTGCTGGCGGTCCAAGGCGCTTTTGCCGAGCACGAGGCAAGGCTATCCGAGCTGGGCGCACGTTGTATTGAGCTGAGGCAGGCGGCTGATTTGAAGCAGGACTTTGACCGTCTGGTACTTCCCGGCGGCGAGTCTACCGTTCAAGGGAAGCTGCTTGATGAGTTGGACATGCTCGAGGAGCTTCGTGCCCGTATCGCTGAAGGTATGCCCGTCCTGGGCACCTGCGCCGGCCTAATTCTGCTGGCTCACGACCTTGCCGCCCATGACGATAAGGGCACGCCGCGTTTGGCAACCATGGATGTACTTGTCGAGCGCAATGCCTACGGCAGGCAGCTCGGCAGCTTTCGCACCAAGGGGCAGGTAGGCGGTATCGACGGTGAGGTGCCGCTGACGTTTATCCGCGCGCCCCGCATCGTCGAGGTCCACGGCGACGCCAAGGCTTTAGCGAAAGTCGACGGCCGTATCGTCGCCGCCCGTCAGGGCAACCAGCTCGGCGTAACCTTCCACCCCGAACTCGACGAAGACACCCGCCTCCACGAAATGTTTCTACAAATGTAGGCATCGAAATCAACAAACAAAATGAGAGTGGATAATCTCCCACTTTGAGCTTGAATGCAGACTCAAACCGGGAGATTATCCACTCTCATGCTATGCAATCGTTGGGGACGTTCTTAAACGACTAGTCAAACAAGAACGTCCATTACAGTCGAAATTGTCAGCCCGGGACCGTCTCGGGCTACGATT
>CABUQK010000172.1 GCA_902493615.1 uncultured Collinsella sp.
CACAAGCCCAGCTGCAAGACCCCCGGCTGCGACCACGTAAGAAAAGCCGTGGTCAAGATTTTGATGAAATAATAAAAGTAATGCATTGTAGTTCTGTAAGGAGCGGTCTTGACCGCTCCGCGGGACCTTGCACCGGCCACTGCGCTCCCGGGTGGCATGTATGCCACCCCTACAAGTAGGGGACGCATATATGCGTCCCGGGAGCTTTGCGGTTGCCGCGAACGGGCACGGAGGGGTCAAGACCCCTCCCTACAATGCTTACATAAGAAGGAGTTTGCCATCATGACCCACGAACAAATCTTCAACCAGATCCAAGGCGGCCTTATCGTCTCCTGCCAGGCGCTGGAGCATGAGCCGCTGTATACAAAAGAGGGCGGCGTCATGCCGCTGATGGCCAAGGCGGCGGCACAGTCCGGCGCTGTCGGCATCCGTGCCAATACGGTGCGCGACATCACCCAGATCAAGCAGGTCGTGGACCTGCCGGTCATCGGCATCATCAAAAAGGATTACCCCGGCACGCCGATGTACATCACCGTCACGATGCAGGAGGTCGACGAGCTCGTCGCCTGCGGCGTGGACATTCTGGCTGTGCAAGGCACCGGCGCCCTGCGCCCCAACGGGCAGACGAGCGCCGAGTTCATCCGCGCCATCAAGGAGAAGTACCCCGACCAGCTCGTTATGGCCGACTGCGACAACATTGAGAACGCGCTGGCCTGCGCGGGGGCCGGTGCGGACTTTGTCGGCACGACGATGCGCGGCTACACGCCCGAGACGACGGGCATCAACGATGTGGACTTCGGCTTTATCGCCCAGCTCGCGCGGGAGTGCCCGGCCAAGGTCATCGCCGAAGGCCATATCCACACGCCGGAGCAGGCCGTGCAGGCGCTCTACGCCGGTGCGTTCGCCCTCGTCGTCGGCGGTGCCATCACCCGCCCGGCGGAGATCACGGCCCGCTACACCGCGGCCATCAACAACCACAAATAAGCAGGTGCGCTATGAGTAAAACCTATCTGGGTGTCGACATCGGCGGCACGGCGGTCAAACTGGGTCTCGTCGACGAAAACGGCGCGGTGCTGCGCCGCGCCGAGCGCAGCGTCAGCTTTGACGGCTACAAAACGCCGATCCTGGATACCGTGCAGGCGGCCATCCACAAATTTCTGACCGCGGACACGCCGAGGCTCGAGGGCATCGCTGTGTCCGCCACGGGCCAGATCGACAGCCGCCGCGGCGTGGTCGCGGGGACCTGCGGCAATTTCCCGGGGTGGATCGGCGTGGACATTAAAGGTACGCTGGAGCGTGCCTTCGGCCTGCCCGTCACCGTCGCCAACGACGCGAACTGTATGCTGCTGGGCGAGGTCTGGGTCGGTGCGGCTAAGGGCTATACCGATGTCATCGGTGTGACGCTGGGCACCGGCGTCGGCGGCGGCATCCTGACCGGCGGACGTCTGCTGGAGGGTGCGCGCGGCCTTGGCGGCGAGCTGGGGCATTTCCGTCTGCACGCGCTGGACGGTGTGGCCTGCACCTGCGGGG
>CABUQK010000173.1 GCA_902493615.1 uncultured Collinsella sp.
AGGCGCGGGCAGGCCGCCGACAGGTCGGCGGAGGCGTCCACGCGCTCGCCGCGCCTGGCCTTCGGCGCCGTCACGAACCTGTGCGACGCCACCTCGGCGCTCACCGTCGAGGGCGACCTGCCCAGCTCCCTCGCGATCTCCCTGCACGATGCCCTGCGCTCCAGCATCCTCTGGACCGTGTCCCGCTCGTGCCTCGTGAGCCTCCCGTAGGCCCTCGGGACCGCCCTCGCGGAGCCCCTTTTCTTCTTTCCGGACATACCGTCCTCCGATCTCCCGGGGCCGGCCGGCCCGGCCCTCAGGGTATCGGGTTCCCACATTCATCCGCACATGTGCGGATGAATGTGGGAGGTGTTCGGATAAAGTCGATAATCAAGGTGCGGGAGGAATGTCACGGTTGCGCTAGGCGGCCCCTCCACCACGCGCAGCTTCGCGTACAATACCCGTATGAACAGGCTTTTCGACAAATCGATCGTGCTGGCGTGCTGTATTGCGGCCGCCATGGGCCTTGCCGTGGACGCTCGTCTGGTTGTGGCGTTTTGCCTTGGCATTATTGCCACCTCGCTGGCCGAGGTCACACAGGGGAAACGCACCCGACGCGCAAGCGAGGCAGCGAGCTACGCCTGCATCATCGCGGCTGTCTTCGTGCCGCCGTTTGTGCCGTTTGCGCCTCTCGCCCTCTATGACATCGCGCGCCGCGAGCACGCCTGGGTCGCGCTGGGCATTGGCTCCGTCTTTGCCTTTGCGCTCGTCGCGGACCTTCGCGCCGATGCGCTTACCGCACGAACGCTCCTGCTGACCGCCATCCTTTCGGTTGCCGCCACCTTGCTATCGCTACGCACCGCCCAGTTGGAGCGCGAGCAGCGGCGCATGCGCCGCACCCGCGACGAGCTGCAGGAACGAGCCCTCACACTCGAGGCGCGCAACCGCGATCTTGCCGATCGCCAGGACTACGAAGTCGAGCTCGCGACGCTCGCCGAACGCGCCCGCATCGCGCGCGAGATCCACGATAACGTCGGGCACCAGCTCACGCGCGCCTCACTGCAGGCCGAAGCCCTACGCGTGGTCCACGCCGACGAGCCTGGCGTCGCCGCCGATTTCGCCGACGTTAAACGCACGGTTGACGAGGCGCTCCAGCTTGTGCGCACCAGCGTCCACGCGCTCAACGACAACGCCGTCGACCTTTCCGTGCAGCTCGAACGCATTGTCGAAGGCACACGCTCGGACGGCGGCCCGCAGATTGAGCTTGAAGTTATGGCTGAACATGCGCCCGCAAACGTCGCCAACTGCTTTGCAGCGGTCCTGCGCGAAGCGCTTTCCAACGCCATGCGCCACGCTTGCGCCCAAACCGTCACCGTACGATGCATGGAACATCCGTCGTTTTACCAGCTTGTCGTTACCGACGATGGCGCGGGCGGGGTCCAAGCAAGCGGCCGCGGCGCTGCGGAGGGCATGGGGCTCGCCTCCATGCGCGAGCGCATCGAGGCGCTTGGCGGCACCTTCACCGCCGGCCCGCGTGCCAGC
>CABUQK010000174.1 GCA_902493615.1 uncultured Collinsella sp.
GTAGTCGGGCTCCTCAAAAGTGAGCTCGGCATGGCGGCATCGGCGCATGCGAACCGGTGGCAACTTGGTATGGTGGCCGTCCTTGGCCGAAAGAAACATAGGCAGGGCAACCGCACGCGGAACGGGGCCGCAGGCGTAGCAGACGTCGAGTACGCCGTCGCAGGGGTCGGCATCGGGGCAGATGCGATAGCCCGAGCCATAGGTAGGACCCAGCTGAATTGCCATGATGATCGCCCGCACGCGCTCGGCGGGCGCGCCATCAAAGCTGATGGTCATGGGGTAGTTGCGATAGCGCAGGCCAAACTGCTCAAGTCCCGATAGGGTGTAGAGCGGAGCGCCGGCGAGGCCCGTCTTTTTGCGCAGCTCGGTGGTGCCCAGGCCGATGGCGGCATCGATGCCGACCGAGAGCGTCTGGTCGTAGTACTCAACGGTAGCCTCGCCGCTGCCGCTCGCAGGGCTCCACGAGCGAATGCGCCCGATGTCCTGACGCTGCAGCTCGCAGGTGAGCAGCGCGCCAAAATCCTTACCGGAGAAATCGTCGATGCCGAGCGTTTGGGCAAAATCGTTGCCAGAGCCCACGGGTAGGATGGCAAGAGCGGGGCGGGTGTCCTCCTCTTGCGTCATAAGCCCGTTGACGACCTCGTGAATCACGCCGTCGCCGCCAAGGGCGATAACGGTGCGATAGCCCTGGGCCTGTGCGGCCAGCTCCTTGGCGTGTCCCATGCGCTCGGTTAGCACCAAGTCAAACTGGGATGCGCGTGCAGTCATGTCCAAAAAGCGTTGCAGGCGCTCGGCAACTTCGTGCGCCGCACCCGACTGGGCGGCTGGGTTGGCGATGATGAGCGTGCGGCCAAAATCAGTTGCGTGCATGGGGCGACTCCCGGCGTATGACGTGACGGTGCGGTCGCGCTCAGGTCGAATTGCCCCCGATTGTGGCTGCACGTCGAATACTTACGTCTACTCTATCAGGTCGTTGTGGCGCTCGATAGCATCCGCTACCGTACCGCCCTCATCCACAATAAGCGAACGGCGCTTGGGCGAGATGATGCGCTGGGCGGGGTACACGCCGCGGTGTCCGGCAGTTAGGTAGCTGATAAAGGCCACGATGACAAAGAACCCGGCTGCCGTGCCGTGGAACAGGTCGATGGCCATCATGCAGGTGGTGATGGGCACGTTGAGGCCGGCACAGAACACGCCGAGCATGCCGAGAGCCGCCAGAAAACTGGGGTCGAGCCCGGTAAGGCAACCGATCCAGCCGCCGAGCGCCGCACCGATGCCAAACAGGGGCGTGACCTCGCCGCCTTGGAAGCCCGCACCCAGGGTAAGCGCTGTGACGACCAACTTGATGGCTGCGTCTGCCAGGGTGGTGTTGCCGGCAAATCCGGCGCCGGAAAGCCACGTGGAAAGGCCGGCGTAGTCCCAGGCGTCGAGAAGGGCATAGGCGGCCAAAACCACGAGTGCGCCTATGAGTGCGCGAACGAGGTAATTGGTGATAAAGCGACCGT